>JBMOKH010000019.1:0-18373 GCA_049315365.1 Candidatus Nanopelagicales bacterium
GGCCGCGGAGTTTCGTCACCACCCCGCCAAGGGGTCCTGACGAAACTCGGGGCCTCAGGTCTACGAAACCCCATGAGGGGGTGCACGAGCGTGCCTTGTCCGGGTGTTTCGCCATGAGCGAGGTCGGCCGCCCACAGCGTATGGGTGCAGGCACCGGTGCGGCCGCGTTCCCCTCAATCGTGACCATGCCGGCCCCGCTCTACCGCTCTTCCTCATCGTGCTGGCCATCCGGGGCAGCGTCTTGGAGGCCGTCGCCTCCGCCGGGGTCCTCTCGCGCACACTTACAATCCGGCGCAACTCCGCGGTGAATCGGGCGGTCGTGGCTGGCACGATCGACTGACCCCCGCATTCACCTGCCGGCTAGGTCATGGCCGGCCGTTCCCGATCCGGCCCCCGAAACCTGACGCTGCAGGTCCGACACCATCTGCTTGAGTTCGGCGAGTTCCTTGAGCACATCGTCGGCTGGAGTCTGGGCGGGCGGAGCGGGGTTCTGCTTTATGAGCGTCGCGGCAACGCCCGCTGACACCACGCCCAGGACGGAGATGCCCACGAGCATGATGAGTGTCGCGATGAACCGTCCCATCGACGTCACGGGCACGAAGTCGCCGTAACCGACCGTCGTGATCGTCTCGAAGGACCACCAGATCGCTTCTCCGAAGGTCTGGATCTCCGCGCCGGCGGCGCCGCGTTCGGCGCCCAGCACCATCAGGCTGCCCACCCAGACGACGAACGCCGTGGTCATCACGGCACTCGCAACCGCCTTGCCGGTGACTGCCCCGCGCTTCTTCGACAGGATGCCGTCGCTGTTGAAGGCTCGCAGCGCCCGAAGCGCCCGGAACTGCGGCACAGCGACGGTGACGACGTCAAGTACATGGGTGCGCAGAAACCGCCTTCTGTCCGGCGACAGCCCGATCCGAAAGACGAGGTCCACCACGAACAGCAGCCACAGGAAATTGCCGAACACGGTCGCCCACCTGAACCACTGAGCCTCCGGGTCGTAAGCGATCATCTGGGTGGAATAGGTGACGAGGTACACCAGAGCGAGGGCCGACAGCAGCAGGTCGGTCTTGGCCTCGTAGGCATTGAGCAGTTGCAGGCGCCGGTCACCCGGGGCGCTGGATGGCAGAGTCATACGCGGAGTGTAGGAATGCGGGCGCAGAATTCGGCGAGGTCTCCCCCGGCTGCTCAGTCGGAGTCCTGGTGATCTCGATGATGGGGCTTGGCTCGTGGCTCGCGTTGATCGTGCTGCAACGCTGAACACTCTGCTGGCGATCGATTCCCTCCGCGCCGGCGTACGAACCGGATAACTCGCCGGTGTCGGTATCGGTATCGGTCCCGCGCCGGTGATGGAACGGAAGTGCCCCGCACCTCGAATGTATGCTGCGAAGTCACTGTGTAAGGACGGAGGCCGGGTGGCACGCGTTGACCGACCAGGGGTGACGTCGCGGATCCGTCCCGCCCCCGGCCGCAAGCGCACCTGGCAGATCTCCCCAGACCGGTCCTTCCCCCTTCCGGTCATCGTCGACCACATGTCCGTCGAGCCGGAAACCGGCGAGGTGTCATGGCTGATCGAGGGGACGATCGATCTGATCGACGGCGAGCCCGCCCTCGTTCGAATGAATGCCCATGTGCCGTCCGGCATGGATCCGTACCGGATGCAGCGCGAGTTTCGCTGGGCATCACCACTGGAGGTCGTGAAGGTCGGCATCCCGGCGCTGCTCAGCCGCGGGATCGACCCCTTCACGCACGACCTTCCCCTCATCGGGTTCCCCGCCGCCGCGGAGCTCAAGCGCCCCGCCAACGAGCAACTGAGCGACGACTTCCTCGAGTCCATCGCCCGCGAGTACCTCGCAATCGGACGCGGCTATGCGAAGGCGATTTCCGCCGAGCGCCAAGTCTCTGAGCGGACCGTGGTGAGCTGGGTTGAGAAGGCGCGGCGCCGCGGCATCCTCACGCGCGTGGCGCCCGGCAGCTGCGGCGGGCAGATCACGCCGCGGTCCAAGAGACCTCCCGTGCGCTAGCACCCGCACCCTCCTTCGAGACCTCTGTGGACGAGCGGGCAGCAGAAGCCTCCATGGTGGGAGGTCGGGTACGCTTTCCCAATGAACAAGATCCCCGCCCTCATCGCCGCAGGACTCGCCGCCGCGATTGCCGCCGGCTTCACGCCCGCCGCAGTCCAGGCAGCCCCGGCGCCCACCGCCGTCGCACTCGCGCAGCCCGCGCCCATCGACCGCAGCAGGCAGATGCCCGCAGCCGATCGCACAGCGATCGACACGGCCGCCGCTCAGTACCTCGCTCAGTCGGTCGACAAGACCCCTGGCCTTTGGCTCGCGGTCTGGGACCCGGAGAAGGGCTACTACGAGCAGGGCTACGGACAGGCAGTGATCGGCGGCGCACCAGCGACCACCAAGGATGCATTCCGCATCGGATCGATCACCAAGACGGTGTTCGCCACGGCCGTCCTCGAACGGGTGGCCGGAGGGCAGCTTGCTCTCACGGACACGGTCAAGGACCTCGATCCGGCCCTCGCCAGGAAGTACCCGGCCATCGCCAAGGCCACGGTGAAGCAGTTGCTCGGCATGACGAGTCGAATCCCGGACTACGCCGACGCCGCCGTGGGGATCATGGTCAGCGACCCGCAGCGCGCGTTCACCCGCGGCGACCTCATCTCCCTCGGGCTGGCGAAGGGCAAGGCAATACCAGCGCCCGGGGGATACTCCACGACCAACTACATCATTCTCGGCGAGGTGATGAAGAAGGTGACCGGACTCACCCCCGAGCAGCTCGTGAACTCGGTGTTCAGGCAGTCCGGCATGAAGCAGTCCCGGCTCCCCGCCGGGACGAATGTCCTACCGAACCCCAAGGCGACCGGCTACTCCGGCGCGCTTCTCGCCGCCGAGTTCGGCCCGCTGTCACCCTCGCTCACCGCGACGACCGACGTCGGGGCCTGGCGCATGGACTGGGGCAAGGAAGGGGGCGGGGCCTATTCGACCATCGGCGACCTTGCCAAATGGGGAGGTCTCTGCCTCGGAACAAGCCTCCTCCCGCCGAAGGTGTCGGCCCAGCGCCTGAAGACCACGAAGATCGACGCAGGGAACTACGGCCTTGGGATCATCCGGCAGGGTGACTGGCTCTCCCACAGCGGCCAAGCCGTCGGGTACGAGGCGAACGTCGCCTGCAACCCCAAGACCGGCGCGGTGGTCGCGCTGGCCGTGAACTCGACGTACGGGATGATCGACGTGAACGGCGCCATCGGAGACGCTGCGTACCCGGCCTACGCCAAGGCCGATGGAGGATGATGCAGCGACCGGCAGAGTGCAGAAACCGGTTTAGCCCTCCGCCGGGTTGGTTGACGCACTCGGGGTCAATGCCGGGGTCGGGGCGCCCGAAGCTTCCGCGTTGGGGTCATCAACCGGCGCGATGAGCGCAGCAGCCGCGCAGCCAGGCCCCGAGGTAGAGGGCGAGGGCGATGCGAGGGACGCCGCGACCTTGGCCTCGCCGAGGATCTCGGTGAACTCCCGGCCGATGACGACATCGACGGCCTTCTTGCTTCGATCGTCCGGCAGCATCTCGGCGCCGGGGAGGTAGTAGGCCAGCAGCTTGGCGCCCTCCGCTCCCTTGGGGCCGTAGCGGATCTCCGCAACGCCGACGACCTTCTGCCCTTCCGGGTCGTTCGCAACCTCTTTCACTTCGAACCCGCGAGCAGCAAGCGCATCGGCGGTGGTGCCTGCGAGCCCCTGCCGCTTCGTCCCGTTGTAGACGTTGATGGTCACCCGGCTGGTGCGCGGGAGTATCTCGGCCGGCGTCACCATGGTCGTCGAGCAAGGCAGCGGAGCGGCGGTCACGGTGGCTACTCCAGCCTCGTCCGCAGCCGGGGTGCCCTGATCGCGCAACAGCACCGAGATCGCGAAGCCCAAGCCAAAGAGGGCCACGGTGCCCAGGGTGACCATGAGCAGGATTGCCCATACTGGCCTTCGTCGCCTTCGCGGATGCCGGATCACGCTTTCTCTCAACGCATTCAACGCCGGCCTCCTGTTCGCCGTAGTCCCAAGTAATCCTGCACAAGCCTGCCACACTCCTGCTCGAGCACCCCGCCAACGACCTCCGGGCGATGGTTGAGGCGCCGATCCCGCACCAGATCCCATGCTGAGCCCGCGGCACCGTACTCGTCATTCCATGCCCCGAAGACGAGCCGAGCAATACGGGACATCACCACCGCCCCTGCGCACATCGGGCAGGGCTCAAGAGTGACGGCCAGCGTGCAGCCTTCCAGCCGCCAATCGCCAATCACCGCTGCAGCTGCCCGGAGCGCGAGGATCTCCGCGTGGGCCGTCGGGTCGACGGCACGTTCACGCGCATTGCCTGCCGCAGCGAGGACCGCCCCCTGCGGGTCAAGCACGATCGCGCCGATGGGGATGTCGCCGGCCGCCCCGGCCTTCGCAGCCTCAGCAAGCGCCAGGTGCATGGCAGCGGCGTCAGGGGTCGTGATGCGGGTCATCCAGCCGGCAAGGCGGCGGAAAGTTGCGGCAGGAAGCCCACGCGCTTGGCGATCAACCGAACCTGCTCGTCCGGGTAGAGGTCCGAGTCACCGCACAGCAGGGAAAGTTCGGTCGCGTCCAGGCCGAAGTCCGCGAACAGGGCCAGGTCGCCGACCGGCTCGAACTCCTCGAGGTCATCCTCGTCCTGCTCGAGCCCGACGAGGTCGGCCAGCTCCTCGGCGAGGTCCCAGTCGAGGATTGCCGTGCCATCGCTGATGAGTGCACGCGTGCGATCGCCCATCTGACGCACGGCGACGAAGAACTCGTCGGAGACGCCGACCAAGCCAAATACCCCTCCCTCGCCCGGGAACTGCCGCAGTGCCGCGACGAGCGCATCGGCCGAGGAGGTGCTTCGCTCGGGGAGCGCGAGAACAGTCCACAGGCCCTCCTCGCGCCAGCAGGCAACGGCGAAGTCGATCGATAGTGCGTCCACGCCTTCGCTGCCCATGGGGTGATCGTGGCACGTCGGGGTAGGCCGCGTCACATCGACGACTACTCTCGCGGCTATGCGCACCCTTGTCATCGACCACCCGCTCGTCGCCCACAAGCTCGGACGCCTCCGGGCCGAGGACACCTCGTCCGCGACCTTCCGGCTTCTCGCGGAGGAACTCGTCACGCTCCTCGCGTACGAGGCGACGCGGACGCTCCTCGTCAAGCCGGTTGACATCAGGACCCCGGTCGGCCCGTGCACGGCCATGGAGATGGCCGAGCCCAAGCCCCTGGTGGTCCCGATCCTTCGTGCCGGGCTGGGCATGCTCAATGGCATGGTGAAGCTCATGCCGACCGCAGAGGTCGGATTCCTCGGCATGGTCCGTGACGAGACCTCGCTCACTGCAACGACCTACGCCGATCGCCTGCCGCATAATCTCGCGCACCGGCAGGTGTTCGTCCTCGACCCCATGCTCGCCACCGGCGGAACCCTCGTCGCCGCAATCGACCTGCTGCTCGAGCGCGGGGCCCGCGACGTCACGGCGATCTGCCTGCTCGCTGCCCCCGAGGGGATCGCGCGCCTCGAGGCTGCCTACGACGACCGTGAGGTCGATGTGACGGTCGTGACGGCCGCCGTCGATTCGCACCTGAATGAGAAGGGCTACATCGTGCCCGGCCTCGGAGACGCAGGCGACCGCCTCTACGGCGTCGCCGAGTAACCCCGCAACTCATCTGCCCCGGAATCCGGGCCGGATGGTTCGTGCCTGCGGGCGTTAGAGGGTCTTGAGCGCTGCTACCACCTTGGTCAGGGAGTCCTTTGCGTCTCCGAAGAGCAGGGTGGTCTTCGGGTCGAAGAGCACCTCGTTCTCGATGCCCGCGAACCCCGGGCGCATCGATCGCTTGAGGAACACCACCTGCTGCGCCTGATCCACGTTGAGGATCGGCATCCCGTAGATGGGTGCCGACCTGTCGGTGCGCGCTGCTGGGTTCACCACGTCATTCGCCCCGACGACGAGGACGACGTCGGTCATGGCGAACTCCGGGTTGATCTCGTCCATCTCCTTGAGCTGCTCGTACGGCACGCTCGCCTCCGCGAGGAGGACGTTCATATGGCCCGGCATTCGACCGGCCACCGGGTGAATCGCGTAATCGACCTCGACCCCCCTCGCCGTCAGCAGGTCGGCGAGTTCGCGGAGGGTGCCCTGGGCCTGGGCGACCGCGAGGCCGTAGCCCGGCACGAGGATCACCTTGTGCGCGTAGCCGAGCATGATGGCAACGTCGTTCGGACTCGCCGACCGGACCGGCCGATCAGGGTCGCCTGTCCCGGATCCGCCCGCCGTCGTGCCATTGAACGCGCCGAACAGCGTCGCGGTGATCGGCCTGCCCATTGCCTTTGCCATCTCGCGGGTGAGGAGCGTGCCCGACGCACCGACGAGCGTTCCGGCGATGATGAGGAGCACGTTGCCCAGGACATAGCCGCTGGCCGCGACCGACAGCCCGGTGAAGGCGTTGAGCAACGAGATGACGATCGGCACGTCGGCCCCGCCCACCGGCAGTACGAACAAGATCCCGAGCACGAGGGACAGCACCAGGAGTGCGACGAGCAGCCACGTCTGGGGCGCAGCGACCAGCCACACTGCCGCACCGAGCGTTGCCGCCGCCACGAGGATCGTCACGTACTTCCCGGCGGGGACGATGACCGGGCGCGAGGTCATGAGCTCCTGCAGCTTCAGGAACGTCACGATCGAGCCGCTGAACGAGATCGAGCCGATGACCACCGTGAACACGGTCGCGGCGAGGGCGACCGGCTCGCCGGCACCCGCCTCGAGGTATTCGACGACGGAGATGAGCGCTGCCGCGCCTCCGCCGACGCCGTTAAAGAGGGCGACGAGTTGCGGCATCTGGGTCATCTTCACCCGACGGGCAGAGATTCCACCGATCGCGCTCCCGACAAGGATCGCCGCGATGATGAGGAGCAGGTTGCTGAGCTTGATGCCGCTGAAGAACAGGACGACGGTCGCGAGAAGCGCGCCGGCCGCACCGAGCAGGTTGCCGTTGCGGGCGGTCTTCGGGGACGACAGGCCCTTGAGCGCGAGGATGAAGAGCACCGCCGCGACGAGGTTCGCGAGCTGGGACCAGGAGGAGCTCATGCCGAGCCCCCGGCCTTCTCGGTGGGTGCGGGCCGTTTCGGCTTGAACATCTCGAGCATCCGGTCGGTGACGACGAAGCCGCCCACGAGGTTGATCGATCCGAGCAGGATCGCGATGACCCCGAGGGTGATCTCCAGGGGATGCTCAGCCGAGCCCGTCACGATGATGCCGCCGAGGAGGACGATGCCGTGGATGGCATTCGCCCCGGACATGAGCGGGGTGTGAAGCACCGTGCTCACCTTCGACACGACCTCGAGGCCGACGAAGATGCTCAGCACGAAGATCGTCAGCAATGCGATGCCGTCCATGGGTCACTCCCCTCCAAGCAGCGCCCCGCGCGCTGCTTCGTTGCGGACCTCGCCGTTCAGGACGACAGCGCACCCGTCGATGATCTCGTCCTGCGGATCGACGAAGACCGAGCCATCGGAGGCGGTCAGCCCGAGCAGCGCAAAAACATTCATCGAGTACAGCTGCGAGGCATGGACCGGCATCTGGCTCGCGACGTCGCGGGCACCCCACACGAGGACCTCGCCGAAGCGGACCTCCTCGCCCGCGACGGATCCTTCGACGTTGCCGCCGCTCTCGCTCGCAAGGTCGACCACGACAGAGCCGGCCGACATGGCCTCAACCATCGATTGCGTGACGAGGAGCGGTGCCTCGCGGCCGGGGATCGAGGCGGTCGTGATGACGACATCGGAGGCGGCCACGTACGGGGCGAGGAGCTCCCGCTGACGTGCCGCACGATCGTCGGTCATTTCCCGGGCGTAGCCCCCAGCACCCTCGATCTGCTCGAGGTCGAGGGTGACGAATACCGCGCCCATCGACCGGACCTCGTCGGCGCTGGCGGGCCGAACGTCGTAGGCCGAGACTCTGGCGCCGAGCCGCTTCGCCGTCGCAATCGCCTGAAGGCCCGCGACGCCGGCACCTAGGACGAGGACCTTTGCCGGCTGCACCGTGCCGGCCGCGGTCATGAAGAGCGGGAAGAACCGTGGAAGGTGATCAGCCGCAACGACCGCCGCCCGATAGCCGGTGACGAGCGCCTGTGAGGTCAGGGCGTCCATCGACTGCGCTCGAGAGATCCGCGGGAGCAGGTCGAAGGAAAGCCCTGTCGCCCCCGCATCACGCAGGCCGCGCACTGTCTCGACATCGGCCGCCGGAGACAGGAAGGAGATCGACACGGCCCCCGCCTTCATGCGCGAGGCGTGCTGGTAGTCAAGGGGCCGGACGGACGCGATGGCATCCGCGTCGGCAAGGGCCCCGCCCACGTGGGCCGGCTCGATCACCGTGGCCCCCGCATCCCGGTAGGCAGCGTCCGAAGCGAATGCATGGATGCCTGCTCCTGATTGAACATGGACTTCAATACCGAGTTGCATGAACTTCGAGACAACCTGCGGCAAGATCGCCACGCGTCGTTCACCCACTCGCGTCTCGGCAGGTACGAGGACTCTCACGGTTGGCAGCCTAGGCTCTCGGCGTCGCTGATTCCGACTGAGCGAGCGTTCGAGGCAAACGAGGCCCGCGCGGAGGACATCACGCTACGATCTCCTCGTGATGTTCTCCATGTTCGTACTGTGGATCGTCGTGTTCGCCGGCATATCCCGACGCGCCCGCTGGACCATCCCCGTTGCAGTGGTCACGATGCTCTGGAGCCTTGTGCTGCTCAAGCTGCACATGACCGACCCGATCCCCTTGAATTTCTAGGACAGGCACCCGGTGAACATGACGGCTTCAAGGCAACTGCTTGTCTTTCGGATCATCAACATCGCCGCGCTCGTCGGCCTGCTCGGCGTGCTCACCGGCTCCCTTGACCTGCAGATCGTCGTCGGCGAGCAGCCGTGCCCCCTCTGCCTGCTGCAGCGCTCAGGGATGATCGGCCTCGCCGTGGGTCCCATCATGAACCTGCTGTGGGGCATGCGACCGGCCCATTACGCCGTGAGCATCCTCGCCGCACTCACGGGCGGCGCCGCGAGCACGCGGCAGATCCTCCTGCACATCGCGACCCCGGGCGATCCCGGGTACGGGCCGGCCGTTGCCGGCTTCCACCTTTACACCTGGGCTTTCATCACCTTCGCCGTCGGCGCGGCCGGCTGCGCGGTTCTGCTGCTCTTCAGCGGCCAGTTCAACCTCGGTGACACCGGGGTGCTCCGCCGCAAGGGTCCGATGCGGATCGCCACGCTGACCGTCGTCGTGTGGACGTTCGTCTATCTCGTCATCATCGCCGTGACGGTGCTGCCCGAGTGCGGCCTCGGGATGTGCCCGGATGACCCGGCGAGCAACGAATCCATCAAGACGCCGGTCGGCGTGTTCGGATTCCTCGTGTTCGTCCTCGGGTCGCTCGCGCTCGGGTACCTGCTCGATCGCCTGCTCCCGAGCGATGAGGACGAGCCGGCGATCACGCCCATTTCGTAGGGCGCCTAACCGCAACGCCTACTGCAGGATCTTCGTCAGGTAGTCATCGAGGATGAGGGTCACCTCGCGCGACCCGGCCGTGCCGAGCAGTTGCACCGGGGTGCCCGTGCCCTCAGCCTGCTGAAACGCGATCCGCTCGGGCATCGACGGCTTGAGCACCGACTTCGCGCCGACGAGGGCGATCATCTCCTTGACCCGGAAGTCGTGCTCCTCGGAGACACTGCGAACCTTATTGATGACAACACCGGCAAGGCTCAACTCAGGGTTCGTGCTGCCGGCAATCTCGGTGATCTCCTCGACTGCGCGCTGGACGCCCTGCGCGCCGAAGTACGTCGGGGTCGTGACGATCACTGCACGGTCGGCCGCCGTGAGCGCCTCCCGGGTGAGGGCGCCGAGCGAGGGCGGGCAGTCGATGAATGCGACGTCATAGCCTTGCACGAGCGCGAGGGCCCGCCTCAACTTGCCGAGGGCGCCCGAGCCGTTCCAGGCGTCGAACCTGATGACGTTCGGGTGCGATGGCAGGACGTCGAGTTCGCCGATGTACGCATCCCAGTCGCAGGGGGCGATCGCCGACTCGATGACCCCTTTCGTGGGACTCGCGAGGACGTCGGCCACGCTCGACTCTCCAACCTGGGATCGTAGGATGCTCGTCGAATTGCCCTGAGGGTCGAGGTCGACAACGAGCACGGACATGCCCCGATGCGCAGCTGCCGAGGCGAGTCCAATCGTGAGGCTGGTCTTCCCCGTTCCGCCCTTGTTCGCAAGGATTGCCACAGTTCTCATGTAGGCATCATGCCCGATGTCTGTGTGGAAAGCGCCCCCCTCCGCACAAATCGAACCGCGCATATCCCGTCGGCCGGAGGGCGGCCGGGCCCCAAATCCGGGTTAACATGGAAGCCCCCGGAACAGGAGCACCCATGCGTCGAATTGCCAGAATCGTGGCCGCTGCCGCCTGCTGCGCCAGCATAAGCGCCTCCCTCACCACTGCATTCGGCCTTCCGCCGGCCAGTGCTGCGGAGCCAACGAGCGGGCAGTGCCATGTGAATGCACCGCTCGGCCCCAAGAAGGGGTCCAACCTCCAGTCGACGGCATCCTGCGAGGGCCCCCATCTCTCGGAGACCTTCTTCGTCGGGTCCCTGCCGCCTAGTTTTCCTGACCCCGCCAAGGCCAGCGCCAAGCAGATCGCCGCGGTGCGCGCGAGCAACTGCACCGTCCAGCGGATGAATGCCTACATGGGCCTGAACTCCCCGGTCCCCTCACGGTTCCGGCCGGTTGCGCTCTTCCCGAATAGCGTCGAATACGCCGCTGGCGATCGCTGGATCCGCTGCGATCTCGTCTACAGCAGCGGTCTCAGCCTCGGCGAGATACCCAAGCCAGCCGCCCAGTGGGTCGGTGACAACGTCGCGGACCTATCGGTCTTCAACTACTGCACCCCCGGCGTCGGCTACTCGAAGATGCCGAGCCCGACGAAGACCTCGGCCCAGCAGTGCACGAACCCCTCGAAGCAGTGGGTGCTCGTCTCAAGGCCGACCGTCGGCAGCATCGGGCAGAAGTACCCGGGATCTCGCTCCCTCAACAGCAAGGCCGCCGCGAAGTGCAAGGGCTTCAAGAACACGTACAGCGGGGGGATCAAGGACCCGTACAGCCGCGGCTGGTCGTACATCTATCCGATGGCGAAGGGCTGGACCGAGGGGGTGCGCACCGTGACGTGCTGGGTGCCCCTCAAGCAGTACGTCAACTCCAAGTAGCCGACGAGCGTGCGCATTGACGTCGAGACCCACGGCGACCTCAAGCGCCTTGCCTCCGAGCTTCACCTCAGCGTCGGCGAAACCGTGCGATACGCCGTCCGCAGGGTCGGAGATCAGCATTGAGCCTGCACCCTCGGGCCTGACGCATCCTTCTGCCGCACAATGCCAGCACGTGCGGTCCTTTGCGGCCGCCCGAATATCGGGTCATCGGTGCCCGGACCGTCGTCGACAGCTGATCAGTCGATGACCGTCGGGCGCGGCCCGATGCCCCATGCGATGTAGTTCCACATCCAGTTCGCGACGACGCTCACCCGGTTTCGCCCGCCCGCGAGGTAGAACACGTGCAGCCCGAGCCACGCCAGCCAGGCGGGCGTGCCATGCAGTCGAATCCCGCCGGGAGCCTCGACCACCGCGCGCCGGCGTCCGATCGTCGCCATCTGGCCCTTGTCCTTGTAGGCAAACGCCACGAGTGAACCGCCGGAAACCCTCGACTTGATCTGGCGCGCGACATGCCGGCCCATCTGCATCGCGACGGGCGCGATCATCGGAAGTGGCCGGCCATCTGGGCCATCGAAGCAGGCCGTGTCGCCGATAACCCACACATCGTCCGCGAGTTGGAGCATGTCGTTGACGCGGAGCCGGTTCATCCGGTCGGAAAGTCCCAGGGCGGTCCACTCCGCGGGCGCAGAGACACCGGCCGCCCACATGATCGTGCCTGCAGGCAGGACCTCCCCCGACTTGAGGTGGACGTCGTACGGATACATCCGGTCGACCGCAGCATTGACCTTTACGCTCGCCCCGAGCTCCTCGAGCTCCTCCTTGGCGTGGCTGCTCGACTTCTCGCTGAACATCGGCAGGATGCGCGGGCCGGCCTCGACGAGCGTGACGTGTGCTGAATCGCAAATGCGGGGGAACTCGCGGCGCATGGCCCGCTGCAGCT
Organism: Candidatus Nanopelagicales bacterium; assembly: GCA_049315365.1. Lineage (GTDB taxonomy): Bacteria > Actinomycetota > Actinomycetes > S36-B12 > S36-B12 > WLND01. Next base: position 12,215 of record JBMOKH010000019.1, read on the forward strand.
CGGCGACGGCGCCTGTCACCTCCACCCCGGTCGGGCCTCCGCCCACGACCACGACACGCAGGTGCTCCCGGGGACGGTGGCCGTTGTCCACCTCCTCGTAGGTGGTGAGCAGGCGGACCCGGATCGCGTTCGCCTCGCGGATCGACTTCATCTGCAGCGCGTGCTCGGCAACCCCCGGCACGCCAAACGTCGTGCCGACGCTCCCCGTCGCGATGACCAGTTCGTCCCACGGGATGATCGCCCCGTCGTCGAGCCGAAGGGACTTGCCCTCGACGTCGATGCGGACGACATCGCCCCGGCGAAAGTCGACGCCCGGGATGGCCCCGCGCACCGAGTAGGCGATGTCCTCGTCGGGGAGTCCGCCCGTGGCCACCTGATACAGCAGCGGGGCGAAGAGGTGGTACGGATTTCGGTCGATAACCGTCACGTGAACCCCGCTCGTACCTGTGAGCTTCCGCGCGCAACTCAAGCCCCCGAAGCCGGCCCCGACGATTACCACGCGATGCTCAGCCACCTGCCGAGTTTAGTGACAATCCCCGCTTCCGGGGTCCGGGCGAAATCCGGTCACGAGAGGGCCTCGGAGAGCCCGAGCCACTCCTCCTCGAGAGCCTGCTTCCGGGCCGTCAGCTCCTTCAGATCCCTGCCAAGGCGTGCCAGCGCCTCGTGGTCCTCTGGGCTATCCGCCATCCGCGCATGGATGGTTCGCTCCTCGGCATCGAGCTTCACGATCGACCGCTCGACTCGCGAGAGGTCCTTCGCCGCCGCCCGCTGCTCGGCTGCCGAGGTCACCGGCTTCGCCGCGGCAGACTGTCCCCCCTGCTGCCCGAGTGCGATCCGCACGGCGAGGTACTCGTCGATGCCGCCGATGAGCGACGAAATCCCCTTGTCGCCAAATAGTGCGACGAAGTCATCACAGACGCGCTCGAGGAAGTACCGGTCGTGCGAGATCACTAGGAGCGTCCCGGCGAACCCGTCGAGGAGGTCCTCGAGGGCGGTGAGGGTCTCGACGTCGAAGTCGTTCGTCGGTTCGTCGAGGACGAGGACGTTGGGGCCGCCCATGAGCAGGCGGGTGAGCTGGAGCCTGCGGCGCTCACCGCCGGATAGATCACTCACCGGGGTCCACTGGGCATCGGCGCCGAAGCCGAGGCGCTCGCACAGCTGCGAAGCGGTGAGCTCACGGCCCTTGCCGAGCTCGACCCGCGACGCCACCGCCTCCACGGCCTCGAGCACCCGCCACCGCGGGTTGAGCTCCTCGAGGTGCTGCGAGAGGTACGCGGGCTTGACGGTCACCCCCGTCGTGACCGAGCCCCGCGACGCGGGGATCTCACCGAGGATCATCCGGATGAGCGATGTCTTCCCCGAGCCGTTCGAGCCGATGATGCCGATGCGGTCGCCAGGGCCAATGTTCCATTCGCAGTGATCGAGCAGGTCGCGCGCGGTGCCCGCGGCGGGGTCGCCGATCGTCAGGGTCGCGTCGTGGAGCTCGTAGACGGTCTTGCCCAGGCGCGAGCCGGCGAACGAGAGCAGTTCCACGGCATCGCGGGGCGGGGGCTCATTGCTGATGAGCTCATTCGCAGCATCGATGCGGAACTTGGGCTTTGAGGTCCGGGCCGGCGCTCCGCGGCGCAGCCAGGCGAGTTCCTTGCGCATGAGGTTCTGTCGCCGGGCCTCGCTCGCGTTCGCCTGCCGGAACCGCTCCGCCTTCGCGAGGACGAATGCCGAGTAGCCGCCGTCGTACTCGTCGACCTGCCCGTTCACGACCTCCCAGGTGCGATCGCAGAGTGCATCGAGGAACCAGCGATCATGCGTCACCACAACGACGGCAAGCTTGTTCTTGGACTTCAGGTAGTCCGCAAGCCAGGCGACCACCTCGACATCGAGGTGGTTCGTAGGCTCGTCGAGGAGGAGGATGTCGAGGTCCGCGATGAGGGCCCGGGCGAGCTGGACGCGACGGCGCTCGCCGCCCGACATGTTGCCCATCGTCCGGAGCAGCAGCGCCTCGTCGAAACCGCCGAGCAGTCCGGTGAGGACCTCGCGGATCCGGGCATTCGACGCCCACTCATGCACGTCCTGGCCCGGCACGAGGTAGTGGCCGACCGTCTGCTCGGCATCGACCACCTCCGCCTGCGACACCAGCCCGAGGTTGACGTCCGAACCGATCGTCACCCTCCCCGAGTTGACCGGCTCGACGCCAGCCATCACATGGAGCAGGGTGCTCTTCCCCGCGCCATTGCGGCCGACGACCGCGATTCGGTCACCGGCCCCGACTCCCAGCGAGACTCCGTCGAGGAGCGGACGTTCTCCGTAGGCCTTCGTGACTTGCTCGATATTGATGAGATTTCTGCCGGCCATGCGTAGCATTCTTCCGTCGGGGCCAACGGGGTAGCGAAGGGGCGGTCTTCGAGTGGGTCTGCGGCGCCGTTTTCAGTCCGCGGGATCGATGGCTTCAGCGACTCCTGAGTCGGCGTCGATTCAGGCGATTCCGGGTTCTTCGCCTCAGCCTGCAACGCCTGACATGCTCGGCAACGGTCTGCACCTACCGATCCGCGAGGCCCAGATCGCCGCGATCCTAGAGCCCCTCCGCGCGACGAACCTGCCCGATGACGAGGGGGTCTACCGGGTCGACTGGGCCGGTATCAGGACCCGCATCCCGATGCTGCCCTGGGCGCCACAGGAGCTCGCAGGAACGACGAGTACCGCGCTTCCCATCCCGACCGATGACTACCGCTCCGAGGCCGAGGAGTACGTGGCTCTCGCAGTGTCACTGACGAGCGACCGCGACAGCTACCGGGTCGTCGAGGTCGGTGCGGGTTGGGCGCCTTGGGCGGTCATGGGGGTCGTCTGCGCTGAGCGGTCCGGCAAGCGCGCCCGGGGGATCGCGGTCGAGGCGGAACCGCGTCGCGCCGAGTGGGCCAGGCAGCATTCGGCGGACAACGGAGTCGACAGCCTCATCACCGTCGTTGAGGCCGCGTGCTGGAACACCGAGACGACCTTGAGCTTCCCGGTGCTAGACGAGATCGACATGGGCGGCGCCATCCTCAGCGGCGCGGCTTCACCCGGCGGCGCTCCTTCGATGGACTACCGCGGGGCCTTCATCACGCATCGCGACGTCCGCACCGTCACCCTCCACTCCCTGCTCGCCGGAGACGAGCCGACTGACCTGCTCCACGTCGACCTGCAGGGCATGGAGCTCGAGGTGATCCTGCCCGCCCTCGAACTCATCGAGCAGAAGGTCAGGTTCCTCGCCGTCGGGACCCACAACCGGTACGTCGAGGGAATGCTCCAGAACACGCTGCTGAGGCGCGAGTGGGCGCTCCTGCTCGAGTCGCCGTCCACGGCCATCTTCGATGGCGTCCGGCCATCGCTCACCGGGTTCACGATTCAAGACGGCAACCAACTGTGGGCGAACTCCCGGTTCCGCGACGCTCATCCGATGCTCATCCGACAGAGGTAGACGTCAACGCCGGGTGAGGTCGGCAAGATTCGTCCGAGGCCTTGCTACCGTCATCCCACCGAACGGGGGTCGATATGGCACAAATGATGACCGCACGCAGCGACAGCACGCGATCACTCACGCTCCCTATCGCCGCCTTCGCCGTGTCAGCCGCCCTCCTCATCACGGCAGTATCGGTGAGGAATCTCCCGGCGGTGTCGAGCGACGCACCCCCAGACCACCTCGTGCAGTTGCTCCCGAGCGCACTACTCGTCGTCGTCCTCGTCGTGGCCCTCTTCGCCGGCTCTCGTCTGCGACTGTGCCTGACCGCCTTCGCTGTTGCGGTCGCCGTGCGCTTCGCCGGGCCGGCGCTCGTCGACGCCATACCCTCCGTCGGCATTCCCGATGTCGTCTGGACCTCCGAGGACGAAGGCGGGTACGTCTGGGTCAACGAGATTTTCGCCGGCGCCAACGAAACCGTGCGGATCGGCGGCATCGCCGTGGTCGCAGCCACCGTGCTCATCGTCCTGTGCGTCATCTGGCTCGGGCTGGTCCTGCGCCCGGTCCTCGCGGCACCCGCGCTCCGCTCAAGCTTCGGCATCGACACCACCCTGCTCATCCTCGTATTCGCCATCGGCGGAGCCCTCTCGTGGACTTCGTCGTATGGCTCGAATTTTGAGATTTTGGACCCCTTTGCCGCATTCGAGTCCAGCGACCTTTGGGTGCTCACCCGGACCATCGTTTGGGTCCTCCCGATCACCTTGTGGCTCGCCTTCACCTGCCGGCGCGGTGGAGCCCTCGCCGTGGGGGCCACCGCAGGAGCCTTCACCGCGGTAGCCCTCCTTCCCTGGTCCATGGACCGCTTGGCCGAACTACTCGGTGGGCCACGCTCGGGGTTTGCCTTCGAGGGCTCGGTCGATCGGGCCGGCCAGGTGAGCGGCTATGAGGCTTTCGACGTCCTCGGCACGAGCCCGCTCGTCATCATTCCGTCAGCAGTGCTCCTGCTCGTCACCCTCTGGTGGGCCCTTAGCCATCACGCATCAGTCGAGCGCGCGCGCGTGACCGCGCCGGCCGGCTCGCCCGTCAGCGGCCTGGCCGTTCTCGCATTCGTGCTGGCCTGGATCCCGCTCACCTGCCTGCCTGCAATCGTCCTCGGCCACATGGCCTACGACCAGGTAACGACGAGCGAAGTCCCCCAACGCGGCATCGGGCTTGCTCGGTGGTCGATCGTGCTGGCCTACCTGACCCTGGGCAGCAGCGCCTACTTCGTCATGAATACCTGGGTTCGGTGATTGGGGAGCCATGAGCGCATCGAGAAGGCCATCTGGCAGCGTCGCGGCGATGCTGGAAGACAACGCGATCACGTCCGACGCCACCCCGGAGGGAGAGCGGGTGAGCGGGGCTGCCCTCGTCGGCCTGTGGCTCCTCATCCCCGTGGCCCTCGGTGCCGTGTCGTTCGCAGTCCTCGGGACCACCGAGCTCCTCACCTCGCCGGCATTGAACAGCATGGCGAACCCCGACCCCGCCGTCATCGACTGGAGGTGGTGGCTCGGCCTCACGATCGCACTTCAGGTCGTCTTCTGGCTGCTCATCGCACCCCGCCCCATCACGTGCCTGTGGGCCCTCCTCCCAGTGATCGCCCTCATCCCGACCTTCTTCATGGCGCGGGAGGTCCTCCTTGTCGGTCGGTCCGAAAGGGGGGTGCGCCCGTCAACGAAGCCCCGATTCGACACGACGACCGGCAAGGCCATCTGGAGCGAGCCCGTCGAGTAGCCTTTGAGGACTGCAGAGCTCCCCCGCAGGTGGTTCGAGCCTGAGACACCTTTGCCTATATCTTCATACTGAGCATTTTTTCTGAGTCATGCCATCGGAGGGCACAATGACGAACGATGAGAAGTCACCCAAGATCCTCGACCTGCCGATCGGACTGAAAGGTTCGGGCCAGCGCAAGGAATTCGACAGTCTTGGCACGGTGATGGTTCCGGCCAACCGCTACTGGGGCGCGCAGACCCAGCGGAGCCTCATCCACTTCAACATCGGCCATGACCGCATGCCCCACGAGGTCTACCACGCCTACGGCTACGTAAAGAAGGCTGCGGCGATCGTCAACACGCGCCACCACCGCCTTCCGGTGTGGAAGGGCAAGCTCATCGAACAAGTCTGCGATGAGGTCATCAGCGGGGCACTCGATCAGGACTTCCCGCTGTACGTGTGGCAGACCGGATCGGGAACACAGTCCAACATGAACGTCAATGAGGTCGTATCCAATCGATGCATTCAGCTCGTCGGCGGAAAGCTCGGCTCGCAGGAGCCCATCCATCCGAATGATCACGTCAATATGGGGCAGTCCTCCAACGACACCTTCCCGACGGCGATGCACATCGCGGCGTACAAGATGACAATCGAGCAGACCGTCCCGGCACTCAAGCGACTCCAGAAGGCCATCGATAAGAAGTCCCGCCAGTGGCATTCGGTAGTGAAGATCGGCCGTACTCACCTTGAGGACGCAACGCCGCTGACCGTCGGCCAGGAGTGGTCCGGCTACGCGGCCGCACTCGCCGACGCGATCACCGAGGTTGAGCACGCGACAAGTGGGCTGCTGCGTCTGGCCATGGGAGGTACCGCGGTCGGCACGGGGCTCAACTCGCCCGAAGGCTTCGGCGACGAGGTCGCTGCCGTGATTGCGAAGCTCACCGGCTACCCCTTCCAGACCGCCGAGAACAAGT
>JBMOKH010000020.1:0-18370 GCA_049315365.1 Candidatus Nanopelagicales bacterium
GCCCAGCGGGTCCATGCCCAGCGGGTCCAAGCCCAGCGGGTCCATGCCCAGCGGGTCCATACATCGCATGGCAGCCATTCCATCCGACGCGCCGGACTTCGTGCGCGACGTGACCGCGCGGATGATCGCCGGCCAGGGCGACCTGCTCCCCGTCAGCGCACTGCCCGTCGACGGGACCTTCCCGACCGGCACCGCCCGATGGGAGAAGCGGGGACTCGCCGAGCGCATCCCGGTGTGGGACGCGGACCTGTGCATCGACTGCGGCAAGTGCGCAATCGTCTGCCCGCACGCAGCGATCCGGATGAAGGCCTTCCCGGAATCGGCACTGGTCGATGCTCCAGCGGGGTTCAAGACCAAGGCGTACGGCGGCAAGGACCTGCCCGCCCGGTCACGGCTCACAGTGCAGGTCGCGCCCGATGACTGCACCGGCTGCGGCATCTGCGTCGACGTGTGCCCGGCCCGAAGCAAGAGCGACTCCAGCCATAAGTCGATCGACATGCTCCCGGCGGCGGACCACAGCGCGGCCGAGCGGCCGCGCTTCGAGTACTTCCTCAGCCTGCCCGAGGTAGACCGATCCGCCGTGCGGCTCGACACGGTCAAGGGATCGCAACTGCTCCAGCCGCTCTTCGAGTTCTCCGGTGCCTGCGCCGGCTGCGGCGAGACCCCGTACCTGAAGCTCCTCTCCCAGCAGTTCGGAGATCGGATGATCGTCGCCAACGCCACCGGCTGCTCATCGATCTTCGGCGGGAACCTGCCGACGACTCCGTGGTCGGTGAACGACGAGGGGCGCGGCCCGGCCTGGAGCAACTCCCTGTTCGAGGACAATGCCGAGTTCGGCCTGGGCCTGCGTATCGGGGCCGATGTCCAGCGCGCGGCGGCACGGCGGCTGACATCGGCGCTCGCCCACCGGATCGGCGAGCAGCTCGCGCAGTCGCTGCTCGATGACGAGCCCGGTCCCGCCGAAGAGGCCGGGATGGTGCGCCAGCGCGAGCGGATCGCCGAGCTCAGGGAGCGACTCAGCGGCGACACTGATCCCGACGCCATCACCCTCATGAGCCTCGCCGATGCCCTGGCCCCCGTCTCGCTGTGGATCGTCGGTGGCGACGGCTGGGCCTACGACATCGGCTTCGGCGGCCTTGACCACGTCCTCTCGAGCGGACGTGACGTAAATGTGCTCGTCCTCGACACGGAGGTCTACTCGAACACCGGAGGGCAGGCCTCCAAGTCGACCCCGCGCGGGGCGATCGCCAAGTTCGCGAGCAGTGGCAAGGCGGGCCGCAAGAAGGACCTCGGACTCCTTGCCCAGGGGTACGGCGATGTCTACGTCGCGCAGATCGCCTTGGGAGCAAACGAGATGCAGACCGTGCGTGCCCTCCGGGAGGCCGCCGAGTACCGAGGGCCCAGCCTCGTCATCGCCTACTCCACGTGCATCGCGCACGGAATCGAGATGTCGACGTCGATGGGTCACCAGCGTCAGGCGGTCGACTCCGGCTACTGGCCGCTCTACCGGTTCCACCCGAGCCCGGAGCCGGGCGCGCATCCGTTTGCCCTCGACTCACACCGGCCATCGATCCCCCTTCGCGACTTCCAGCGGAAGGAGACGCGATTCGCCGCGCTCGCACTCGTTGACCCAACGCGGGCCGAGCACCTCGAGGCACTCGCGCAGGCAGATGTCGACGAGCGCTGGCACTACTACGAGCAGCTCGCAGGCGTCGAGCGCTCGACGATCACCGATGGGAGCCCGTCATGACAGACCTCACGACCACCTACCTCGGCCTCGCGCTGCGCAGCCCGCTCGTGGCATCGCCATCGCCCCTGACCGGCAACCTCAACGACCTAGTGCTCCTCGACGAAGCCGGGATCGGAGCCGTCGTGCTCCCAAGCCTCTTCGAGGAGGACGTCGAGTCAGAGGCCATGACATTCCACGATCGGTTCGAGAACTCCTCGGGCTTGCACCCTGAGGCACTCGACTACTTCCCCGACCTCGTGCTGTCGCACCTGGGGATCGACCGGCACCTTCGGCTCCTGCAGGAGGCCGTCTCGATCCTGTCCATCCCGGTCATCGCAAGCGTGAACGGCCGTTCGGCCGGCGGCTGGGTCGACTACGCGACCCGCCTGGCTGATGCAGGCGCCGGGGCCATCGAGCTGAACATGTACGACGTGGCGGCCGCCCCGCACCGATCCGCATCCGACGTCGAGCAGGGGTATCTCACCCTCGTCGAGGCCGTCCGGGCGGCCGTCGGGGTCCCGCTGTCAGTCAAGCTCTCGCCCTACTTCTCGTCGTTCGCGAATTTCGCCGGGCGGGTCGTCGATGCCGGCGCCGACGGTCTCGTCCTTTTCAACCGCTTCTACCAGCCCGACCTCGACCTGCGCACCCTCGATGTCACGCCGACCCTGGACCTCTCGCACGCCGGCGAGGTCAGGCTGCCCCTGCGCTGGATCGCCCTCCTTCGACCGCAACTGCCCCAGACCTCGCTCGCGCTCACCTCCGGGGTCCATCTCGGGACGGAGATCGCCAAGGGTCTGCTCGCGGGCGCCGACGCAGTCATGTCGACCGCTGAGCTCCTTCGGCGCGGTCCCTCCCGTGCTGGAGAGCTCATCGCCGAACTGGAGTCCTGGATGGACGCCGAGGGCTACGCATCCGTCGAGCAACTGAAGGGCAGCGTCGCGCAGCACACCACACGTGACCCGGGGGCCTTCGAGCGCGCCCAGTATCAGCAGGTACTCGCTGCCTGGACCCGCTGAGCGGCGGGAGCCTGCGTCCCAAGCGGCAGCCTGCGTCCCTAACGGCAGCCTGCGTCCCTAACGGCAGCCTGCGTCCTTAACGGCAGATCGTGCGAGCGGCCGGCGACGTCCCCTTCAGGAGGTAGGCATCGACGAGCCGTGAGATGCACGACGAGGAACCGCCGTAGGCGGTATGGCCATCGCCCTGATAGGTGAGCAGGGTTGATGTCGGCAGTTGACGGTTCAGCGCCACCGCCCACGAGTAGGGCGTTGCGGGGTCGTAGGTCGTGCCGACGATGAGGATCGGAGCGGTCGTGGTGCTCGAGGCCGGCGCCGGCACTCGGGCCGTGCGGCCGTACCACTTGGAGCACGGGGCATTGCCCCACGACATCGTTTTCGCCATGATCGGGACGCCAACTCCAATCGCCCACTTGGCGGCCGCCAGCCCTAAGCCCGCTGCCCCGGGAGGAGCCGGGGTATCCCAGCAGGAGATGGCGATGAACGCCGACGTGAGATTCCCTGAGTAGGAGTTGGGGCCCGTGCGGTCATTCGCATAATCCGCCAGGTCGAGCAGTCCGGTCCCATTGCCCCGGGCCGCCTCGTCCAGCGCGTAGCGCAAGGAAGGCCACATTGTCTCGGAGTACATGGACGTGAACAGCGCTGTCACGGCTTCCGACTGAAGAAGTGATCGGCCCTTGGACGCCTTCATCGGCGCGCGGTCGAGTTGCTCAAGGAGCCGGTTGACCCCGGTGAGGACGTCGGCAGCGCCGCCCGGATAGGGGCAGTCCTTGTGCCGGGTGCAGTTCTCGGCGAAGCGCTTCATCGCGAGCTGGAATCCCCCGGACTGCCCCTTCGAGATCTCCATGAGATCGAGGCTGGGGTCCAGAGCTCCATCGAGGACGAAGCGGCCGACACGATCGGGGAACTGCTCCGCGTACAGGGTGCCGAGGTAGGTGCCGTAGGAGAAGCCGAGGAAGTTCAGCTCGGTGTCGCCGAGTGCCTGGCGGAGGATGTCCATGTCGCGGACGGTGTTCTCCGAGCCCACGTGCCTGGCCATGAGCGGCGACTTCGTCAGGCAGCCATTTGCCAAGCCTGCCGATAGGCGCATGAGCCGGCGCACCTCGGCGGGGGTATCGGGCGATTGATCAGCCTGCAGCCAGGTGGTCGTCTGCGGGCCGGTCATGCAGACCATCGGCACCGACTCGCCGACCCCGCGCGGGTCGAATCCCACGACATCGAATGCCTTCGCCACGTTCGGCGCGATGCCATCGGCTACAGACCTGGCGAAGTCGACGGATGGAGCGCCGGGCCCGCCCGGGTTGACGACGAGTGAGCCCAGACGGCTCTCCTCGGGCCCGGTCATCTTCGCCCGGCCGACGCGCAGGCGAATCGTCGTGCCGGCGGGCTGCGAGTAGTCGAGGGGGACGGTGAGCCACGCGCAGGAGAGTCCGCTGGAGCAGCTCGACCAGTCGAGGACCTGCCCGTAGAAGGCCTCGAGCCCGGAGGGCGGGTCGGCGGCCTGCACCGGCGTCGTCGGGATGACAAGAGCGGTGGCCGCGGCCGCCAGCGACACTGCGAGGGCGATCACCCGCCGAGGCCTGCGCGGAACCCTCGATGGCCGGTGACTCGCTGTTCGCATGCGGCCACGGTACGTCATGATCCGGGCGGCCCGCTGATCTGCCCGAACCACGACAGCGGACCAAGGGCTGACTCGACGGTGGGATCGACATCGGCGACCGTCGTTCCCCACTCCTCCATCGTGCGCTCAATGGACCTGCGGGCCCGATCGAGCTTGCGGGCGACCATGCGGCGGGTCGCCCACTGCTGCTCGCGCCGGCGAAGCGCTGCCTCGATGGACTCGGCCTGCGCCGGGGTCGAGGCAAGCCCGAATGCCCGCTCGATACCGAGGCGGGCATCAATGCGGTAGTCGTGGCCGACCCTTGCGAATGTGCCCGGGCGCGAGTTCATTCCGTTGAGCAGGTCGATCGTCGCGAGGATGAAGGAGGTAATCGGACGGAACTTCGCCTCGCGCGGGACGAGCGGCGGGCGCGTGGCCGCCGGGCCCATCCACCACGGAGGCTGCACGACCATCCGGAAGCCGAACTTGCTCACCGGGTCGTCATCGTGGACGACCATGAGGTGACGCGCCTGCCCGAGCGGGAGGGCCGGGACGAGATCGGGGTCGCTCACCTGCACGAGGACGCCGGCCGGGTCGACCGCCTCCGGGTTCGCACGCCAGATATTCCACAGCTCGGTCCGGAACGGAACTCCGAGGTAGAGGCCTCCAGCAACGCCGAGCTCGGCCATCACCGGCATCCCGGAAACCCCGCCGGGCACCATCGCGGTGTCGAGGCCGACATTCGCGCCGAGGCTCTCTCCGATGACGAACACCCGAGGCCGCGAATCGACGGGCATCCCCTGGATGCGGCCCCGGATGCCCTCGAGCACGAGTCGGGTGAGCGCCTCGCCGTCGCGGGTGCGATTGAGGGCAAGGGCGGACGGGACGAGTGCGTACTGCGGCACGATGGTCGCGCAGTTGCCCGCCGTGAGGTATTCGAGGGCCTCCGCGACCGTGTAGTTGAAGTAGCCGACGCCGGTCGGTACCCCGATGCAGATCGTGCCGCGCTCGAAGGCCCCGCAGTCGACCATGTCCTGCACGGTAAGGCGGGCTCGCTCGGCGACGTCCGATGACGCCTCGTAGCCGCCCACGATCCGGACCGGATGCATCGCGGGCTCGCCGGTGACCGCGGTGATCTCTTCAGGGGTGAGCGTCATGAGGACGAATCGACGACCCTCCTTGCCCATCGATGCAAAGGGCATGGCGCTGCTAGGGCCGGCAGAAACCCACGGCGAGGTCGGGGGCATGGGATAGGCCGGCTCGACGATGTCATCGCGGCGCTCGACCACCGAGGTGATCCGCTGCAGGCCGAGCACCGCGGCCGTGCCCATCGCGCCGAGCACGGCGCCGTGGGCCAGGAGGGAGCCGAGGGCTCCGGTGTCTCGGCCGAGTGCCTTGGAGCCAAGCCGCTCCAGCCCCCGAGCCGCAAGCTGCTCGCCAACCATGAGCGCGCTCAGCCCGACGGCCGACGCGATACCCAGGCTGCCGGCCTTGATCATGGTCGTGGCGTCCGCAGACCGCACAGCATGGCGCTGCGGCTCGACGATGCCGTAGCGGTGCGCACGTCGGGCCCGCATCGCGACGCTGAACCCCACGACCGCCGCACCGGTCGCGACGGCTGGGACCAGGGTGGTGTCGAGCCCGGGCCGAAGGCCGAGCCGTCTTTGCAGCAATTCCTCCCAGCATGCCGCGGCCCCGCCCGCTAGCCCCGCGAACGCGATGAGCCGGCCGGCCGTGCCTGCTGCAGCAGCGGGCACCGACCGGTTCGCCACCGGGGCGGTCGCGACCCCCGTGGCGACGCCACCTGCGATGGCAGCGCCGGCGACAAGGACGCTCGCTCGGAGGGTCGGCCTAGCGCCGGGCTTCGAAACGAGCGCCTCGAGCGCCGACCACGCGGTCGCGGTCAGCTGATAGTGGGCCGTTGCCACCACGCCGGTGGCGACGGCCTGCTGCAGGGGGGAACGCGGCAGGAGTCCGCGGGCCAGTGTTCCGGCCACGGACCACGAGGCTCCGGCGACCCCGGCCTGCACGGAGCGATCCCCCGCCCATGCGGTCACCCACGTCGCGCGGCGGATCTGTCGGGCCATGAGTGCATTGTGCCGGACGGCGCACGGGGAGGAGCCCCTATCCTGAGGTCACGATCGTCACGACATCGTTCCGAGGGAGCCACGATGGACTATTCAGCGCGCGCAGGACTGTTTGGCTCGGCCTTCGCGGTCGGCCGCTCGTACCAGCCGAACCTCCTCACTCGTGGTTCGGTCGATCAGGCCATCATCACCGGTACGACGGCGGCTGCCGCCTACGGGGTGCTGAGCGCAGGGAGCTCTGCCCTTTCTGCCGTGGCCTCCCGCGTCTCCCGATCCGAGTCCCCCTCGGTCATCGCCCGCCTGCTCGTCGCGGGGACAGTGGGGTCGGCCGCTGCCGGCGCCTCGGTCGTCCTCTCCTGGCGTGAGCACGAATCCTCCCACCGGGCCGTCGGTCGCCTCGCGGCCCATACTGCGCTCGCGACCGTCGCGGCGAACGTCGCCGCCCTCGCAGCCCCCGGCAGGCCCGGCCGCCGCGACACCGGGATCGTGCTCGGCACCGCGGTCGCCATTGCCGCCGCCTCCTGGGCGAGCACTCAGCCGTGGAAGAGCGCGCCCGGCTCCCTCATCGACGAGGGCATGGCCGGCTCGACCCTCAAGGGCACGCAGTACTTCTTCGAGGACTCCGTGCGCGAGGTATCCCCGGCGAAGTCCGTCGGGATCGGCGCGGTCGTGGGCCTGGCGACCTACGGACTCGCCCGGGCGGAATCCGCCCTGACGAGCGCCTCGAGCCGCGCTGCCACCGCCCTCATCGGCGGCGAACCGCAGGACCATCGGATGATCGGCCGCATCACGAGCGCAGGGATCACCCTCGGCGTCGGATGGTTCGCCGTCGCCAAGGCATCGACCCTGCTGAGCAAGGGTGGCGGCTCCCTCGACGCTGCGCTCATCACTCCGCCCACGACCCCCGAGGTCACCGGCTCCCCCGCATCCGGGCTCGACTGGCTGAAGCAGACCCGTGAGGGCGCACGTTGGCTGAGCATGGCCCTGCCGCCCGAGACCATCGCGGCCGTCATGGGCGTCGACTCGGCGAAGCAGCCCATCCGGGTCTACGCGTCACTCGAGGTCGCCCCTGACGACGAGGAGCGGGCACGCGTCCTTCTCGCCGAGATCGATCGCACGAAGGCACTCGAGCGCAAGGCTTTCGCGATCTTCTCCCCGACCGGCTCCGGCTACGTCAACTACGTCGCCAATGAGACCTTCGAGTACCTGACCCTCGGCGACTGCGCATCAGCCGCCATCCAGTACTCGGTCCTCCCATCGGCCCTCTCCCTCACCAAGGTCCCGACCGGAAGCGCCCAGACGGCGATGGTCATAAGCGGTGTCGTGCAGCGACTGCTCGCGATGCCCAAGGCGAAGCGGCCGCGGTTCTACCTCTTCGGCGAGAGCCTGGGGTCGCAGGTGAGCGAGGAGATGTTCAAGGACACCGGCATCCTCAGCCTCGAGGGCACCGGCATCCACGCTGCCCTGTGGATCGGCACCCCGGCCGCCACCGTGTGGCGGCGCCAGATCTGGGGTAATCGCACGATCACCGAGACCCCAGCGGTAGGTCCCGGACCCGTCTACCTGCCCCGCAGCATCGCCGACTGGCGCGCCCTTCCCGAGGAAGAGCGGGCAAAGGTCCGCTACCTGCTCCTCCAGAACGGCGACGACCCGATCCCGAAGTTCGGCTCACAGGTCGTGTGGCGCCGGCCCGACTGGCTCGGACCCAATGCAACGCGCCCGATCGGCGCGCCGAAGGGCACCCATTGGATGCCGGTCACGACCTTCATGATGACCTTCCTCGACATGCTCAATGCGCTCACGCCGACCCCGGGCATCTTCGCCGAGGGCGGCCACGACTACCGCGACGTCCTCCCAGATGCCATCAGCCAGACGTGGCAGCTCCCCGCGACCGACGCCCAGATGGAGCGGATCAACACGGCGCTCCGCCAGCGCGAGCTCGCCTGGGAGCTCTACCGGGATCTCGCCGAGATCCCGCACCTGCCCCCGGACAAGCAGGAAACCGCACGCAAGAAGGCCCTCGAGCTCGCCTCGACCTCAACGGGACGCCCCGTCGACGAGGCCGGGCTTCAGGCCATCATCGCGGAGGGCCTGCAACCCCGTCCCTGACCTCGCCGACGTCCTATGCTGCCGATGTGCGAGTCGTGCAGTTTGAGTCCTTCGGCGGCCCGGTCGGCCTAGCCGATCGAGCCGACCCGGTTCCGACAGGTGACGGAGTCGTCATCGCCGTGGAGTCGACCGGCCTGTGCCGCAGCGACTGGCACGGCTGGCAGGGCCACGATTCGGACATCACGGCACTCCCCCACGTGCCCGGCCACGAGCTCGCCGGCAGGATTGCCGCCGTCGGGACGGGGGTTCGCGCCTTTCAGGTCGGCGACCGGGTAACGGTGCCGTTCGTCTGCGGGTGCGGCATCTGCCGGTACTGCGAGAGCGGCGATGCCCAGGTGTGCCCGGATCAGTGGCAGCCCGGCTTCAGCGGTCCGGGGTCATTCGCGCAGTTCGTCGCCATCCCGCGCGCGGACTTCAATCTCGTCGCGCTCCCGGAGGCTGTCTCCATGGACGCAGCGGCCGCGCTCGGATGCCGGTTCGCAACGGCATACCGCGCGGTCGCCCAGGTTGGCGCGGTGCAGCCCGGCGAGACCGTGGTCGTGCTGGGGTGCGGCGGGGTCGGACTGTCGATCATCATGATCGCCGTCGCACGGGGTGCGCGTGTCATCGCCGTCGATACCGAACCCGGTGCGCTGAGCCTCGCGCAGTCATTTGGCGCCTCGGAGGTCGTGGACGCCCGTGCACAGGCCGACGTCGCGGCTGCCATTCGCGACCTTCTCCCAGAGGGAGCCGACGTCACCTTCGATGCCCTCGGCAGCATCGACACCTGCCGGGCCGCCGTGGAATCCCTGCGACCGCGCGGACGCCATGTGCAGGTCGGGCTGCTCCCTCCCGCCGAGGTTGGCGATCGGGCGAGCGTGCCGATGCACCGCGTCATCGGCCTCGAGTTGTCGATACTCGGCTCGCACGGGATGTCGGCCAAGGGCTACCCCGAGATGCTCGCGCTCATGGCCGAGGGCAGGCTCGACCCGCAGCGCCTCGTCTCCCGCACGCTCACCCTCGACGAGGCGCCAGCGGCGCTCGAGCGGATGGGCATCGACCCGCAGCCGGGCGTCAGCATCATCCGCCCGTGAGCAACATCCGCCCGTGTGCAACACCGCCCGTGTGCAACGTCGCTGCTTGACGAGCTCGACGTCAATGTCCCTGTCCTCCGCGATGAGATACGAGGCTGAGCTCTGGCCAGCACCACCGGCTCACCCTGCCGTGACGGCCACCGCGGCGGCTGTTGCGCGAATGGCACACTTGAAGTCGTGACGGCCGAGGAATCCGCACGCGCCAGCGCCCAGGGCGAGAGGGCACCTGGGCCCAGTGTCCATCAGCCCTTCGCAGCCCTTCCGTCGGTCCCGGCCCGGCGAGCAGATCCGGCGGCCTTCTACGCGCGGGTGGTCGTGGCAATCGTCATCGCCGCGGTCGTCTCGGTCGCCGCGGTCGCCTTCTCAGTCGGTCGCCTTTTCGAGGGGACCGCGGCGGCCGAGGCATCGGGCATCACCCGGGTGCCCGGCACCGAGATCCTCATCTCACCCGAGCGACCGCCTGCTGAGCTCATCGCCTTCGCCTTGATCGCGATGATCGTCATTGCAGTCTGTGCCGTGTCGTTCGAGATCGTCGCTGCGCTCATGTCCATCAGCCCGAGACGGGATCGGCTGAGCGCCCTTCGCTCCCCGCGTGACATCACCGTGCCCGAGGGCAGGCGCGCGCGCGTCACCGTTCTGGTTCCCGCGCACGACGAGGAGTTCTCGCTCCCGACCACGCTCAGGGCGCTCGGCCTGCAGTCGCGGCAGCCGGACCGGGTCATCGTCATCGCCGACAACTGCACCGACGGCACGGCCGCCATCGCCCGCGGGATGGGCCATGAGGCCATCGAGACGGTCGGCAACACCCACAAGAAGGGCGGCGCCCTCAATCAGGCACTCCGCCGCCTGCTTCCGCTCACCGATGCCCTCGACCTCATCCTCGTCATGGACGCCGACACCAGCCTCGGCCGTCAGTTCATCGAGGTGGCTGCCGCGCAGCTCGAGACGGACAGCGAGCTCGCGGCAGTCGGCGGGGTGTTCTTCGGCGAGCCCGGGCACGGCCTCATCGGCCAGTTGCAGCGCAATGAGTACGCCCGCTACAGCCTGCAGATTCGCGCGCGGCGCGGCCGGGTGTTCGTCCTCACCGGAACCGCGACGATGTTCCGGGCGGGTGCGCTCATCGATGTCGCTGCCGCCCGGGGGATCTACATCCCCGGCGAACCAGGGCAGGTCTACGACACGGCCGCGCTCACCGAGGACAACGAGCTCACCTTGGCCCTGAAATCACTCGGTGCCACGATGCAGTCCCCCCAGGAGTGCACGGTCGTCACCGAATTGATGCCCGCCTGGCGCA
Source organism: Candidatus Nanopelagicales bacterium (assembly GCA_049315365.1). Classification (GTDB taxonomy): domain Bacteria; phylum Actinomycetota; class Actinomycetes; order S36-B12; family S36-B12; genus WLND01. Next base: position 10,906 of record JBMOKH010000020.1, read on the forward strand.
ACCTGTGGCGGCAGCGCCAGCGCTGGCAGCGGGGGGCCCTGGAGAACCTGGCCGCCTACGGCCCGACCAGGGCCACGATCCGCTACTGGGGCCAGCAGCTCGGCATCGGCTACGGAACCGTGGCACTGAACCTCGCGCTTGGCCTCATGATCATCACGGTACTTTCCGTCGATCGCTGGATCTGGTTCCCCTTCTGGATGGGCGTGGGCTCGGTCTTCCTGGCCGAGCGCGTCATCACTGCCTGGCGAACCGGATGGCGGGGCCGCCTGCTCAGCGCACTCCTCCTGCCAGAACTCCTCTACGACGTGTTCTTGCAGATCGTGTTCGTCACGTGCCTGTGGAACATCAGCCTGGGCCGGACGGCACGGTGGGGGCATGTCCAGCACCCGGTGGCCTCGCCGTGACCGCTTTCGCCGCAGCACCCGTCCCCGCCGGCCTCCTCCTGCCGCAGAGCACGCTGACCCAGCCGTGGTTCCTGCTCCTCGCGCTCGTCGTCGCCTTCAACACGATCATCTACCTCGGGCTCACGTTCGCCAAGCTCGTGCCCTGGCCTGCCCAGATCCATCCACGTCGCGTTCGGGCCCTGCTGCCGAACCTCATCACCAAGGACACGACCATGCGCAATATCCCCCGGAGCGACCGGCTCAGTTCCGAGCAGCCCTACCTGCGGATGCGGCTGAGGGCTGCGCAGGAGACGATCCCGCGCGCCTTCGGCCTCGGCGGCGGACTCGTCCTGGCTGTGACCTTCGTCAATGCGGTCTTCAGCCCCGACGGTTCGCTCGCCTCGCGCGAGCTTTCAGCCCTTCTCGGGATCGCCATGCTCATCCTCGCCATCGTCTGCGGCCGGCTGTCTGTTGCCCCGAGGGCCATGATTTGGATCTGGTCGGTCACCATGACCCTGCTCGTCATCAAGCTCTCATGGGACGGGATCGAGTTCGATAATCCCGTCGCCCTCACCTACGCCGTCATCGCCATGGTGTTCTCGTCGGCCATCTCGATGTCGTGGGCGCCGAGCATCGCAACCGGAGCCATCAACCTCGTCGTGATCACGCTTGCGGGCGTCGTCATCGAGGCGGTCGATACGCCGCGGTGGTTCCTCGCCGCGCTCGCCGGGCTCGCCGCCGGTCTGGTGCTCATGCAGGTCCGCATCAACTCCACCGACAGCCTGAGCCTGGAGCAAATGAAGTCGAACCTTCTCGCGAGCACCGATCCGCTCACCGGCCTCCTCACGAGGAACGGGCTCCTCGCCCTCGCGTCCTCACTGTCAGCCGCTGTCGAGCGCACCGGCGGCAACGTCTACGTGAGCCTCGTCGACATCAACGATCTTGCGCGAGCCAACGCCGATTACGGCATGGCCTACGGCGACAGCGTCGTGACATCTGTCGGACGTGCGATCACAGCGAGCGTCCCCGAGGGGGACCTGATCGCACGCTGGGACGGCGACTGCTTCCTGGTGCTCGGCATAGGGGACAGGCCTGACGCGACCGATTTCCGCACACGGATCGATGAGGCGATCGCCTTCTCCGGCGTCACCCTCGGCAAGGTTCCCGTCACGGTCTCGGTGGGGAGTGCCTCCGGAAATCCGTCATTGACGACGATCGACGCGCTCGTCACAGCGAGCGCTGCGGAGTTGGCCACCCCCGAGGGCACCTCGCTTCAATGACCGGCATACGCTCAATGACATGCGCAGGATCATCGCGATGGCTGCCACGGCCATGATCAGCGGCGTGCTCTTTGGGCCGGCGGCTCCAGCGAGCGCCCGTACATACGACACGTGGAGCGCCGTCAGCGACGCGCTCGGCGGAAGCCAGACGCCGTGGGAGCCCCGGCGCACCCTCGGCCTGACCCGTGACCCCAAGCTCGGCATCGACGTCACGAGGTGCAAGGGGAAGAAGGGCTCGGCCATCCGAGTCCGCTACGCCTCCCCGAAGGCCCGCCGGATGTTCTACACCGTGCAGCAGCCCAATGGCGTCGCCTGCGTCAAGACCACGATGGCGGGGTACGGGAAGGTGGGCATGGTGAAGGCGCACGGCTTCGTGTTCGACATCTACGCCCGCTGCGGAAAGACTACCTGCCCGAAATCGAGCGTTGCCAAGCGCGGCATGGTTCAGATGCGTCCGGCCGGCCCCGGCGCGACCGTCTCGACGGTTCGCATCGCGACCAAGGGCCTCACGTATGACGAGGTCATGTGGGTCACCGAGGGACTCACGCTCAATACCTTTAACTAGCGCTCGGCTGACGAGCGCTCGACCGAACGTAGGCTTGCCCCGTGACACCGATCGACGACCACCTCACGCGGTTCGGGCCCGAGCAGCGACGCGTGCTTGAGGCCGTGCGCGACGTCATCCGGTCAACGCTCCCGGCCGCCGACGAGGTCATCTCATACGGCATGCCGACCTTCAAGGCCGGTGGGGTCGCGGTCATCGGGTTCGACGGGTTCACCCGGCACAACAGCCTGTTTCCGTACTCGGCCCGGGTCCCTCTCGCATTCGACCGTGAGCTCGCGGGGTACGTCCGGACGAAGGGATCCATCCACTTCGATGCGAGAGCCCCCTTCCCCCCACTCCTCCTCAAGCAGATCCTCCAGGCTCGAATCGCCGAGATCAACGCCGGCTACCCCAAGAAGGGCGGCGAGTTCAAGGAGCTTTACGACAACGGTCAGGTGAAGGCCTTGGGCCGGTTGAGGGACGGCGAGCGGCACGGCACGTGGACGTGGTTTGGACGGGACGGCAGCCTCAGGAGGACCACTACCTTCAAGGCCACGACGAAGGGGCCGCCCGCGCCATCGGCGCGAGCGACCCCTTGAAGTAGCGGTCCGCTGTATCAGGAAGCCACGGGCTCCCCTGCAATGGTCCTGTAGGCGTAGGCGACGCTGATGGCCGACATGCCGAAGATCACGACGCCCGCCACCGGCAGCGTGACGAGGAGGCCGACGACGAGCATCAGGGTGCCGAGCAGGGCTGCTGCGATGAAGAGGCCGATGCTGATGATCCCGATGAGGATGTAAAGGCCGAGCAGTGCACCGAAGTGCGGCTTGACGAGCTTCCACGAGGCCCCGAGGCTCGACAGGCCGCGGGCGTCACGGTCGAGGATGAGGTAGCCGAAGAAGGTGAACGCGAGGGACAGGGCGATGGCCAGAACGATGCCGACGGCCGCACCGACCGCAGCCCAGATGATCGAATCAGTCGAAGCCGCAATCGCAACCCCGGGCACGACACCGATGAGGACCCCGATGACGACAATGATGCTCACGAAGATCGAGCTGATGAGGTATCGGCCATATCCCGCGAAGCTGAACACCTTGCCCAGTTGGACCTTCTCGCCTCGCGTGACCGCGAGGGCAATCCGGATGACACCGAGGCCGAGGAAGATGCTCGCCAGCCACTGCACGACACTCCCAATGAACGAGAGAGCAAGATTGCTGGTCTCCCAGAGCTGATCGACGGTGAGCGTGTCCGGATTCGAGAAGTCGATGCTCGAAGTGGTTCCGGCACCGCTGATCGCGCTGAGCACTGCGTTGATCACGCCGAACACGATGACGACGAGGAGCAGGCGCCAGAAGTTCTTCCAGGTCTTGCGCCAGCCGAAGCTGATGGACCCACCGACGCTGAACGGCTGGGTGGCGGTGGGTGCGGATTCCGCGACGGACATGGATACCTCCGGGTAAATGGATGACGGCCCTACGGTAGCGAGGTTGGGCACACATATTCGGGATTAACCCTCGACTGAGCCGCGTGCCTGCCGGCGATGTACCCGAAGGTCATGCCCGGGCCTAGGGTTCCGCCTGCCCCGCCGTAGACCCCGGCGGTCGGGGATGACATCGCATTGCTGCAGACATACAGGCCCTCGATCGGCTGGTCGCTCCAGTCGATGACCTGGGCATGCTCATTGGCCCGCGGTCCGCCGCAGGTGCCGAGCACGCCCGCTTCCATCTTCACGGCATAGAACGGGGCCTGGTCGATCACTCCGAGGGTTCGATACGGCGCCTCGAAGTCCTTATCGCCCCAGAAGTTGTCGTAGGTGGCATCGCCACGTCCGAACTCGGTGTCGCGACCGGCCCGCACATCGGCATTGAAGCGCTCGACGGTCTCATGCAGGACTGCGCCGTCGAGGCCGAGCTTGTCGCCGAGCTCCTCAATTGTCGCGGCACTGACCGCCCAGTCCGGGGCACCGGATCCGTGCGAGGCGGTGAAGAAGCGGTACTTGCTCGTGTAGCGGCTGTCGACGATCACCCAGTACGGCAGGTTCGCGTAGTCGTGGGTGTTCTCGTCGAAGTTGTGCAGGACGGGCCCGAGCGCGTTGTAGCTGACGGCCTCGTTCGCGAAGCGCCTCGCGGAGCGGTTGACGAGGATTGATCCCGGCCTGGTGCGCTCCTGGTTGCCGATCAAGTAGTTTGCCTTGCCGCGACCATGCGCCGCCATCTCCTGGCTCGACATCATCCACCACGCGTTCGGCATATTGCCCAGGCTCGCTCCGACCTCCATGGCCATGAGCAGGCCATCGCCCTCGCACTCGGGCACGCTCACCGGACCGGTCATGGGCCCGCGCAGGAAGCTCTTCACCAGTTGCTCGTTCCACTCGAAGCCGCCGGTCGCAATGACGACGCCCTTGCGAGCCTTGATGCGAATGGTCGCCCCGGCCTCCTCGGTCACGACGCCGACCACGCGATCGCCCTCGCGGATCAGCGTTCGGGCACGTGATTCGCGCCGAATCGGAATCCCACGGTCGATGACTCCCTTGAGTAGCGAGCCGATGAGCGCCTGGCCCGCACCGCGAAAGTCTCGGGTCTCGCGCTCGGCCATCACCTCGGGGCCGAGATCCGGGGTGTAGTAGTCCTCGATCATGCTCGTGCGACGCGGCCAGCCCGTCTTCGGTGGATTCACCCACTTGCCCCACGACCCGAGCTCATCGAATGGGAAGGCCTCGTTGTCGAGCGAGCGACTGCCGTGCATCTTGCCGCCGACGGCGTTGGGCTGGTAGTCGGGGAATCCCGGAAAGAGCTTGAGTCGCACTGGAGTTTTCTCGTCGAAGTAGCGGAGCATCTCTGGGCCGGCGTCGAGGAAGGCGCTGACATTCTCCGGGTCAAGGGTGTTCTCCGCCGCCAGGCCATCGAGGTAGGCGATGATCTCGTCGTAGGAATCCTCGACGCCGTTCTCAGCCTCCTGGTCATTGAGCGGGATCCACAGCATGCCGCCCGACATGGCGCTCGTGCCGCCGATCATCCCGTACTTCTCCAGGATGAGGACCTCGCCTGCGCCGAAGTCATGCGCCGCGAGCGCTGCAGTGAGCCCGGCACCGCCGGTGCCGAGGACGACGACGTCGGCCTCCATGTCGAAACCCGCTGCCGGCTCGCTCATCGTTCCTCCGCGCGTCCATTCGAAGCGGGCACGGCGCCCGCCTTCGTCAAGTCTCGAGCCCTGCTCGGGCTCGTCCACGCTCTTACTTTATACACACTAGCGAAAGTGAAACAGGCCTAGGTTTCTGGCACAACCGTCCTTTGCCCCGTGCGCTCCGCGGCAATGCCTGCGAGGACGACGCAGCCCATCCCGACGACCTGCGGGCCATTGGGTATCTGGCGCAGCACGACGATGCCAATCGCCAAGGCGATGGCGGGCTCGATCGCCATGAGAGTCCCGAACGCGGCCTTCGTCAGGCGCCGGAGTGCATAGAGCTCAAGGGTCCACGGGATGAGCGGGAGGAGCACCGCTGCGCCCAGTGCGACAAGCAGAACCTCGAGGGTCATGTGGCCCCACGCCTGCGGCAGCCCGATGAACATCGTCACGAGGGCAGCGACCGGCAACGAGATCGCGAGTCCGTCCACTCCGCTGAATCGATCACCGACGTGCTGGGTGATGACGATGTACAGGCCCCAGCAGACCCCTGAGATGACGGCAAACCCGATGCCGAGGAGGCTCGGTGTTCCCTGCCATGGCTCGGTGAGCAGCACGACCCCGGCAAGGGCGAGCGCCGGCCAGGCGAGGGCACGTCGGCTGCGACTGTGAATCGTTGCGACGGTGAGCGGACCGAGGAACTCGATCGCCACCGCGGTGCCGAGCGGCAGCAGGCTGATCGCGGCGAGAAAGCTGAGTGTCATGCCCGCGGAGACGACTCCGAGCAGGATGGGGGCGCGCAGTTCCTGCCGCGACCACCTCCAGTAGCGGGGGCGCGCGATGAGGACGAACCCGATCGCGCCAATCGTGATGCGCAGCCAGGCCGTGCCGGCGACCCCGACCTCCTCGAACAGGCCCACCGAAATTGCCGCGCCGAGCTGCACCGAGAGCATCGCCACGGCGGCCAGCATCCACGCTGGCGCCCGATCAATTGGCGTGGACGTCACGGTGCATAACTTGGCACCGCTCGAAACACTCGGGTCTGATCGGACATGATGCTGATGGTCTTCGACCACGACCGACCTGAACCCGGCGCGATCGACCACGACTGAATTGCGTTTGCCGCGGATGCGTTGAAGCCTCGGATCGGCACCTTCGCAAAGTCGTCATAAAGGTAGACGGTGTAGCCGACGCTTGGATCGGGAATCGTGACGGTGGCGGTGAGATCGATCGGCCGGGGGGCTGGCGGAGCCACCAGTCGCTCCTCCTCTTGCATTCCCTCCCCATTCGCATTCGAGGTCAATCGGACCGGGACGGTCACCCGGTCTGGGTCCATGACACCGGTCACGGCAATTGCGTAATTCATCGGCCGATTACGCAGGGAGTATGTGGCTCCGTCAGGGTCGTTAGCCTGTGATCTGTTCTTCTGAAAAGGGCCGAACCGGTAGCGGAACACTGCTGCGTTGGGCGAGGTATTCCCATCAAGGAGTGCATTGTCGCTGAACGAGATGACGTCGGTGGCGCGGTAGGTGCGATTCGTTGCCGACAGGGGGGCTTGCGACCCGACTCCGAGCACCGGGACGATGTGGTCATACTCCGACTGGCCATCCGATGAGTCATCGTCCATGTTGAGGAACACCCCGATGATCACCGGGAACCCCCGAAGCACCATCGATTTCACCCAGGTGAGGTACTGCCTCGTCGACTGCTGGGATTCACTGTCGAACTCGACCGCCTGCAGGCGCATCGCCTCAGCCGCGTCCATGTCGTTCACCCCGATGAGAAGCTGACTCTCCTCCTCGGTCTGAGGAACACCCGGTGATGCGGCATTGCGGGCTGTCCACTGCGACGTGTACTGGCCAAAGAACATGCCAGCACTGATGAAACTCGTCTCGCCGCAATACCCGTAGTTCGAATTCCACTGCAGGCGAGGGGCTATCCCCAGGTCATAGGAGTAGCGGGGGGCGGGTGCCTGCGGCGCGACGGCCACGGCGGGCGCGGCCGACATGGCAGTCAGTGCAAGTGCCGACAGGAGACCTACCGAGATTCGAGTGATGTTCACGGGGACGACCCTTCCTGCTCCCTAGGTGACGCGTGGGTGTCAGGCTACGAGACGCGAGCCGCATGCGTGAACC
>JBMOKH010000207.1:0-4107 GCA_049315365.1 Candidatus Nanopelagicales bacterium
TGCGCGAGTTGTCATTGCGCTGGTTGTCGTTGCGCGAGTTGTCATTGCGCTGGTTATCGGTCCGCGGGTTGTCGTTCCGCTGGTTGTCGTTCCGCTGGTTGTCGTTGCGCTGGTTGTCGTTGCGCTGCCCTTCGCCGCGCTGACGATCCTGGCGGTCCTGGCGCTGCGGCCGGTCACGGCGCTCCTCGCGCTCGCCACGCGGGGGCCTATCTGCATTGGCCCCGGATTCGGGTGCCTTCTCGCTCGCGGCTGGCGCCGGCGTTGCCGCCTCGACTGTCGCGGTTTCCGCGGCCACCGACTTGGCCTTGACGGGGCGGCTGCGCCCGGCAGACGCGGCTGCGGGGGCTGCATCTGATCGGCCCTGTCGGTCGCCGATCGCGGTGACGAGGTCACCCTTGCGCATGGCGCTCGAGCCGGTGATGCCCAGCTGACCCGCTAGCGCCTTGAGCTCCGGAAGAAGCATGGAGGACAGGTTGTCGCCGCGGCCCTTGGCCCGAGCGGCTGACGTTGTTTCGGTCACGTATTTCCTTCGTGTTGTTGGATACCCAAGGAGGCGTGAGCGAAGGTCAGGACCCAACCGGATTCATGTCTGTCAAATGAACGGTGACTCCGAGCGAACCTTCGCGTTTCAGTGCGGTGCGATTCTGTTCGGTGCTCTTCAACGCAGTGCGAACCAATCGGGAGCGCACCATTGCTGATCATGATTGCTAATCGCACGGATGCAGATCGCGGGGATTCACCTGAACTGAAGGTGCGGCGCACGGCCGACTCCTTGAGAGTGATGACACCATAACACGCCAGCCCCCACTGTCATAGGCGGGTGGGGTCAACCGGCACTTCCCTCGCCCCAGCGTGGGCGACAGCGCATTGGACGACGCGCCATGTCGGGTCTGCGAGCGCATGGATGCGCTTGGCATCCTGCGGCCGCGGGAGCGCCAGCACGGTGGGCCCGGCACCTGAGATGACCGCGGGGATCGACTCGGCGCGGAGCCGCTCGACGAGTTCGAGCGAGGCCGAGTACATCGTGCGCCGGGCCTCCTGGTGCATCCGATCCCGCGTGGCCTCAAGCAGGTGGCCAGGGTCGCGGGTCAGCGCATGGACGAGGAGCGCAGCGCGCGCGATGTTGAAGGAGGCATCAGCGAAGTCGACCTGCGCCGGCAGTGCCGTCCGAGCCTTCGCCGTCGGGACTGCATCACCGGGAATCGCAAGCACCGGAACGACTTCCGGGTGAACGTCGAGCTTCACCGTGCCCGCAGATCCCGTCTCGGAGAGCCATGAGAAGTTGAGCCCGCCGTAGAGCGCGGCCGCGATGTTGTCCGGGTGCGACTCCATGCGAAGGGCAAGCTGGAGAAGGTCGTCGTCGGTCAGCACGGCCGGGCCATCGATCACCATCGCGCGCCCGAGGACGAGTCCGCCGATGATCGCCGCGGCCGAAGATCCCATGCCGCGCCCGTGCGGGATCCTGTTCTCGCACCGCAGGACGAAGCCGGGCGGCTGTACGTCCATTGCGGCGAACGCGAGTGCCATCGATCGAGCGACGAGGTGCGTTGCGTCGAGCGGAACGTCGCCCGCACCCTCGCCGGATACCTCGATGAGAACCCCGGCATCATCGGAGACCATCGCAACGTACTCGTCGCACACGTCGAGGGCGAGCCCGCCACAGTCGAATGCGGGCCCGAGGTTCGCACTGGACGCGGGCACGACGACGCGCACCGCCTCCCTCCGAAACCGCGGCACGGTCAGGCCTCGAGGCCGAGCGCGCGCGCTGCCGCTTCCACGTCAACAGGGATGACCACGGGATCGCTCGCGCCCTCCAGTGCCCACTGCGGGTCCTTGAGCCCATTGCCCGTGAGAGTGCAGACGATTCGCTGCCCGGCGTCGAGGCCGCCCGAGGCATGCCGCTTCAGCAGGCCGGCGACGCCTGCCGCGCTCGCCGGCTCGCAGAACAGGCCCTCCTTCGCGGCGAGGAGCCGGTAGGCGGCGAGGATCTCGTCGTCGGTGACCGAGTCGATGAGGCCCCCCGACTCTTCACGTGCGGCGATCGCAAGGTCCCACGATGCCGGGTTGCCAATGCGGATTGCCGTCGCGATGGTCTCGGGATTCGCGACGGGGGCACCGAGCACGAGCGGCGCAGCGCCAGCCGCCTGGAATCCCCACATGCGCGGCGCGGAGGCGGCGATGCCGTCGCGCTGGTACTCGGTGTAGCCGCGCCAGTAGGCGGTGATGTTGCCTGCGTTGCCGACCGGCAGGCAGTGGATGTCCGGCGCGTGGCCGAGCATGTCGACGATCTCGAAGCTCGCGGTCTTCTGCCCCTCGATTCGCACCGGGTTCACGCTGTTGACGAGCGCGACCGGGTAGGTGTCGGAGAGCTTGCGCGCCACGAGCAGGCAGTCGTCGAAGTTGCCATCGACCTGCAGGAGCACCGCCCCATGCACGACCGCCTGGGCAAGCTTGCCCATCGCGATCTTGCCCTGCGGCACGAGGACGGCGCAGACCATTCCGGCCTTGACGGCGTAGGCCGCGGCACTTGCCGATGTGTTGCCCGTCGAGGCGCAGATGACGGCCTTCGCGCCGTCCTCCGCTGCCTTCGAGATCGCCATCGTCATGCCGCGGTCCTTGAAGGATCCGGTCGGGTTCGCGCCCTCGAACTTCAGCCACACCTCGCAGCCGGTCATCTCGCTCAGGGTGCATGCGTAGACGAGCGGCGTGCCCCCCTCGCGCAGGGTAACGACCGGGGTGGCGCTGCTGACGGGCAGGCGGTCGCGGTACTCCTCGATGAGCCCTCTCCACTGGTGTGCCATGGCTACTCCCCCACCTCGCCCTCGACCCGCATGACACCGACGACCCGTTTGACCGTGTCGAGCTCGCGTAGCGTGTCGACCGTTCGGCGGAGGGCATCGTCGGTCGCCCGATGGGTGCGGACGATGAGCCCGGCCTCGTCTCCGTGGCCGTCCTGGCGCACCACCTGGATGCTCACCCCGTTGTCGGCGAAGGCCGAGGCGATCGAGGCGAGGACACCGGGGCGGTCCGCGACGTCGAGATTGACGTAGTAGCGCGTGAGTGCCTCGCCGACCGGGAGGACCGGCAGGCCCGAGTAGGTGCTCTCCCCCGGGCCGACCGACCCGGTGACGCGGTTGCGCGCAGCGGCGACGAGGTCGCCGAGCACGGCGCTCGCGGTCGGGGCCCCGCCGGCGCCTCGGCCGTAGAACATCATCTCGCCGGCAGCCTCCGCCTCGACGAAAACCGCGTTGAACGCAAGCCGCACGCTCGCGAGCGGGTGGTCGCGCGGGATCATCGCCGGGTGCACGCGCACGATGATGCCGCTTCCATCGGCGCTTAGCTCGGCGACCGCGAGCAGCTTGATGACGAAGCCCATCTTCTGGGCCGCGTGGACGTCGTCGAGGGTGACCTTCGAGATCCCCTCGCAGTACACGTCGTCGAGGGTGACGCGGGTGTGGAATGCCAGCTCGGCGAGGATCGCGGCCTTCGCGGCGGCATCGTGGCCGTCGACGTCGAGCGTGGGGTCGGCCTCGAGGTAGCCGAGCGCCTCCGCCTCCGCGAACACGGCCGCGTAGTCGGCGTCCTGCTCGTCCATCTTCGTGAGCATGTAGTTGGTGGTGCCGTTCACGATGCCGAGCACCTTCGTGACCCGGTCGCCGGCGAGCGACTCGCGAAGCGGGCGGATCAGCGGGATCGCCCCGGCGACCGATGCCTCGAAATACAGGTCGACGCCGTGCCGGGCGGCCGCCGCGTAGAGGGTGGCACCGTCAGCGGCGAGGAGCGCCTTGTTCGCGGTGACGACGCTCGAGCCGGCCTCCATCGCCGCGAGGATGAGCGCCCGGGCATCCTCGATGCCGCCCATGACCTCGACCACGATGTCGGCGCCGCTGCGAGCGAGCGCCATCGAGTCGTCGGTAAGGAGCGCCGGGTCGATGCCGGGCCGGGGCTTGCCGAGGTCGCGAACGGCGACCCCCGTGAGGTGCACGGGAGCGCCAACCCTCGCCCGGAGGTCGGCGGCCGTGTCGGTCAGGAGCCGCGCGACCTGCGTGCCTACGGTGCCACCACCGATGAGCGCAACGGTGATGACGCGGTCTGGGTTCACGGGGG
>JBMOKH010000208.1:0-4101 GCA_049315365.1 Candidatus Nanopelagicales bacterium
CATCGGACGGCGCGGGGCAATCACGGAAGTGAGCGGGTTCGCCGGCACCCTGCAGCAAGTGCCCGGCTATCCGGTGCTCGGCGCGGCATCGGCGGTCCGGCGCGCGTCTCAGCCGGGGTGGTCGGTATTCGGTCCGACGCAGGTCACTGTCGATTTCGCTGCGCAGGCTGAGGCTTCAGAGCCGGAGTCCGCGTTCATGGCGACCTCGCCGACGTTCGTCGGCCGGCCTGTGGCGGTGGCGACCGTGCGCGAACTCGTCGTTACCGAGGCCGAACTCGGGCTGGCGGAGTTCACTCAACCTTCCGGCGAGGTGCTCATCCTGCCGGCCTATCTTCTCACCGCGGAGGATGGAAGCAGGTGGTCGCTGCTCGCCATCGCAGACGCATACGTCAGCTTCCAGCCCCCCGTCGTTTCATCCAGTATCCGGTCGAACTGACTGAAAAAGTGGTCATCTGACCAGCAAAGTGGCGATTTCATCCCGGGTCCGCAGGTCACTGCTGGCGTCGTTGTGGCCTGAATTCGTCAGGTCAGTGGATGACGCTTCGAGGTGTCGTCCCAGGGGGCCAGACCCCTCGGGATGAGATGACCTGATGCACCCCCAAATGACCATCTTCGCGGTCAGTTCAGCCGGAATCCGGACGAAACGGCTGGGGGAGGGGGCGGGGATCTGGGCGAAGCGTCGGGGGGTGGGGTGCTCATCGACCTCTCCCACACCGATACGGTAAGCGCCGTTAGGCGAGGTGGCAGAGCGGCCGAATGCAGGCGCCTTGAAAGCGCCCGAGGGGAAACTCTCCGGGGGTTCAAATCCCTCCCTCGCCGCCATTGGAGATTGAGGCACAAGGTCATGAGCGATGTGTGGTCCCTCGCTCTTCGCATCGTTGTCGATATCGCGGTCGTTGGTGGTGGGTCGATTCTCATCGGCGCCTTGGCGCCCAGATGGCCGGATGCATGGCTTGCTCGTGATCGCGGGCCCCTTCGGCTTTCCGGTCTCGACACGCCCGCGCGATACCGCGCCCTGCGCGTGACGACCCTGACCCGCCGGCTGCCCGAACTCGGCAGCGCATTCGGCGGCAACAGCAAATCAAGCCTTCCGGGCATGGATCGTGTCTCGATCGAGGGGTACCTGCGTGAAGTGCGCCGAGCGGAGTGGGTGCACTGGGCATCCTGCCTGACCGCCGTGCCGTTGTGGTTCTTCAATCCGTGGTGGCTCGCGCTCGCCTTCACAGTCGTTGTCGTAGGGGGCAACGGACTGTTCATGCTCGTCCTGCGCCACAATCGGGTCCGACTACTACGAATACTGACGCGAGGGTGACATGAGCATGTACGGAGTGAACTCCATGGTGGCGCCCCTGGCCCGGGTCGCGGTTCGCCCGCCGTCGCTTCGCGGCGACTACGCGGTGGCCCACTGGGCGCAGCCCCTCGACGGCGCACTCCTCCTCGAGCAGCACGCGGCGTTCGTTGCCCTGCTCGAGAGCCTCGGCTGCGGGGTCGAGGTGCTGCCGCCCACCGATGACATGCCCGACGCCTGCTTCACCTACGATCCGGCGTTCGTCATCCCCTCGGGCGTCATCGAGCTTCGCGGGGCCAAGGCTGTGCGTGCTGGCGAGCCGCCGCTCCTCACCGCGGACCTCGAAGCACTCGGCGTGCCCGTCGTTGGCCGGCTCACGGGCGATGCGACCGCCGATGGCGGCGACATGTTCTGGCTCGATGGGTCCACGCTCGCAGTCGGACGCTCGTATCGGACGAATGCGGCGGCGATCGAGCAACTGCAGCCGATGCTCGCGGCCGATGGCGTGAGCATCGAGGTATTCGACCTGCCGCACGATCTCGGCCCGGAGTTCTGCCTCCACCTCATGTCGGTGGTCTCGCCGGTGCGCGAAGACCTTGCCGTCGTCTTCGAACGGCTGGCCCCGATCGCCCTGCTGCAGGCCCTCGCCTCCCGCGGGATCGACTACGTCGCCGTGCCGGAGGAGGACTACCTGTCGCTCGGCTGCAACGTGCTGGCCGTCCGACCAGGGGTTGTCGTGATGGCCAAGGGCAATGACGCGACCGCTGCTCTCCTGCGCAACCGCGGGGTCGAGGTGCACTTCTACGAGGCGAGCGAGATCAACAAGGGCGAGGGCGGTCCCACCTGCCTGACGCGCCCGGTCAAGCGGGGCTAGGAGCGCACCCGCTCCGACTTCGGGTCGTAAGGCGCCGCGAGCTGCACTCGGGCACCGACCACCTCACCGCCGATGTTCACCTGCCACTGCCCCTCCAAAATCCAGTCGGGGGCGACGTTGGCGCCGTCGGGTCGCCAGACATAGGCGAGCCCGACGCAGGCTCCGATCGTCGCACCGAAGGCGGCGGACGTGACCTGCCCGGCGCCGATGCCGTCGCGGATCAGCAGTTCCCCGCCCCACATCATTGTGTCCGGGCTGTCGATGGTGAACGACACGAGGCGTCGCCTGACCCCGGCGGCCTTTGCCGCCTCCACTGCACCGCGGCCGAGGAACTCGATGCCGGTCTTGAGCTTCGTGGCGAAGAGCAGCCCGGCCTCGACCGGGCCGTAGTCGGGATTGAGCTCGGTGCCGAAGGCGCGGTAGCCCTTCTCGAGGCGCAGCGCATTGATCGCGTAGTAGCCGGCGTTGACGAGACCGAACGCCCGGCCGGCGTCGGAGAGCAGCCCGAACACGCCGACCGCGAACTCGGCGGGCACGGTGAGCTCCCAGCCGAGCTCGCCGACATAGGTGATGCGGGTGGCGCGCACGGTGCTCATCCCGAGGTCGATCTCGCGGCTCGTTGCGAACGGGAAGGCCTCGCTGCTGAGATCGGCGGTCGACACGGACTGCAGGAGGTCGCGGGATCGCGGGCCCATGACGCCGAAGACTGCAAAGGCACCGGTGACGTCGGTGACGCTCACCTGCTGTTCAGGCCGGACATGCCGCGAGATCCAGTCGCGGTCGCGATTGACGGATGCCGACCCGGTGACCCACAGGTACTCGTCGTGCGCGACCCGCGTCACGGTGACATCGGCCTCGTAGGTGCCGCGCTCGTTGAGCACGCCGGTGTAGACGGCGCGACCGACAGGGCAGTCGATATCCGCGGTGCACAGCCACTGGAGGAGCTCGGTTGCGTCGCGGCCGGATACGAGCAGCTTGCCGAACGAGGTCTGCTCGAAGATTGCCACGGCGTTGCGGGTCGCCCGCTGCTCGGCGTCGACCCAAGGTGCCCAGTTCTGCCGGCCCCACGCGTACTCGATGGCGGGGGCCTGGCCTTCGGGGGCGAAGAAGTTGGGACGCTCCCAGCCCATGCGCGAGCCGAAGGATGCGCCCGCCTCCTCGACGAGGTGGTGCACCGGTGAGCGGCGAAATGGCCGAGCGGACTGGAACTCGCGGTTCGGCCACGGAACCGAGTAATGCAGGCCGAGAACCTCACCGACCCGCGCGCGCAGCCACTGGTTGTTGCCGTTGAACTCTGCGAACCGCCGGATGTCGACGCCGACGAGGTCTGAGGGCGGCTCACCGCCCACGATCCATTGGGCTAGGGCGCGGCCCGCGCCACCGGCGGAGGCAATGCCCACTGAGTTGAAGCCGGCACCGACGAAGAAATTGCGGACCTCCGGCGACCGGCCGAGGATGAACTGGTTGTCGGGGGTGAAGCTCTCGGGGCCGTTGTAGAACTTCTTGATCCCGGTCTGCTGGAGGACGGGCACCCGGTGCAGCGCGCTCTCCATGAGGATCTCGAAATGATCCCAGTCCTCGTCGAGCAGTTGAAACTCGAATGGATGGGGGAGCTGGTCGGGGGCGACCCACGGCTTCGCGACCGGCTCGAACCCGCCGACCACGAGGCCGCCGACCTCCTCCTTCATGTAGGTGTAGCCGTCCGGGTCGCGCAGGATCGGCATCATGCGGTCGACCCCGGCGATCTGGTCGGTCACGACGTAGAAGTGCTCGGCGGAGTGGAGCGGGACGTTCACGCCGGCCATGGCCCCGATCGCCTTGGCCCACTGGCCGGCGCAGTTCACCACGATGTCGGTCTCGATGTCGCCCTGATCAGTTCGGACCCCGGTGACGACCCCGCCGGCCATCGTCATCCCGATGACCCGGGTGCGCTCGAAGA
>JBMOKH010000021.1:0-18206 GCA_049315365.1 Candidatus Nanopelagicales bacterium
GACCGTCGAAGGCAGCAACCGAGGCGGTGTTCACGATGACCCCGCGCTCCTCGCCTACGAGGTCATTGGCCGCCATGGAAGTTGCCGCGAGCCGGATGACGTTGAACGTGCCGATGAGGTTCACGCGGATGACCCGCTCGAAGTCGGCGAGCGGGAAGGGCCCGGCCTTGCCCGTCGTCTTGATGCCGTTGCCGATCCCCGCGCAGTTGACGACGATGCGCAGGGTCCCAGCGCTGTTCGCGAGGTCGACCGCCGACTGCACGGCGGCCTC
This sequence comes from Candidatus Nanopelagicales bacterium, assembly GCA_049315365.1. Lineage (GTDB taxonomy): Bacteria > Actinomycetota > Actinomycetes > S36-B12 > S36-B12 > WLND01. The sequence goes on from JBMOKH010000021.1 coordinate 272, forward strand.
TTCGACGACGTCGGCCGCCGCGAACTCCGCGCCGATCCGCTCGAGTTCAGCGGTATTGGCTCCCGGGAGATCGAGGGCGATGACGCGGGCGCCTGCGGCGCGGAGCCGTCGGGCAGTCGCGAGGCCCAGCCCTGACGCGCCGCCGGTGACGAGGGCAGTGGTTCCGTTGGTCTCCATCGGGATGCTCCTTCGGTTGGCGGACAACGCGGTGCTTTTTGCGGCTGCGGTGCTCCTTGCGACTGCGGTGCTTCTCGCGGCTACTGGCCGGACGGTTCATGCGACGTTCGGGAGAATCGCGGGGCAGGGGCCGACTGGAGGCCACCCTCACCGTGGGCGAATGTGCCGCGGGCCACGAGGTGGGGGTGCTCGGCTGCCTCGGCGAAGGTGAGCACCGGCGTCACGCAGGCCGAGGTCCCGTCGAAATGGGCGACCCACGCGTCGCGGGGCCTTGATGCGAACAGGCGGGTGAACTGCGACCGCATGCCCGGCCAGTTCGTGCGGTCGCGGGGATCCCCCACCTCGGCAAGCGTCAGCCCGAGGCCTTCGAGCAGCGCGGCGAAAAAGAGGGGCTCGAGCGCGCCAACCGCGACGTAGCCACCGTCGGCGCAGGCATAGGTGTCGTAGAAGGGGGCGCCGCCGTCGAGGATGTTGCTCGCCCGGTCATCGGTCCACGCCCCCATCGAGCGCAGCGCGAGGGTCATCTGGCTGAGGAGCACCGTCCCGTCGACCATCGCGGCATCGACGACCTGGCCGGCGCCGGACGACGCGCGCTCGACGAGCGCGGCGAGGATCCCGACGAGGAGGAGCATCGATCCGCCGCCGAAATCGCCCACGAGGTTCAGCGGCACCGACGGTGCCTCGCCCTCGCGACCGATCGCATGCAGTGCGCCGGTGAGGCCGATGTAGTTGATGTCATGGCCGACGCGATCGGCCCAGGGCCCGGTCTGGCCCCACCCGGTGATGCGCCCGTAGACCAGTCGCGGATTGACGGCAAGGCAGGCGTCGGGCCCGACCCCGAGGCGCTCGGCGACACCGGGGCGAAAGCCCTCGATCAGGACATCCGACTCGGCCACGAGATCAAGGACGAGGAGGCGTCCTGCGTCCTGCTTGAGGTCGGCGAACTCGACCCGGCGTCCGCGCAACGTTGAGTCGACACTCCCCGGCGCGGCGAACCTGAGCCCCCGTCCGGCCGGGCCCTCGACGCGGACGACCTCGGCCCCGAGATCGGCGAGCACCATCGCCGCGTGCGGCCCGGGCCCGAGTGATGCGAGTTCGGCCACTCGAATCCCCTGCAACGGCCCGCCCATCGCGCCAGCCTAGGGGGATCGCGCCGCGCATGACGGCCTGTTGCGCCGACCGCCCTGCATTGCGTTGCCCCTTCTGCCATTTCGCCCCTTCCGTCCATTCGCTCAAGTAGCGTGGGCAGGTAGCCGGGCATCGCTTGGGCATCGCTTGGTCATCGCTCGGGCATCGACGGGAGGGCATCTCATGCGCGATCCGGATGACGTCGCTGCGCGGCTGGCCGCCGAGGTCTCGGCGTTCCTGCTCGAGCACGACCCGGCGACGACCGACCGCGTCGCGTTCCTCCGCGCCCGATTCGCAGCGGGGCTCGCGGAGGTCCACTACCCCCTCGGCGACGGCGGTCGGGGCCTGCCCCGCGGGTACCAGAAGGCTGTCAACGTGGCCTTCGAGCAGGCGGGCGCTCCCGATAACGCGCCCGAGCTCAATGTCATTGGCCTGGGCATGGCAGCGCCCACCATCCTCGCCTTCGGCACGCCGGAGCAGCGCGCCCGCTTCCTGCCCGGGCTCTGGACCGGCGAGGACATCTGGTGCCAGCTGTTCAGTGAACCTGGCGCCGGCTCCGATCTCGCGGGCCTCTCGACCAGGGCCGTCCCCGAGGGCGACGAGTGGGTCGTCACCGGGCAGAAGGTCTGGACCTCGGTCGCGCACGTGGCGCGGTGGGGCATCCTCCTGGCCCGCACCGATCCGGGCGTGCCGAAGCATCAGGGCCTGAGCTTTTTCATCGTCGACATGACCGCGCCGGGGGTCGAGGTGAGACCGCTGCGCCAGCTCACCGGCGACCGTGAGTTCAACGAGGTGTTCTTCACGCAGGCGCGCATCCCCGATTCGGACCGCCTCGGCGATGTCGGGAGCGGCTGGGATGTCGCCCGCGCCACCCTGATGAACGAGCGCATGGCGATCGGCGGAAATGTGCCACCGCGCGAGAGCGGCATGATTGGCGCGGTCGCGCGCACCTGGCGCGAGCACCCTGAGCGGCATCGGCCCGATCTGCACGACCGGCTGCTCCGGCTCTGGGTCGATGCCGAGGCCGCCCGCATCGCGTCGGCCAGGCTGCAGCAGAAGCTCGCCGCAGGCCAGCCCGGCCCGGAGGGGTCGGCCGGCAAGCTCGTCTTCGCCCGGCTGGCGCAGGAGCTGAGCTCGCTCGAGGTCGAACTACTCGGCGACGATGGACTCGTCTACGACCAGTGGTCGCCCAGTGGCAATGAGGCATTCGACTTCACCGGGCGAAACGCCGCCTTTCGCTACCTGCGGGCTCGCGGCAACTCCATCGAGGGCGGCACCTCCGAGGTGCTCCGCAACGTCGTCGCCGAACGCGTCCTTCGGCTGCCTCCTGAGGACCGGCCGGATACCGCCGTGGCCTGGAAGGACCTGCCGAAGTGATCGCCGACCTGCTCACCTCCCCCGAGGAGGACGAGCTCAGCACCAGCCTGCGGGGCCTGCTCGCCGCCCGATGCCCGAGCACGCGGGTCCTCGCCATGTATGACGGAGACAGCAGCCTTACCGGAGACCTCTGGCCCGCGCTCGGCATCGACATGGGCCTCGCCGGCCTGCTCGTCCCCGAGCAGCAGGGCGGCGCCGGTGCCACGGCTCGCGACGCGGCGATCGTGCTCGAGGAGCTCGGACGGTCGCTGGCCCCGGTGCCGTTCCTGACGAGCAGCGTGATGGCCGTCGCGGCGCTGCTCGCCGCACAGGCCCCCGATCCCCTGCGCCAGATCGCAGGTGGCTCGCTCACCTGCGCCTTGTCGGTGCCCCTCGGTACCTGTGTCACCGCCTTCGCCACCACGGCCACGCTTGATGACGACGGGCTCGTCCACGGCCGGATCGGGCGAGTGGCCGGCACCGAGGGCTCGGGGCTGCTGCTCGTGCCCGCGTCAGATCCGCGCGGCGGGCTCGTCCTCGCGCTCGTCGACACCGCCGTTGCGGCGTGCGAGCCACTGGCAAGCCTCGACATGTCGCGTCCGCTCGCCGACCTTCGGTTCGCCGGCTCCCCGGCCGGCGTTGTCGCCCAAGGGGAGGCGGCCGGGGATGCCATCCGAGCGGCCCTGCTCCTCGGCGCAGCACTCCTCGCCTCAGAGCAGGTCGGCATCGCCCAATGGTGCCTCGACACCACCGTCGGCTACCTGCTCGAGCGGCGACAGTTCGGCCGGCTCATCGGCAGCTACCAGGCCGTCAAGCACCGCGCCGCCGACCTGTTCATCGAGGTCGAGACGGCACGCGCTGTCGCTCGCTATGCGGCGGCGGCTTGGGCCGATGGCAGCGAGGATCGCCTCGTCGCCTCAGCCGTGGCCCAGGCCTACTGCTCGGACGTCGCCGTGCACGCCGCGCAGGAATGCGTCCAGCTCCATGGTGGCATCGGCTTCACGTGGGAGCATCCGGCCCATCTTTACCTCAAGCGAGCGAAGGCCGACCAGGTCGCGCTCGGCACCCCCGGTGACCACCGAGCCATCCTCGCCGGACTCGTCGACCTGTCCATGTAGGGCCCTGCGATGATGTTGTGCCCGCGGGAGCGCGGGCCAGCATCCCCCAAGGAGTCCAGATGAGCCCTGCCGACAGCCCCGTCCTCCTCTCCATCGAAGGCGCGGTAGCGACGATCACCCTCAACCGGCCCGAGGCCCTGAACGCAATCACGGTGGAGATGCTCGACGAACTCGGCAGCACACTCGCCAGCCTGCACGACCGCCCCGAGATCGCCGTAGTCGTCATCACCGGCGCCGGGCGCGCCTTCAGCGCCGGGGTCGACCTCAAGGCGCTCGCGGGGCGGTCCCTTGACGGCGGCGCGGTAGGCGATCTGCTCGATATCCCGGGTCGTCGCGTCATCGAGCTCATCGAGATGCTCGATGCCATCGTCATTGCGAAGGTGAACGGCTTCTGCTTCACCGGGGCCCTCGAGCTTGCCCTCGCGTGCGACCTCATCGTGGCCGCCGACGAGGCGGTGCTCGGTGATACCCACGCGAAGTGGGGTATCCGGCCCTCGTGGGGCATGAGCCAGCGTTTGCCCGCGCTCGTCGGGCCCGCTAAAGCACGGCTGCTCTCCTACAGCGCTGCCACGTTCACCGGAGCCCAGGCTCAGGAATACGGTATCGCCGCGCTTTCCAGCCCCAAGGCCGAACTCGATGCGACGGTGGTCGGCCTTGCGCGAGATATCGCGGCAAACAGTCACGGCGCCCTCATGGCCTACAAGGACCTGTACCGGGCAGCCCAGCGCCTCACGGGGCCTGAGGGACTCGCCTACGAGGCCGCCACCACCTACCCGATCGACGACACCGAGGAGCGCATCGCCGAGTTCAGGTGACCGCCTTCGAGTGGGCCAACATGCAAAATCCCGGCCGAATCAGCCGGGATTACGCATGGTGTCCCATGTCAGGGGACAAACGGAGGAGCTAGCGGAGGGATCCTGCCATTCCGGCGACCGTGATTCGGGTCTCTGCCCGGCGCAGGGCAGAGGAGTCCTCCTCGTTTGCGGCCTGGGCAGCCGCGAGGGCCACCTTCGCCCGGTCGAGGTCGATGTCCTCCGCGAGCTCAGCGATCTCGGCGATGACGTTCACCTGATTGGAGTCGACGGAGAAGAAACCGCCATGGACCGCGACGAGCATCTTCGTGCCGTCCGCCTCCTCGATGCGCAGGGCGCTGTCGACGAGAAGGGCCAGCACCGGCTCGTGGCCGGGCATGATCCCGATCTCACCCTCCGGCGTCTTGGCGACCACGCTCTTCGCGGTGCCGCTCCAAAGCGAGCGCTCCGCTGACACGACATTGACGACGAGTTCTGCCATCTCGACTACTTCTTGTTCAGTTCGGCGGCGTTCTTCTCGACATCCTCGATGCCACCGCACATGAAGAAGGCCTGCTCGGGCAGGTGGTCGTAGGTGCCCTCGCACAGCGCGCGGAAGGAGGAGATGGTCTCCTCGACCGGCACAAACGAGCCTGACTGACCGGTGAACGCCTCGGCCACGAACATGTTCTGCGACAGGAAGCGCTGGATACGGCGGGCACGGCCGACGAGGATCTTGTCCTCCTCGGACAGCTCGTCAATACCGAGGATCGCGATGATGTCCTGAAGGTCCTTGTAGCGCTGCAGGATCTCCTTGACTCGGGCGGCAACGGCGTAGTGCTCATCGCCGACGTAGCGCGGGTCGAGAATGCGCGACATGGAGTCGAGCGGATCGACGGCCGGGTAGATGCCCAGCTCGGAGATCGGACGGCTCAGCGTTGTCGTCGCGTCAAGGTGCGCGAAGGTGGTCGCCGGGGCCGGGTCGGTGAGGTCATCGGCCGGCACGTAGATCGCCTGCAGTGAGGTGATCGAGTGGCCTCGGGTCGAGGTGATGCGCTCCTGCAGCTGGCCCATCTCGTCGGCGAGGGTCGGCTGGTAGCCCACCGCGGACGGCATGCGACCGAGCAGCGTCGAGACCTCCGAGCCGGCCTGGGTGAAGCGGAAGATGTTGTCGATGAACAGGAGCACGTCCTGCTTCTGGACATCGCGGAAGTACTCCGCCATGGTCAGTGCGGTCAGGGCCACGCGAAGGCGGGTGCCCGGCGGCTCGTCCATCTGGCCGAAGACGAGGGCAGTCTTCTCGAGCACACCCGACTCGCTCATCTCGAGGAAGAGGTCGTTGCCCTCACGGGTGCGCTCTCCGACGCCCGCGAACACCGAGACACCGCTGAAGTTCTCGGCAACCCGGTAGATCATCTCCTGGATGAGGACGGTCTTGCCCACGCCCGCCCCGCCGAAGAGGCCGATCTTGCCGCCCTTCACGTAGGGGGTGAGCAGGTCGATGACCTTGATGCCGGTCCAGAAGACCTCGGTCTTGGACTCGAGCTGATCGAATGCCGGCGGTTGGCGGTGGATGCTCCACCGCTCCTTTATGTCCAGCGATGCCTCGGGGACATCGAGCGGGATGCCGAGGGTGTTCCAGACATGGCCCTTGGTGACGTCGCCAACGGGCACCATGATCGGCGAGCCGGTGTCGCGCACCTCGGAGCCGCGGACGAGACCGTCGGTCGGCTGCATCGAGATGGCACGCACCATGTTGTCACCGATGTGGAGTGCCACTTCGAGGGTGAGCATCCGGTCATCGCCCTCGCCGAAGGAGACGTCAACCTGGAGCGCGTTGTACAGCTCAGGCATGGCCTCGACGGGGAACTCAACGTCGACGACGGGCCCGGTCACTCGGGCAACTCGTCCGACGCCGGTCTTGGTCGTGAGGTCAGCGGTCATGTTGTTCATTCTCCTTATGCAGACGCTTCTAGGCGGACAGAGCGTCGGCGCCGCCGACGATCTCGCTGATTTCCTGGGTGATCTCGCCCTGACGGGCCTGGTTTGCCTGGCGGCTGAGCGTGCGGATGAGCTCTTCTGCGTTGTCCGTTGCCGACTTCATCGCGCGGCGCCGGGCCGCATGCTCTGACGCAGCCGCCATGAGCAGCGCGAGGTACACGGTCTGGTCGATGTAGCGCGGCAGCAGGCCGTCGAGCACCGCCTCCGGCCCCGGCTCGAACTCGTACAGCGGGAACGGCAGGCCCGACTCCTTGGTCACGACCTCGTCGACGACCTCAATAGGCAGGACTCGGCGGACGCGCGCCTCCTGGCTTCCCATGTTCGTAAAGTAGGTGTAGACGATGTGGATCTCGTCGCACCCGCCCTCGGAGGTCGGCTTGAGGAATGACTCGAGCAGGTCCTCACCGATTTGCTTGGCATCGGCGTAGGAAGGCAGGTCGGTGAACCCGACGTACTCCCCCGCCATAACTCGACCGCGGAACCGGTAGTAACCGACGCCCTTGCGGCCCACGACGTAGGGCACGACCTGCACGCCACGCTCGGTCAGTGCACGCGTCAGGGACTCGCCCTCCTTGATGACATTGGACGAGTACGCACCGGCTAGGCCCCGGTCGGCCGTCACGATGAGCACCGCTGCACGCGTGCCATCCGCCGACTTCGCCATCAGCGGGTGCTTCGACACATCCGATGCGTGCGAGGCCGCCGCCGAGATCGCCGAGTTGAGCAAGGTGAGGTACGGCATCGATGCATTCAGGCGCTGCTGCGCCTTCACGATGCGCGATGATGCAATGAGCTCCATCGCCTTCGTGATCTTCTTGGTCGCCTGGACGGAGCGAATTCGCCGCCGGTAGACCCGTAGTTGTGCACCCATGTCAGTTAGCCCCGAACCGCCCGCTTGATCTGGGTCGGATCAATGGTTTCCTCGTCGAGGGCGGCAACCGGCTCGTCATTGACGAGCAGCGTGCCCGCGCTCGTCGAGAACTGGCGCTTGAACTCGGCCATCGCAGACTCGAGCACCGCCACCGTGTCATTCGACAGGTCGGTCGTGGTGCGGATCGCGTCGAGGATCTCCGGCTTGGAGCGCTCGATGAACGACAGGAACTCCGAGTCGAACCGGCGGATGTCCTCGATCGGCACCTCGTCGAGCTGGCCAGTCGTGCCGCCCCACACCGAGACGACCTCGCGCTCCATCGACTGGGGTGCGTACTGCTGCTGCTTGAGCAGCTCAACGAGGCGGGCACCGCGGGCCAACTGGGCCTTCGATGCAGCATCTAGGTCCGAACCGAAGGCCGCGAAGGCCTCGAGCTCGCGGAACTGGGCCAGGTCCAGTCGCAGTCGGCCGGCAACCTTCTTCATTGCCTTCGGCTGGGCCGAGCCGCCGACGCGGGACACCGAGATGCCGACGTTGATGGCCGGACGAACGCCGGAGTTGAACAGGTCGGACTCCAGGAAGCACTGGCCGTCGGTGATCGAGATGACGTTGGTCGGGATGTATGCCGAGACGTCGTTGGCCTTTGTCTCGATGATCGGCAGGCCGGTCATCGAGCCTGCGCCGAGGTCATTCGAAAGCTTCGCGCAGCGCTCGAGCAGGCGGCTGTGCAAGTAGAAGACATCGCCCGGGTAGGCCTCGCGGCCCGGCGGGCGGCGCAGGAGCAGCGACACGGCGCGGTAGGCCTCGGCCTGCTTCGACAGATCGTCGAAGACGATGAGGACGTGCTTGCCGGCGTACATCCAGTGCTGGCCGATTGCCGAGCCGGTGTAAGGAGCGAGGTACTTGAAGCCGGCCGGGTCTGATGCCGGGGCCGCGACGATGGTCGTGTACTCCATCGCGCCGTACTCCTCGAGCGCACCCTTGACCGACGCGATGGTCGATCCCTTCTGGCCGATCGCGACGTAGATGCAGCGGACCTGCTTGTTCGGGTCTCCCGACAGCCAGTTCTCGCGCTGATTAAGAATCGTGTCCAGGCACACCGCCGTCTTGCCGGTCTGGCGGTCGCCGATGATGAGCTGGCGCTGGCCGCGGCCGATGGCGGTCATGGCGTCGATCGCCTTGATACCGGTCTGGAGCGGCTCCTTGACGGGCTGGCGCTGGACGACGGTCGGGGCCTGAAGCTCCAGGACGCGACGGCCCTCAGCCGCAATGGCACCGAGGCCATCGATCGGGTTGCCGAGCGGATCAACGACGCGACCAAGGAATGCGTCGCCGACGGGCACCGAGAGCACCTCGCCCGTGCGGCGAACCGCCTGGCCTTCGGCGATCTTCGAGCCGTCGCCGAGGAGCACGACGCCGATCTCGCGGACGTCGAGGTTTAGGGCCAGGCCCAGGAGGCCACCCTCGAACTCGAGCAGCTCGTTGGTCATCGCGGAATGGAGTCCTTCGACGCGGGCAATGCCGTCGCCGGTCTCGATGACGCGACCAACCTCTTCACGGGCGGTTGTCGGCGAGTAAGCCGCGACGTTCCGCTCGATCGCATCCCGGATCTCTTCCGGTCGGATCGTCAGCTCCGTCATGGGGTCCTGCTCTCTTTCTCGGCCCGCCGTGGTCGGCGGGAGCTTGGGGTGTGTTCGTTCTTAACTGAGGACGACTCGGCGGGCTTGCTCGAGCTTCGCGGCGACCGTGCCATCAATGACCTCGTCGCCGACCTTGACGTGCACCCCGCCGAGGACGGCGGGATCGACGGCGACGTTCAGGCGAACGGTCCGCCCCTTCAATCGGCTCAGGACGTCGGCGAGGCGACGGCTCTGCTCGGCATCGAGCGGCGCTGCCACCCGGACCTCGGCGATGACGCGCTCGCGCTGACGTGCTGCCAGATCGCACAGGTGGTCAACCACCGAGTCGATTCGCTGGCCGTGCAGGTGACCGACCGCGTACTCCAGCACCTGGCGGGTGGCGCCCGTCGACCGCCCGTCGAGCAGGTCGTGGACGATCGCGGCCTTCGTCGCGGAAGGCTGCGCGGGGCTGGTGAGTGCCATCTGCAGCTCGGGCGACTGGTCGAGTGCCCGACCGAATCGGAACAGCTCGTCGTCGGTCGCATCGAGGGTTCCGTCGGCTTCCGCCACCGTGAAGACCGCCTGGTCGGCAAGCTGCTCGATCGCCGACAGGAGGTCATCGTCATTAGACCAGCGCTCGGCTGCGATCTCGACCATGACCGAAACGGCGAGGTCGCTCACCTTGCCCCCGAGGATCTCGCGGACTAGGCCCTCCCGGACAGCCTGCGGTTGACCGGAGTCGGCAAGCGCCATGCGCAGCTGGTGCTCGTGCTCGAGCAGGCTGGCGACAGCGAACAGCTCATCGGCAAGCCCGTCGAATCCGGCACTCTGACGGCGTGCGTCGAGGGCTTCGGACTGACGTGCGAGCGACTCGCGGCTAGCTCCGAGCATCAGCGAGCCGCCTGCTGCTCGAGGTCGGCCAAGAAGTCGTCGACCGTCGCGCGGACCCGCGCATCGTCGGTGAGTGCCTGACCGATGACCTTGCCGGCGAGACCGACTGCCATCTCGCCCACCTGTCGGGTGAGCGATGCGGTGGCCTGTGCCCGCTCGGCCGCCATCTGCGCCTCGGCGGCCGCGGTCACCTGCGCTGCCGCGGCACGAGCCTCGGTGCGCGCTTCCTCGATGATCGCCGTGCGATCCGCCTGAGCCTGAGTGCGGATGGCCGAGGCCTCCTCGCGTCCCTGGGCCAGGAGGGTCTTGTACTCGTCGAGGGACCGCTGGGCCTCGGCCTGCGCCTCCTCGGCCCGCTTGATCCCGCCCTCGATCGTGAGCGTGCGCTCCTCGAGAGTTTCCTTGATCTTCGGGAGCGCGAGCTTTCCGAGCACCCCGAAGACGACGAGGAAGGCGATGATGCCGATGACCAGCTCATCGATCGGCACTGCGAGGACCGACGGCATCTCCTCGCCGCCCTCACCGCCCGCGGCGGTGACAGCAGTGCTCAGTGCTGCAAACACGTTCATCACGTCAAAGACCTTCCCGTATCAATCAATTGAGGAACCGCGGGACGGCTCAGGTCACGGACCGAAGACGAAGGGAACGACGAAGCCGATGAGCGCGAGCGCCTCGGCGAGGGCGAAGCCCAGGAGCATGTTCTGGCGGATGATGCCGTACGCCTCAGGCTGACGCGCGATGGCCTGCACGCCCTGACCGAAGATGATGCCGATACCGATGCCTGGGCCGATCGCGGCGAGGCCGTAGCCGACCGAGCCGATGGAGCCGGTCAGTTCTGCGAGGAGCGACATGTCATGTCCTTTACTTGCCGGGCCGGCGGTCGTTCCGCCGGTCTGGGGTCTTTTGGGTTATTGAGTTGTGGCTGAGGCTACTGAACTGCGTTGCGGTGGTGCTGCCCTGCTGACGTGCCCTGACTAGTGCTCGGCATGAAGCGCACCGCTGATGTAGACCGCGGTGAGCAGCGTGAAGATGTAGGCCTGCAGTGCCTGGATGAGTATCTCGAATCCGGTGAGCGCGATCGTCACAGCGAACGATGCCACCGAGCCCATGATCCCGATGAGACTGGCACTGATGAGGTAGAACGTCGCGACGCTGAACGAGGCGATGAGGAGGTGGCCGGCGAACATGTTCGCGAACAGACGCACCGAATGCGTGAATGGGCGCACGATGATGTTCGAGATGAACTCGATCGGCGCTAGCAGCCCGTACATCGCCTTCGGGACCCCCGGGGGGAAGAGCATGTTCTTGAAGAACGGCCCGAAACCCTGGCGGTAGATGCCGAGCGGGACCCAGGTCAAGTACACGATGAGCGCGAATGCCACCGGGATCGCGAAAATTGAGGTGATGGGGATCTGCGCGAAGGGCACGATGCCCACGAAGTTCGACATCCAGATCAGGAAGAAGAACGAGAAGAGGAAGGGGACGAACTTGTCGCCCTCCTTGCCCATAGCCTCGCGGGCGATGCCGTCGCGGATGAACAGGTAGCCGAGCTCACCGACGTTCTGCGCCCCGCGCGGAACGAGCTTGGGCTTGCGGAAGGCGTACAGGAAGAAGCCGAGGAGGACGACGACGACGATGAAGAGCAGGATCGTCACCTTCGTGATGTTGAACTCCAGGCTGCCGACGGTGAATGAGAACACGGCGTCGAACTGGAAGATCTCAGCGCCGGGGGCGGGGAACCCGCAACCGGACATCAGGTGACAGTCAATGCCGCCAGAGGCGAGCACTAGTTCAGCCGACAACGAGGTCCTCCCAGAACCGCTGGTTCACGAACATTCACTTCACGATCCCTTGGTCCTCACCGGCGCTGGCAGTCTCTCGCCTCGCGTCGCGGGCGAGGCCCGTGAAGACGAGGGTGTACGAGAGTCCAAGTCCGACAAGCGCCCCTACGGCCATCAACACCTGCTGGTGTCCGAGCCATAAGGACAACACCCATCCCAAGCCTGTGTAGAGCAGCAGGCCAGCGATGATGCGACTGGTGATCGTCCACGCGGAGTCCGACATTCCCCGCGGCGAAGCCTCGGGATTCGGTCGAATTCCAGCGCCCGAACGGTACCACCCGAACTGCGGCCGCTGCGGTGCGGGGGCGCTCACGAGGGACCCCCGGGCTCGACATACAGCACCTTCGTCCGGCTGAAGACCCACACCTCGGCCGACGTCCACGCGATCGTGCAGACCACGACGGTAGCGGCGAACACCTTGGTATCGAACAATGTCGTGTCAGCGAACAAGATGATGAAGACGAACAGGACGCCCAACTTCACGAGGTAGGTCATCAACGCGACGGTCATGGCCATCTGCGGGTTGTTGCGGAGCACGGAGCCCAAGATCAGCTGGCCGATCGAGAAGAACACCAAGACGATGGCCACAGCAATGGCCGCCCCGATCGCACCGCCTGCCCCAGAGGCCGCGAGGCCTATGAGGACGGCGACGACACCGACCGCCAGGGTCGCGAGACCGGCCCAGCGCAGCACGAGCGCGTCGATCGACGCCGCTGTCCGGGCGGGGGGCCCGGATGCAGTCGGGGACGTCAGCGGATTGGCCACGCATTGAAAGTAGCGCAGGTACCCGCGATCCCCCAAGCCGGTGCCCCGTGGGGTGCGTCACGCTCAGTCGCGGGTGCCGGTCCGAAGGCTCTTGACGACCGCCAGCGGCCTGTTCACGGGTGGTCGAATCGCGAAGAGAATCCCTGCGAGGCCAACGAAAAATCCGAGCAGTGCGTAGCCGATCGGGAAGAACGCGACGGCTACGGCAGTGAAGCTGATGAGGCCTGTCCAGGCGTACATGACAAGAACCGCCCGCGACTGCGAATGGCCCATCTCCAGCAGCCGGTGGTGCAGGTGCTGCTTGTCCGGGGAGAAGGGGTTGCGACCGGCACGGGTGCGCCGGATGACCGCAAGGAACAGGTCGACGACCGGCACCGCCATGACTGCGACGGGCAGGAGGATGGGCAGGAGCGTCGGCAGGAGGGTGGGGCCGGCAATCGAGCTGGGGTCGACCTGCCCGATAAGCGTGATCGTGGCCGCGGCGAGGAGCAGGCCCAGCATCATCGAGCCGGTATCGCCCATGAAGATGCGGGCCCGGAAGGTGTTGTGCGGCAGGAACCCTAGGCACATGCCAACGAGCAGCACGGACACGAGGGTTGCGAGCGTCGCCCGCTCGACGCCGAGTTCGACTGATAGCAGGTAGGAGTACATGAAGAAGGCGCCTGCAGCGATGGCGACGATGCCCGCAGCGAGGCCATCAAGGCCGTCGACGAAGTTGATGGCGTTGATGCTCACCAGGACGATGAGGACGGTGAACAGAACGCTCGTGAGCGGGTCGAGGACGAGGGTCCCGCCGAACGGCAGCCAGATGACGGCGATGCCTTGGAAGGCCATCACGCCGGCTGCCAGCACCTGTCCGGCGAGCTTGATCGGCGCGTCAAGGCCGATCTTGTCGTCGATGATGCCGAGAACGAGCAGCACGAGAACACCCGACAGAAGCGCAACCGGTGCGCTCCCCGCATCGAACACCGACCGCATCATCGGGAGCTTGCTCGCGAGCAGAAGGCCGGCGAGAAGGCCGAAGAACATCGCGAGTCCGCCAAGCCGCGGGGTCGGCTCGGCGTGGACATCGCGATCGCGAACCTCGGCCATGACCCCGAACCGCACGGCCCACCGCTCGACGAGAGGGGTCGTGAGGTACGTGACCGCCGCGGCGGCCAGCAGGCACAGGAGGTATTCGCGCACTGAGTGATCAGCCTCGTGGGTATGCCGGGAATCGGGTGACGAGGTCGGTTACGCCCTCGGTGACGGCGACGATGTCGGACCCATCTGAATCGCGGACCGCACGTGCGATGAGGCCGGCCATCTCGGTCATCTCGGCCTCCCCCATGCCCTGCGTGGTCGTGGCTGGGGTGCCCACCCGGATGCCCGAGCCGATTGACGGAGGCTGTGGGTCGTAGGGAATGGTGTTCTTGTTCAGCGTGATTCGGGCGGCGTCGCAGCGGACCTCAGCATCGGCACCGGTCACGCCCACACCCTGGATGTCGATGAGGGCCAGGTGGGTGTCGGTGCCCCCGCTGACCGGGCGCATCCCCTCGGCCGCGAGGCCGGCGGCCAGCGTCTGCGCATTGACGATGACCTGGCGCGCGTACGACTGATAAGCGGGCGTTGCCGCCTCCTTGAGCGCGACCGCCTTGGCGGCGACTGCATGCATGAGCGGGCCGCCCTGCATCATCGGGAACACCGCCTTGTCGATCTTCGCGGCGTGCTCCTCCTTGCACAGGATCATGCCGCCACGCGGGCCGCGCAGGACCTTGTGCGTGGTGAAGGTCACGACATCGGCGTGCGGCACCGGGCTCGGGATCGCCTTGCCCGCGACGAGACCAATGAAGTGCGCGGCATCGACCATGAGGATGGCGCCCACCTCATCGGCGATGGACCGGAAGGCCGCGAAGTCGATGAGCCGCGGGTACGCGGTCGCCCCGCAGATGATCATCTTGGGCCGGTGCTCAATCGCAAGGGCACGGACCTCGTCGTAGTCGATGAGCTCGTTGTCCTGCCGCACGCCGTACGAGACGATGTTGAACCACTTGCCGGAGAAGTTCACCTTCGATCCGTGGGTGAGGTGGCCACCATGCGACAGGCTCATGGCGAGCACGGTGTCGCCCGGCATGACAAAGGCTCCGTAGGCGGCGAGGTTGGCGCTCGCGCCACTGTGCGGCTGCAGGTTCGCGTGCTCGGCCCCGAAGAGCTCTTTGGCCCGCGCAATCCCGATGTTCTCGGCGATGTCGACGTCGGCGCAGCCGCCGTAGTAGCGACGGCCCGGGTAGCCCTCGGCGTACTTGTTGCTCAGGGTCGAGCCGAGGGCGGCCAGCACGGCCGGCGAGGTGAAATTCTCGCTGGCGATGAGCTGCAGGCCCCCGCGCAGCCGCTCGAGCTCGGCGAGGACGACTCCGGCAATCTCGGGGTCCTCGGCCTGCAGCGCGTCGAAGTCTGGCCCCCAGAACGGTGTCGCACTCATTCCACTCCCTTGATCTTTTGACGAACATGATCTTGTGACGAGCTTGATCGTGTGCGCGAAGTCTACCCGCGTCGTCGCAGGATCAGCCTGACGCAGCGTCGAGCAGGTCGGGACAGATTTCGCGGAGGAGCTCGATGCTCACTCCACCGTGCCGTCGGACGACGACGTCATCGCCTGTCACGTCGACCACGGTGCTCGTCTCGGCAGGCTCGATCGGCCCGGAGTCCAGCGCGACGACCCAGGCCTCCCCCAGCTGCGTCGCCGCCTCGTCGACGGTGAGCGGCGGCTGAAGGCCCGCCGCATTGGCGGAGGTCACGACGAGTGGCCCGGTCTTGTCGAGGAGCTCGAGCAGAACGGGGTGCAGCGGCATGCGGACCGCCACGGGGGTGCCCTCCGGAAGATCCCAGGCGAGGGTCGGCTGAGCTCTCATGAGGAGGGTCAGGGCACCCGGCCAGCAGGCGGTCATGAGTGCGCGCGCCTGCGCCGACATGCCTGCCGCGATGCCCCCGACCGTCATGACGGAGGGCACCATGACCGGCAGCGGTACCTGGCTCATCTGCCCCTTTGCCCAGCGGATCGACCGTACGCCGCGCACGGAGAAGGCATCGCTCACGAGTGCGTAGCAGGACTCGGTCGGGACGAGGACGACGTCGCCGCGACGGGCGGCGGACGCTGCAGTGCTGACCGATCGCTCCCGGCCACGGCGCTCAGTGCTGTCGAGTCGAACCATCGTCACTCCACGCGCCGGGCCAGGGTGAACCGAGGTCGGCCGGTGAGGTCGATGCGGTCGGTGATCTGGGTCCACACCGGGCTGCCCGGCAGGATGCTCGTCATTGTCGAGAGCTCGTCATCGGCGACCATCTCGCGGGCAGCGCCCGGGACTCCCTTCGGCCCGGCAGCAATGCCCTGCATGTCGGAGTGCTCGATGACGAGCAGGCCACCGGGTCGCAGGAGGATAGCGGCGGTGCGCAGGACCCCGCGCACGACGTCGAGGCCGTCCTCGCCGCCGTAGAGGGCCATCTTCGGCTCGTGGTCTCGTACCTCGGGCTCACGCGGCACCATCCCGGACGGGACATACGGGGGGTTCGAGACGACGACCGCGACCTGGCCGGCGAGCGTTGCGAGGGCATGCCCGGGATCGGCGGCGAGCGCCGCATCGTCATGGATCACCTCGACACGCGAGCCGGCCTCGCTCAGGCGCTCCTCGTACGCGGCCACGTTCTTGCGCGTCCAGACGATCGCGTCATTGCTGAGCTCGACCCCGTGGACGACCGAGCCCTTCGCCTCCGTGCCCAGCGAGATAGCGATCGCGCCGCTTCCGGTGCACAGGTCGACGGCGATCCGCGCGCCCTCGGGCTGCAGGTTGATCTCGCGAATCGCGGCCTCGGCCACGAGCTCGGTCTCGGGCCTCGGGATGAACACGCCCATGCCCACCGACACGTCGAGATAGCGAAAGCCCACCGTGCCGATGAGGTGCTGGAGCGGCACCCGGGACAGCCGCTTGGTGAGGAGTCGTTCGATCTGCACCCGCTCATCGGACCCGATGGGATCCTGGAGGATCAGGTGCCGCCGCGTGGTGCCCATCGCGAAGGCAACGATCTCAGCCGCATCGACGCCCGGGGATGGCACGCCGACAGCGGCGAGCCGATGCTCCGCATCGAACAGGACATCGCGGATGGTCTGTCGCCCACCCATCGTCCGGTCGATGTCGACGCTCATCTACACGCTCGACTCGGCGAGCCGTGCCGCGTTGTCGGCCGCGACGCACGCGTCGATCACCGGATCAAGGTCACCGTCGAGGATCTGGTCGAGGTTATGCGACTTGAACCCGACGCGATGATCGGCCAGCCGGTTCTCGGGGAAGTTGTAGGTTCGGATGCGCTCGCTGCGGTCCATCGTGCGAACCTGGGAGCGACGGACGTCGGACGCCTCCTGCGCGGCCTGCTCCTCCGCAGCGGCGAGCAGACGGGCGCGCAGAATCCGCATCGCCTGCTCCCGGTTCTGCAGTTGGCTCTTCTCGTTCTGGCATGACACCACCAGACCCGTCGGGAGGTGGGTGATCCGCACCGCGCTGTCAGTCGTGTTCACGCTCTGGCCGCCGGGGCCAGACGAGCGGTAGACGTCGATGCGCAGGTCGCCCTGGTCGATGACGACCTCGACGTCCTCAGCCTCGGGCAGGACGAGAACGCCTGCAGCGGAGGTGTGGATGCGGCCCTGGGACTCGGTCACGGGCACCCGCTGCACTCGGTGCACCCCGCCCTCGAACTTCAACCTGGCGTAGGGCGACTCCCCCGGCTCCTGCACGCCCTTGGCCTTCACAGCGATAGCCACGTTCTTGTAGCCGCCGAGATCCGACTCAACAGCGTCGAGGATCTGGGTCGACCAGCCGTGACGCTCCGCGTAGCGCACGTACATGCGCAGGAGGTCTGCGGCAAACAGTGCCGACTCCTCGCCACCCTCGCCGGCCTTGACCTCGACGATGACGTCCTTGTCGTCGAGCGGACCGCGCGGCAGGAGGAGTGCCGTGAGCCGCTCGGCCGCGATCGCCTCACGCTCGACCAGCCCGGGCAGCTCGGCGGCAAAGGAGGCGTCCTCTGCTGCGAGCTCGGTGGCGGCCAAGACGTCGTCGGCAAGCGCCGCCCACTCGCGGTAGCCCGCCACGACGGCGCGCAGCTGCGCATACCGCCGGGCGAGCCTGCGAGCGAGCTCCTGGTCGTTGTGGACCTCAGGAACGGCGAGCTGCCGCTCGAGCTCTGAGTACTCGTCGATGAGCTCGAGGCAGGATTCGAACATCGTCGCTCATCCTTCCTACGAGAGCCTTGGTGAGGCCGACCACCTGACACGAACTTGCCGGAAATAGCCCCGGGCGCCGGTCGGGGGTCGACCGCGCGACGGGGGAGACACGCGGCCGACCCC
>JBMOKH010000209.1:0-4064 GCA_049315365.1 Candidatus Nanopelagicales bacterium
CGCCGGTGGCGAGGTGATCACGATCACGGATCGAGGCCGCCCCGTTGCTCAAATGGTTCCGATCCTGAACTCGAACCTTCAATTGATGATCGACTCCGGCCGAGCGCGCCCACCAAGTCGCGATATCGGCGACCTCCCTGCGCCTGAAGCAGGCCCGAGCCTGTCGGCGGAATTGGCCCTGATGAGGGATGCCGAGCGCTACTGACCGTGGTCCACTGACGCACGAGCAATCATGCTTGCCAGATCCGCAGGTGCGGTCTAAATTGAGTGATTATGGCGAATCTGCGGGTTTCGGAAGCGGCCAACCTGCTCGGCGTGAGCGACGACACGGTGCGCCGCTGGCTTGACGCAGGCCGTCTGGCCGCCGGCACGGATGCCGGTGGGCCGATGACCGTCGATGCCGGCAGCGTCGCGGTGCTGATGGCCGAGCAGTCTCACCTCGAGGCGCGAGCGGTCCAGCAGTCGGCGCGCAACCGTTTCCCCGGCATCGTCACCCGGGTCGAGAAGGACGGCGTGATGGCCCTCGTCGAGATCCAGGCCGGCCCGCACCGGGTCACCTCGCTCATGAGCCGGGAGTCAGCAGATGAGCTGGGCCTTGCTCCCGGCTCGCTCGTGGCGGCGGTCATCAAGTCGACGAATGTGATCGTCGAACTCGAGGCAGCGACATGAGCCTAGGCCGACGTTTCGCAGCATGGTCTGCGGCGACTGCAATCGCGGCAGCCTCAATCGGTGGCGCGGGGGCCGCGAGTGCGACTGCCGGCCGCCCGGCGGCACCGCAGCAGGTGACCGGCACGGTCACGGTGTCGGCAGCGGCGTCCCTCACCGACGTCTTCCCCGTGATCGCCGCCGCCTTCATGAAGAAGTACCCGGGCACCATCGTGAAGTTCAACTTCGGCGGCAGTTCCGCGCTCGTCGAGCAGATCAACGCTGGCGCACCCGTCGACGTGCTCGCTACCGCCTCGGAGCCGACCATGCAGAAGGCAGTTGGCGCAGGTCGCGTCAGCGCGCCATTTCTCTTCGCCAAGAACAGCATGGCCATCGCGATGCCGCCGGGCAATCCCGCTGGCATCACGCGGATATCCGATCTCGCGAGGCCGGGCGTTCTGGTCGCGGTGTGTGCCGTGGCAGTGCCGTGCGGCGCGGCCACCCGCGATGTCCTGAAGCTCAACTCCGTGGTCGTCACGCCCGTTACCTTGGAGCTCGACGTGCGCGATGTGCTCGGCAAGGTGATGGCGGACGAGGTCGATGCAGGAATCGTCTACGTCACCGACGTTAAGGCCGCCGGACGAAAGGTCACGTCCGTTGCCATCTCGCCAGCGAACAACGTCACGACGACATATCCGATCGCCACGGTCATCGGGGCCCCCAATGCCGCAGCCGCCCGGGCCTTCGTCACGTACGTGCGATTCACAACTTCGGCGCAGGGCATCCTGCGTGCCTACGGATTCGCGCGTCCCTGGTGACCGCCCGGCGCACAGCAGCACCCCCGTGGTTCCTCATCGGGCCGGGGGTGATCGCCGTCGGCTTCCTCGTCATCCCCCTGGTCGCATTGCTGCTGCAGGCGCCGTGGGGTTCGTTCGCATCGATCATCTCCACCCCCTCAGCAATGGATGCGCTTCGACTCTCGCTCATCACCTCATTGATCGCGACGGCGATCGCGGCCGTCATCGGCATTCCGCTCGCCTGGCTGCTGGCCCGCGAGATCCTGCCGGGCACGCGGCTCATCCGCGCCCTCGTCATCGTGCCGCTGCTGCTTCCCCCGGTGGTCTCGGGCGTTGCGCTGCTCGCCGCGTTCGGCCGCCGCGGCTCAGTGGGCGGATTCCTCTTCGATACGTTCGGCATCCAGCTCCCGTTCACCACGACGGGGGTGATCCTCGCCGAGACCTTCGTCGCGATGCCGTTTCTCATCATCACCCTCGAGGGGGCGTTCCGCTCGTTTGACCGGCGGTTCGAGGATGCCGCGGTCACCCTCGGTGCTTCGCCACTGACGGTGTTCCGCCGGATCACGCTCCCACTGGTCGCACCGTCGATCATCGCGGGGGCGGCCCTGTGCTGGGCCAGGGCCCTCGGCGAGTTCGGGGCGACCATCACCTTCGCCGGCAACTTCCCCGGGGTCACCCAGACGATGCCCCTTGCGGTCTACACGGCCCTTGAGTCCGACCGTGACATCGCGATCGCCCTGAGCATCCTGCTGCTTGCCGTAAGCGTCGCGGTGCTGGTGGCCCTGCGCGGGAACTACATGAGGGGAGCCAACCGGTCATGAGCCTCGCCCTCGACTGCACCGTCACTCGCGGTGAGTTCACCCTCGCGATCGCCGCGGTCATCGAGCCCGGCTCGGTCGTCGCGATCCTCGGGCCGAACGGGGCGGGTAAGTCCACGCTCGTTCGCGCCATCGCCGGGCTGCACCCCATCGGCACCGGGTCGATCAGCATCAACGGCAGGCTCGTCGACGACGGTGCAGCCACGCTCGTCCCCGCCCAGCGCCGATCGGTAGGCGTCGTCTTCCAGGATTATGCGCTCTTCCCGCATCTCACCGTCCTCGACAATGTCGCCTTCGGGCCGCGCTCGCGGGGGGCTGGTCGATCTGCCTCCAACGCAACCGCTTTGGAGACGCTGCGACTCCTCGGCGTCGGTGACCTCGCGGGCCGCAAGCCCGGTGAGATCTCCGGCGGCCAGGCCCAGCGCGTCGCCCTCGCACGGGCGCTCGCGACCGCCCCCGACGTCCTGCTCCTCGACGAGCCTCTCGCCGCACTCGACGTCGAGACGAAGGAGACCGTCCGAGCCGAGCTCCAGGCGCAACTCGAGTCGTTCGCCGGTTGCGTCGTCCTCATCACCCACGATCCGCTCGACGCCCTCCTGCTTGCCGATCGCGTCATCGTCCTCGAGAACGGCGTCGTCGCGCAGGACGGCACCCCGGCCGAACTGTCGAGGCGGCCCCTCACCGACTATGTCGCCTCCCTGATGGGCGTCACCCTTCTGCGGGGGCAGGCATCGCGAGGCACGCTCACGCTGGCCGATGGGGGAGTGATGAGCATCGTCGACCACGAGCTCGACGGCCCTGCCCTCGCGGTCGTGCGCCCCGAGTCGGTCACCTTGCACCTGACGCATCCCGAGGGCAGTGCCCGCAACGTGTGGCAGGGAACCGTGACCTCGCTCCAGCCGTCGCACGACCGGATCCGGGTGCATGTCGACGGCGAACCGGGCGTGGTCGCCGCCGTCACCCCTGAGGCGGCCGCAGACATGAGGCTTGCCAAGGGCACGGTCGTGTGGCTCAGCCTGAAGTCCCTCGACCTTCAGACCTTCCCGGCGGGGGCCGCAGGCCACGTCGGGATTGGGGCGCGGGGGGATCGCGGATAGTCTGCGTGCATGGTTATGTACCCCCTCGCCCTGCTGCCGGTCGTCACCATCTCTGGAGGGCGCGCGCGGATTGCGCCGCAGGGCTACGGCCAGTCCGATGAGATCGGCTCGGTGGCCCAGTCGATCTCGTCGTGGGTGCACCAGGGCGCCTCGTGGATCCACGTGGTCGACCAGGACGCCATCGATGGCCGGACGCCCAACCACCACCACATGGTGAGCAGCGGGGCTCACCTGCAGTACTCGGGCGTGGTGCGCGACGAGGCCGCACTGTCGGTCGCCATCGCAACCGGTGCCAGTCGGGTCGTCATCGACGGCACCGACCGCGAATGGGCGAGCGCCGCGGTGAAGGCCCACGGGGACCGCGTGGCCGTCGGCCTCGACATTCGCCAGGCTGACGTCTTCGACATCGCGGGCGGCCTTGAGCGCGCGGGATGCAGCCGGTTCGTGATCTCCGATCAGGCAGAGAAGCACCACTGGAAGCACGGCGACCGGCACCTGCTCGCGGAGTTCTGCTCCCACACGAACCGGCCGGTCATGGCGCGAGGTGGTATCGGACACTTAGGCGACCTGCACGCACTTCACGAACTCGTCCCGAACGGCCTAGACGGCATCATCCTTGACGACGCCCTCTATGACGGAGCGTTTACCTACTCTGAGGCTGTGGCAGCAGGGGCGGATCGCTTCGACATGTTCTTCTGGGGCCCGCC
>JBMOKH010000210.1:0-4053 GCA_049315365.1 Candidatus Nanopelagicales bacterium
ATTCCAGGCCGATGGTCGTGCCCGAGCCCTGCGCCTCCTGGGCGAGCTCCTTGATGACCGCAATCGAGTTGGCGCGAGCCCGCTCGGTTGTCGGCGCCGAGTACTTCATCATCGCGCCGAAGATCACTCCGCCGAGATACGTCGATCCAATGCCACTGCTCACCTCGAGTGCCCGCATGAGGAGGTCACGGCCCCGGTCGATGCATGCGACGTCGTCGGAGTTGATGTCCGTGTCAGCGGAGAGGCCGACGGTGACTGAGGCCTGCAGGCCATGACGCTCGAGCATTTCGCGGGTCGATGCGACGTCGATCCTCGACGGATCGAGGGCCGGGATCTCGATGAGGTCGTACCCGACACGGGCGGAAGACGAGATCGCGACCTCTGCCTCTTCGGGGCTCCAACCGCCAACCCAGACGAGCGCGTGAATGCCAAGGGGGTTCGATGCCATGGGGCTAGTCTGGATGAGTGACAGGCTTGCCGTCAGCCGGACCCTACGACCTCGTCATCTTCGATCACGATGGCGTCCTCGTCGACAGTGAAATCATCGCGATGGACCTCTGCGCACGCCTGCTCACCGAGCATGGGGTTCCGACAACCGTCGACGAAGCGATCAACGTGTATCTCGGTGGCAGCCTCGACGCCGTGATGGACGCCATCGAGTCCGACGGGGCCGTCATCGATCGTCAGGCCTTCGATACCCGGTTTCACGAGGAGCTTTTCGACGGGTTTCGGCAGGGACTTCAAGCGATCCCAGGAATTCGCACCCTCCTCGAGCAATTGGCCGCCGCAGGCATCCCATTCGTTATCGCGAGCAGCGGCTCATCACAGCGGGTGAACCTGGGCATCACGACGACGAACCTCGTCGAGTTTTTCCCAGAAGACGTCATCACCACCCGTGACCATGTCGAGCGCGGCAAGCCCTTCCCCGACCTGTTCATCCTCGCCGCCAAGCGGGCGGGCACCGAGCCCGCGCGGTGCCTGGTCATCGAGGACAGCCCCCACGGCATCGAGGCGGCGCATCGTGCGGGAATGCAGGTCGTCGGCCTCTCGCACCGGACGCCGGTGGCCCGCCTTGCAGCTGCCGACTGGATCGTCACTGATGCCGCCGACATCCTGCCCCTGATACTTGTCCCATGAACCCCGACCCGCCGCATCATCAGCCCGCGACCGCGACCGGCAGGGTCGTCGTCGTCGGCAGCCTCAATGTCGATCTCGTCGTCGGCCTGCAGCGGATGCCCGCACCCGGAGAGACCGTCATGGGCGAAACCCTCGGGCGCCACCCGGGCGGCAAGGGACTCAACCAGGCGGTTGCGGCAGCTCGGCTCGGAGCACGGGTGAGCATGATCGGTGCCGTCGGCAGCGATGACTCGGGTGCCTGGCTTCGGGGGATCGTCGAGGCCGAGGGCATCGACGCTACTGCGATCGTCACGGCCGATGGGCCCTCTGGCACGGCACTCATCGAGGTCGACCCAACCGGGATGAACCGCATCGTCGTCATCCCGGGGGCCAATGCAGCCCTCACCGCGGAACACGTCACTAACGCCATCAACTCGCTGGACGATGTCGCTGTCGTCCTCACCCAAGGTGAGGTCCCGCTCGAGGCCATCACCGCTGCCATGGCCGCGGGCCGCGCCCGAGGGGCCCGCACCATCTTGAACCCGGCCCCCGTGCGCGACTACCCCGGACCACTCCTCGCCCTCGTCGACTTCCTCGTCCCGAATGAGCACGAGGCGGCGCACCTCTCCGGCCTTCCCACCGAGAGCCTCGTCGATGCGAATGAGGCCGCCCACCACTTCACCGGCAGGGGGGTGCCGCACGCCATCATCACGCGCGGCGCCCGCGGCGCAGTCTGGGTCTCCCCGTCGAGTTCGGGCTCCGTCGCCGCCTACCGGGTCTTGCCGGTCGACACCGTCGCCGCGGGCGATGCGTTCTGCGGAGGCCTCGCGGCAGCGCTCGCTTCCGGCGAGCCGCTGCCCGACGCCCTCCGCTGGGCCAGCGCTGCGGGCGCCCTCGCCACGACGATCGCCGGGGCGGTGCCATCGCTCCCGACACGCGATGCCGTCGAGCAACTCATCGCTGGCGAGTAGTCGCGGGCCCGCCTGTCGCGCTGGCTCAGCCTGGGGCGGGCAGCGGGGTCGTGATCGTCAGGCCGTTGCGCGTGATCGTGACGCCGTCTGGGCCGATGACCGCCGGTACCGTCTCGCCCGGGTTGCGCGGGACGAAGACCGTGACGAGGACAGAGCTCGACTGCCCCTTCGGGAGCCGGACGGATCGTGAGAGCACGGCCCCGGGTGCCTTCACGCCCCATGCCTCGGTGAACCAGCCGATCGACGAGCCCTTGCGCGCCGTCCGGGCATTCCAGCCTCCCTCGCCCGACTTCACGATGTCCAGGCTCTTGTCACCCGAGGCGAGGGTCAGGACTTCGCCGGTGTTGGTCGCGCTCTGGCCCGGCGGCAGTTGCCACCGCTGGGTCACGACACGGGCTGGCTTGCGCTTCCCCTTGAGCCGGGAAGCGTCGATGTAGTCGGCGACGACGATCGCATCCACCGAGCGGATGTACTGGGTGCAGCGGGTGACGGTGACGGCGCCCCAGGTCGCGTCACGCAGGCACGTGGTGTCGTTGCCACCGGTTGCCCACTCGCTCTGGGTGCGAAGCGCTCGAACGCCGCGCGCCTTCGTCCGCCCGGAGTTCGAGACCGTCACCGACGAGTGGGCCGCCCGCGACTTCATGTACCAGCGAAGGGCGTTGGAGTTCTCATAGCGGTACGGGCCCGGATCACCGATCCACTCGACCCCGCGGGAGTAGAGCGTGAGGCCCAGGCCATCGTCATGCGCGTGCGGTGTCGCGGGCCTGGAACTCGAGAATCGCATGGAGTAGAAGGTGTCGGCCCCACCCGGCTGCGGTTGCCAGCCTGCACGTCCGAAGACGTAGCCGCCGGCGTACGACGAGTAGATCGGGGCCGGCGGGGCGCCCGTGGTTCCCGCGCTTCGCACCCAGTCGGCCCGCGTGTCGCTGGCTCCGAAGGCCCCCCTGAGCGAAGCGTTGATCGTGTCTCCGAGGGATTCGAGCCTGAAGTCGGGCCGGATCGCCTGGGCCACGAAGTCGTAGAGCCGGCCGCGCAGCTCGGGGATCGGATCCGCCGGCAGTCCGCAGGTCGCGGCAGCCGCTTCGACGTCGGTGAGGAGATTCTCGATGTAGGCGGCATAGCCGGGCGAGCCCTCGACATCGCTGCCGTCCTCGTGGACAACGCCCCGCGCTACGCTCGCAAGGTTCGCCCAGGCACGATCCCGGCGCGCGGTATCGCCCGTCCAGCAGAAGGCCGCCAGCGCGCCCGTCTGCCTGATGAGATCGGTGTTGTTCGTGCCGCTCGCGACCTCGCGGGTCGCCCAGTTGCGCGCCACCATGATGCCGGCGTCCTTGAGCGCGGCCTGCGTGATCACCGGGTCGTTGAGCGTCTGGGCGGCGCACACGAGCGTCTGGGTTCGCAGGCCGCCATAGATGGACCCATTCACCCAGTACGAGCGCTTCCCGCGGTGGTCCTCGATCCAGTAGTGCATGAGCTGCCTGAACCGGTCGACGAGCGCCGGCACCTGCTTGTGCACCCCTCGGTAGAGCAGGGGCAGAGCCCAGTTGAGTGAGTTCACGTGCCGGTCGCCCGAAGTGTCGGTCCCTGCCTGCGGCTTCCAGTTCGGATGCTCGGTCAAGGTGTAGGTGCCGCCCTGGCTCATCGTCGCCTTGCCGCCCATGAGGGCTTGCGCCTTCGCTCGCTCGATGCTCGTGCGCTGTGGCGGGAACAACGTGGTGCACCAGTTGCCGAGTTCGGTGGGAAGCGGCGGTGGAGCCGGTGCCGGAGGTGGGGTTTCGGTCGGGGCGGCCGTCACGGTCGCATCGGGAGTCGCGGTTGGCGAGGGGGACGACGACGCAGACGTGGACGTGGGCGACGGGGATGAGGTGGCCGTGGCGAGGGCGGACGCCGTCGCGCTCGCCGAGGGGTCAGGTGTTGCCGTGGCCGTTGCGGTTGCGGTTGCGGTTGCCGTGGCACTGGCACTGGC
>JBMOKH010000211.1:0-4045 GCA_049315365.1 Candidatus Nanopelagicales bacterium
GAGCATCTGATTGAGGGTCTGCTCGCGCTCATCATGACCGCCGCCGAGGCCGGCGCCGCGGTGGCGGCCGACGGCATCGATCTCGTCGATGAAGATGATCGCGGGGGCGTTCGTCTTGGCCTGCTCGAATAGGTCGCGCACCCGGCTCGCCCCCACGCCCACGAACATCTCGACGAAGTCCGACCCCGAGATGGAGAAGAAGGGCACGCCGGCCTCGCCGGCAACGGCCCGGGCCAGGAGGGTCTTGCCCGTTCCGGGCGGGCCGTAGAGCAGGACGCCCTTGGGGATCTTCGCGCCCACCGCCTGGAACTTCGCCGGCTCGGCCAGGAACTCCTTGATCTCCTGGAGTTCCTCGACCGCCTCGTCGGCGCCTGCCACATCGGCGAACGTAGTCTGCGGCATGTCCTTCGACACCATCTTCGCCTTGGACTTGCCGAAGTTCATGATCCGGTTACCGCCGCCCTGCATCTGGCCCATGAAGAAGAAGAGCAGGAAGATGACGAGGGCGATCGGCAGGAGGGACACGAGCAGGGTGACGAGGATGTTGTCGGTCGGGACGACGACGTTGTAGCCGCCGGGCAGCGCGCCCGAGTCAGCCTTCTCCTGGAGCAGTTCCTGGAGCTTGACGCCCTGGCCGGTGATGTAGGAGGTGCGGACCTTCGAGCCATCCTTCAGGGTCATCTCGAGGACCTGATCGCGGTCGATGATGGTCGCGGTATCGACCTGGCCGCTTTGGATCTCGCCTACTGCCTGGCTGGTGTCGACCTGGTTCGGGGCCCCGATGCCAGAGATCAGGCTCGAGCCCAAAAGAACGAACATCACCGCCAGCACGATCCAAAAGATCGGGCCTCGAACGATCCGCTTCATATCCACCCCTTGAGGGTAGTACGGGAATGCAAATCATCCCGCCGTGCAAGGCGCTGTCCGCGCACAGCGAACCAGCACTCCCTCATCTTCGCCCCGAGCCCTCACCCCCAGCCATTTCATCCAGCATCCGGCTCAACTGACCACCTGGATGGTCATTTGGGCACGAAATGGGTCATCTCATCCCCGCGCGGCGGCTGGTTATCCCGCGAGCGACGTCCGAGCGAGAACCGTGCCACGACTTGCTCAGCGGTCAAGCTCCGACCGCGTCCTCTGGATGAGATGACCGAATTCGCGGTCAAATGACCAAAATCGTGGTGGTTTAAGCCGGAATCTGGACGAAATGACGGCGGGGGCGGGGTGGGGCGGGGCGGGGCGAGTTAGCCGCCGTAGACGTGCTTGGCGAGCGTACCGACGCAGCGCAGGTTCCGGTACTGCTGGTCATAGTCGAGCCCGTACCCGACCACGAATTCATTCGGAATGTCGAAGCCAACGTACTTCGGGGTGACCTGCACCTTCATCGCCTCGGGCTTGCGCAGCAGCGTGAACACCTCGACCGACGCCGGGCCCCTGGAGGACAGGTTCTTCATGAGCCAGGACAGCGTGAGGCCCGAGTCGAGGATGTCCTCGACGAGGAGCACGTTGCGGCCCGCGATATCGCAGTCGAGGTCCTTGAGGATCCGCACGACCCCGCTGGACTTCGTGCCTGATCCGTACGACGACACCGCCATCCAGTCCATGTCGGTGCTGCGACCGAGCGCGCGGGCCAGGTCGGCCATGATCATGATGGCGCCCTTGAGCACGCCCACGAGGAGCAGGTCCCTTCCCGCGTAATCCCGCTCGATTCCCTCGGCGAGCTCCCCAATTCGCTCGAGGATCTGCTCCTCGGTGAGCAGCACGTGGTCGAGATCGCCGTCGATGTCTTCAGGGCGCAAGGCCTACTCCTGGGTCGGGGGGACGTCCGGGGCACGCAAACGTGGTGGTGCGAGGCCGACGCTAACCCATCCCGCTGCACGGCTCACGGCGATCCCTCCCGGGAGGCTCGTCGGGCCCTGTCCGCTCCACTCCGACACGAGTCGCTCCACGGTCGCCACGTGGTCGTGGGTGAGGTCCCCGGCCAAGGCGCCCGCCTCGATGCACATCCGCCGCAGAACTCGCGTCCGCACCGCCCTGGGAAGGGCGACCAGGACAGGCGCCGCGATCCGCCCGTCCGATGCATGCTCGTCGATCTCGCGCTGGGCCCAGGCATCAAGCGCATCGGCGTCGTCCCGAAGGAGTGATGCAGTACGGGCGAGGCCTCCGGCAATCCCGGGGCCGAGCGCGCGCGCGAGCGTGTCCATCGACTCGCGAACGCGCACCCGCGCGAAGCGGGCATCGGCATTATGCGGATCGACCCAGGGCGCCTCGCCGATGGAGTCCAGCGCTTCCCGCGCCGACGCATGCACGACCGCGCGCGGCAGTTCGAGCAGCGGCCGGCGCCACAGCCCGCTCCTAGGCGCCATCGCCGCCAGCGAGCGCGCTCCAGACCCCCTCGCGAGCCTCAGGAGGACCGTCTCGGCCTGGTCATCGAGGGTATGGCCGAGGAGCACAGCGGCCGCGCCCGCGGCCTGGGCCTCGACCAGCAGGCCGTCGTAACGCGCATCACGCGCGGCAGCCTCAGGGCCGCCCGCAGAGCCGACCCGCACGGGCCGCACGGTCACCGGCTCGAGTCCAAGCGAACCGCACACCCCGGCAGCCCATCGGGCGATCTCTGCCGAGCCCGGCTGAAGCTGATGATCGACGACAACCGCGCCCGCCCGCCATCCCGCACGCGGGCCGACGAAAGCCGCTGCGGCGGCCAGCGCCAGCGAATCGGCCCCGCCCGAGCACGCGACGAGGACGAGTTCTCCCGGCCCGATGTCGGCAAGGGCGCGGCGCACGGCATCGCGCACTGCGAGCGTCGATCGCTCCGCCACCGGCGATCAGCCGGCCATCCGCGCCAGCCATAGATCCGGCGCCTTGATCTCGGCGCGGCTCGGCAGGGACGCCGGAGACGTCCAGACTTCGTTGAAGCCGCTCATCCCGACCGAGCCCACCACCGACCTGACGAAATCGGCACCCTCGCTGTACTGGCGGAGCTTGACGTCCATCCCGAGCACCTTGCGGGCGACGGAGTCCACGGGCGACGGGTTGGTCCGGCGCTTCGTGAAGCGCTCCCGGATGAGCTCGACGCTCGGGATAACCTTCGGGCCGACCTCGTCCATCACGACGTCGGCGTGCCCCTCCAGGAGCGACATGAGGCCGGTCATCCGGTCGAACACCACTCGCTGGGCCGGGCTCTGGACCGCCTCCATGAGGGGCTCCCGCGGCCCCTGCCCCGCGCCGATGGCACTGCGTGCCACCTGCGTGAGGCTCTTGAGCAACTGACCGAAGCCCAGCTCGGATGCCTCGACGAAATCCCCGACGAGCGAGGCGAGGTAGTCGGCGAGCCACGGGACAGCGCCGAACTGGACCCGATGGGTCTCCTCGTGCAGGCACACCCACAGCCGGAAGTCGCGAGCGGGGACCTGCAACTGCTGCTCGACATGCACGATGGTGGGGGCGACGAGCAGGAGCCGGCCGCGCTCCCCCGGATCGGTGAAGACCTCGTACTGGCCGAGCACCTTGCCGGAGAGCCATGCGAGCACGGCACCGATCTGCAGCGCCGTTCCACGGGACCCAAGGTCGCGGACGAAGGCCGGCGGCTCGCGACCATCGACCCGGTCGAGGAGTGGGCCCATCGCCACGCGCATCCCGGTGACATTGGAGGCAATCCACGCCGGACGATCGACGACGGCCGCCCGACCGTCGCCGGGGACGTGCAGGCCGGTGACGCGGCGCACTGGCTCGACTGCCTCGGCCGACAGGTCGCGCAGCATCGCGACCGCCTCGCGTGCCTGCGCCCTGGGGAGTTCCGGCCCTTTCGGCGCGAGCCGCGTTGCGGTGCTGACCGCCAGGCTCCACTCGACTGATTCGGCCATGGGTCAGCGGGGATTTGCCGGGGCGTCAGGTGCCGGCGGGCGGCAGGCGACCGCCTTCGCGTCGCCGTGGAGGTTCCAGGTGCCGGCTGCGAACGGGATGAGCGCAACGTCGCCGCGGGCCACCTCGAAGGATGCCGCGTCCGAGTGGATGATGCCGCTGCCCTCGAGCACGAGGACGACGG
>JBMOKH010000212.1:0-4023 GCA_049315365.1 Candidatus Nanopelagicales bacterium
CGGCGCCAATGTCGAGCACCGGTGCCGAGTGGGTGAGCGCGCCAACCGCGATGTAATCAACCCCTGTCGCCGCGACCTCAGCCGCATTCGCCAGGCTCAGTCCCCCCGAGGCCTCGAGGCGGGCGCGACCGGCTGTGCGCGCGACCGCAGCGGCCATCTGAGCGGGGGTGAAGTTGTCCAGCAGTACGAGGTCGGCTCCCGCCTCGAGCACCTCGTCCAGCTGATCCATCGAGTCGACCTCGACCTCGACCGGAACATCCGGGAAGACCCGCCGCACGGCCTCGAATGCCGCGGCGACCCCGCCTGCGGCGAGCACGTGGTTGTCCTTCACGAGGGCTGCATCGGACAGCGACATCCGGTGATTCTGGCCGCCACCGCAACGCACGGCGTACTTCTCAAGCCGGCGCATGCCCGGGGTGGTCTTTCTCGTATCGCGGACGGCGGCCTTCGTGCCGCCGATTGCATCGGCCCACGCCCGCGTGAGGGTGGCGATACCGCCGAGGTGCCCGAGCATGTTCAACGCCGGTCGTTCTGCGCGGAGCAGCTCATGGGTGAGCCCGGTCACCGAGATGAGGATGTCGCCCGGCTCGACCCGGTCACCGTCGCCCACGCCGAACATGATCTCGAGGTCGTCGTCGCCGCTCACCGCCATGAACACCGCTGCCGCGACGGGGATTCCTGCAGCGACTCCAGCCCCACGGGCCACGAGGTCCAACGTTGCGCGCTGATCGGGCGGAACAGTCGCCACCGTCGTGACGTCCACGCCGCCGTCGAGATCCTCCTCGATCGCGGCGAGGATCAATGGCTCGAGGGCCCTCGGGTCGAGGCGCGCATCCTCGAGCATGCGCGACACAGTGGCGCCGAACATCGACGAGGCGGTCACATCAGGCCTCGGTCGGGCAGCTTCATTCGGGTCCTCCGATGGGCTCGGTTCTCGTATGCAGGGCGCCATCCTCGTCGATCGAGGTCACGAGTCGGGTCTGCCACGTCGCATCATCGCGCTCGGGGAAGTCCTCGCGCCAATGCGATCCACGCGTCTCCTCGCGAAGCAGCGCATGACGCGTGAGAACGCACGCGAGGGCGTGGATATTCGTTGTCTCCCAATCCTCCGTGCAGGGTCGGGCGCCTTCGGCGCTGGAGAGCGGCCAGAGCTCTTTCTCGGCGAGATCGAGCGAGGTCCGGCTGCGCAGGACGCCCACGTGCTCGTCCATCGTCTGCTGCAGGGTGCGCCGGACGCTATGCGGCAGCAATCCGGGGCTCTGGCGGCCGGGGACCGGATCGCGGACGACGGCCTCGCTGCTCGCGAGCACCTCGCCGATCCTCCCCGCGAATACCAGCCCCTCGAGCAGCGAGTTCGACGCCAGGCGGTTCGCACCGTGCACCCCCGTGCAGGCGACCTCGCCGCATGCGAACACCCCGGGGATCGAGGCGCGCCCCCAGTGATCGGTGCGGACGCCACCGGACACGTAGTGCTGCGCCGGGGCCACCGGGATGAGGTCGGTCACCGGATCGATTCCGCGCGAGCGGCATGACTCGAGAATCGTCGGGAACCGGCTGATCCACATGTCGGCGCCGAGGTGACGGCCATCGAGCCAAACGTGGCTCGACCCGGACGCGCGCATGCGACGCATGATCGCCTTCGCGACGATGTCGCGAGGGGCGAGATCGGCCATCGGGTGCTCGGTTTCCATGAAGCGCGAACCGTCCATGTCGCGCAGGAACGCGCCCTCTCCGCGAACCGCCTCCGAGACGAGCGGCTGCTGGCCCTGGGCCAGGGGTCCGAGCCACATGACCGTCGGGTGGAACTGCACGAACTCGAGGTCGGCGATGTCCGCGCCCGCCCGCATCGCCAGCGCAACTCCGTCGCCCGTCGAGACATACGGATTCGTCGTCTGGCCGAAGACCTGCCCGAACCCGCCGGTGGCGAGCACGACATTGGGGGCGAGCGCCGCGCCGACGCCACCTCGCTGGCCGGTGCCCATGACGTGGAGGGTGACGCCCTGGGCGGCACCGGTGCCGTCGAGGAGCAGGTCGAGCACGAGCGCATTCTCGACGAGCTCGATGCCGGCATCGCGCGCAACCGCAGCGACCAGGGCCCTGGAGACCTCGGCCCCGGTCGCATCGCCACCCGCACGGGCGATTCGATCGTGATGATGGCCGCCCTCACGGGTGAGCGAGATGGCGCCCGTCGCATCCGTGTCGAAGCGGGCACCGAGTGCGATGAGCTGCCTCAGCGCCGTTGGGCCCTGCGTGACGAGGATCCGCACCGCCTCGTCATCGCACAGCCCGACGCCCGCTACCAGGGTGTCTGCTAGGTGCTCCTCGGGAGAGTCGTCGTCGGCGAGCGCTGCGGCGATGCCCCCCTGCGCCCACTGGGTCGAGCCCTCGCTCACCCTGGCCTTCGTCACGAGCAGAACGGTCTTGCCCGCCTCCCGCGCATGGATGGCCGTGGTGAGCCCGGCGATGCCGGACCCCACGACAATGACATCGGCCCGCGTGGTCCAGCCGGGCTCATCGGCCGAGAGCCTCGTGGGGAGCAGCCCGGACGCGATTCGGGCCACCACCCCGCCAAGATGCGCGCTCATGGTCCCGACACCGTGCAGGCCATGTTGTCTAGGAGCCGAGTCGCACCCACGCGCACGGCGACGAGCGCTCGTCCGGCCCCCGGACGTGCCGCGCCCAGTGCCGGGTCCGTGACGACGAGATAGTCGACCTCGATTCCGGGACGCTCCGACAGCACGGCCAGGCCCGCTCGCACCCCGGCGTCGGCGCCCTCGTCCTGAGTGACCCGGACGGTCACGTCAAGGGCCCTGGGAACCACGGACGCGACCGCTCGCTGCTCTTCGCTGAGATAGCGATTTCGGCTGCTCATCGCCAGTCCATCGGGCTCGCGTACCGTCGGCACCGGCACGACCTTCGTCGGAAAGTTCAACTGAGACACCATCTCCGTGATGAGGATGAGCTGCTGGTAATCCTTCTCCCCGAACAGGGCTAGGTCTGGGGCGGTCAGGTGCAGGAGTTTCGCCACGACCGTAAGCATCCCCCGGAAGTGGCCGGGGCGCGCGGCGCCCTCGAGGACCTCGCCCAATGGCCCCGGGTCGACAGTGATCGACGCGCCCGTCGAGCCCTCGCCGTAGATCTCGGCGACCGTCGGGGCGTAGACAAGACTCGCGCCGGCAGCGCTGCAGATCCGGAGGTCGGCCTCGAGGGATCTGGGGTAGCGCTCGAAATCCTCACCTGCACCGAACTGCATGGGGTTCACGAAATCAGTGACGATGACGCAGCCGTCGGCACCGACCGCAGCACGCGCCTGCCGAACGAGGACCGCGTGCCCCTCGTGCAGTGCGCCCATGGTCATCACGACAGCCGACGGCACTCCCGAGGAGCGGGCGGCGGCGAGGTCCGCGTGGGACTCCACGAGCACGGCACTCATCGGCCCCTCCCCTCGCCGAGAACCTCAAGCAGGGCCTCGGCGTCGCGGGCCTTGAGCAGGCCGGCACCGACTGCGCGGTCAGCAGTAAGGCGCCCAAGCGCTCGGTAGGCGATCGCCGCCTCCGACGACACCTCCTCGATCGCCCGCATGTGATCGGCGACCGACGCGGCATCGCCACGCGCCACCGGGCCGGTCAGCGCCTGATCACCCCACCGCAGGGCGTTGTCGAGTGATGCGCTCAGGAGTGGTGCCACTAGGCGCTGCGGGTCCTCGAGCCCCGCGTGACGGAGCAGGTCAAGGCACTGGGCCACGAGCGTGATGAGGTAGTTGGAGCCGTAGGCCAGGGCAGCGTGATACGTGGAACGGTGCTCCTCCGGCACCCAGAACGGATCCCCGCCCATCTCGACCACGAGGGCCTCGGCCACCGGGCGGAGCACCTGCGGGGCCGTGACGCCGAACGGGCAGTCGCTGAGCCTGCTGAGGTCAAGGCTGGTGCCGGTGAAGGTCATGACCGGATGGAGGGCGAGCGGCAGTGCGCCCATTCGCGTGGCCGGGTCGAGCACCGCGATTCCGAACCGCCCTGCCGGGTG
>JBMOKH010000213.1:0-4007 GCA_049315365.1 Candidatus Nanopelagicales bacterium
CTGAGCGGAGCTGCGTCCCCAATGCATCGGGAGAGAAGCGGGCTCTTGGAAGCAGTGGCCGCCGTGCACGCGTAGGACAGCCGGTCAATCAACGCGAGTCCAGGCGCACGATAAAACCAAGATCGATCGCCTATTGCGTCACCGTCCGGCACGAAGGTCGCACGCCATACCCCGCCCGCCTGATCACCACTGCGGTATTTTTTTCGCCTTCGCACCTCCGCCTCAAGACCTTCACCAGCCTCACCGCCACCCGAGCCACCACCACCCGAGCCACCCGAGCCACCGCCACCCGCGGCTGCACTCGCGGCCGCGCCCACAACCGTCGCCACAGTCAACGCGGCGACAGCGGTTGCAGCGACAGCAGCGGGGTTGTCAAGGGGCGCGACGGGCGCGTACTTGGGCGCCTTGGGATTGTCGGAAAGCTTCGGAACCACCAGTTGCGATGCATCGACGCCTTCAACAACCCCCTGAAGGGTCCCGTCAGCACCGATCGTTATGCCGGTCGCGGACTTTAGGGCCTGGCCGTCGGATCCGGTCGTCTCGAGGACCACGGTGTGATCGCCAGGAGTCAAGCTCGAAGGGAGCTGGGCCGATGCAGTGAATGAGCCCGCGGCATCCGCCGCACCGCTCGTGAGGAGCTGCGGCTGCGAGAACACCCAAAGGGAGTACTGAGCCCCAGGCGCAGCACCGCTGCCATCAACATCGATCCCTACATCGCCAGACGGTGTACCGATCGATCCACGGATATTCAGGACAACCGAGCCTGCCGAGATAGCGGGCGTTTCGACCTCTGGTTGGGGTTCGAGCTCAGGGGCCTCATCGACTGCCAGTTCATCGACGAGTTCTTCCCCGGTCTCCTCAGCCGCCTCGTCAACTGCGTCCGCCTCGTCCGCCTCGTCAGCCGACTCGTCCGCCTCATCTGCCTCGTCTAGCGCCTCGTCTGCTTCGACTGTTGGCTCGTCCGACGCCTCGTCGGTGGCTACCTCGGATTCCGCAGGAGTCGGCTCAGCTGAGTCCTCCACGCTGGGCTCTACAGGCACCTCAGGGGTGGTCTCCGCCTCTGGCGCTGGCGCTGGATCCCCCGCGGGCGCTCCGGGGTCATCCTCGGCACTGACGGGCGCGGCATGGCCGGGCCCGGGCAGACTCACGAGCGAGAGGCCAAGAGCTAAGGGCACCGCGAGCAGCGCCATAACAGTGAGTCTCAGCAGGCGAGGGGACCGAGATGGCACGTTCAACGCTCCTTAGGGCCTTGAGTACTGCGGGAGCATCAATGTAAGGGCAACCCGCGCGCAGGACAATCGAAAGGTGTCCGAAACGGCGTGCGATCGCCGAAATGGGGTGCTAGGCCCCCGCCGCTTGGATCGCACCGGTGATCAGACCCGGCGCCGGCCCTCGAAGGCCCGGCCGAGCGTCACCTCGTCGGCGTACTCGAGATCACCGCCGACGGGCAGCCCGCTGGCCAACCTGGAGACGGCAACGCCGAGCGGGCTGATCATCCGGGCGAGGTAGGTGGCGGTCGCCTCGCCCTCGAGGTTCGGGTCGGTTGCGAGGATCACCTCGGTGACGGTGCTGTCGGCCAGCCTGGCCATGAGCTCGCGAATCCGCAGGTCATCGGGGCCGATGCCCTCGATCGGATTGATGGCGCCGCCGAGGACGTGATACCTCCCCCGGAATTCTCGGGTTCGCTCGATCGCCACGACATCCTTGGACTCCTCGACGACGCACAGGCAGGTGAGGTCGCGGCGCGGATCACGGCAGATGCGGCACTGCTCCTCTTCCGAGACATTGCCGCAGATGCTGCAGAACCGGACCCTCTCCTTGACCTCGCGAAGCGCATCGGCCAGCCGCAGGATGTCGACGGGATCTGCTGCGAGGATGTGGAATGCGATGCGCTGCGCGCTCTTCGGTCCGATCCCCGGCAGCCGGCCGAGTTCGTCGATGAGGTCCTGGACGATCCCTTCATACATCAATGCTGGATCTCACCGATCTGCGTGGCGCCGAGCGTGCGCATGACGAGGTCGATACCGCTCTCCTCGACCGCGTCCTCGTCGTCGATGCTCGGGGCATCGGCCTCGATGGGGGGCAGGACGACGGCGGCCGGCGTGTCGTCAGCCTTCGCCGTGACGGGCGCGGCTGCAGCCACTGCCGCCGCTCCGCTCGCGTTCGGCGCGAGGACGACGTCAATCTTCACGTCGCGGCGCATGACGTCGAGGATCGCTTGGCGAAGCAGCACATCATGGCCGCTCGACCGAATGTTGATGGCTGTCCCGGCGCTGTCGATCGCCACCGCGAGCACACCGTTGGAGAGCGAGATCGGTGCTGAGTTCGCGAACGCCATCCAGGCCACCCTCCGGTAGGTCTTGAGGGCATCGAGCACCGCCGGCCACATCGAACGCATCTCGGCGAGCCCTGAGTCGTCGGACGCCGAGTTCGAAGCCGTGACGGCTGTGGGCTGAACTGCGACCGCAGCAGGAACCTCAGCCGGTTGAGCCTTCGGTGCCGGGCTCTCCGTCACCTCGGAGAGCTTGCGCGGCGCGCGCCCGGAGGACGCCGGCTTGGACGGCGGAGTCTGCGCAGGTGCGGGGGTCGAAGCTGTCGCGACCACTACGGGCTCGGTGGCGGCGGGGAACTGCGGGGTGTCGACGACGGGGACGCTCGCAGCAGAAGGCACTGCAGCAGCGGCCGTCGGCTGTGCTGACAGTCGCCGCTCGAGCTGATCGAGCCGCGCCCGAGTGCCTCGCTCATCCGCGTCGGACGCCGGCAGCAGCAGCCGTGCCGCCATGAGCTCGAGGTGGAGCCTGGGGGCAGTCGCCCCGCGCAGGTCGCTCAGCGCCTCGCTCACGACATCCGCCGCGCGGGCGAGCTCAGCAGCCCCGAAGGCTGCGGCCTGCACGACCTCGCGTGCGACCTGGTCCTCGGGGGCGTCGATGAGCTTCACCTCGACGGCGTGCGGAACATGCTGAAGCACGATGAGATCGCGGAGCCGCTCGAGCAGGTCGGTAGCGAACCGGCGCGGCTCATGCCCGGCCTCCATGACCCGGTCGACGACCATGAATAGCGCAGCCCCATCGTGCGCCGCCATGGCGTCGACTGTCTCGTCGAGGAGCGCACCGTCGGTCATGCCGAGCTGAGCGACAGCCTCCGCGTAAGTAACCCCCTCGGGGCCGCATCCGGAGATGACCTGGCTGAGGATGGAGAGGCTGTCGCGGACGCTGCCGGCGCCTGCCCGCGCAACGAGTGCGAGCGCCGCGGGATCGGCGGGCACGCCCTCGGCTGCGCAGACCGACGCAAGGTGCTCGGCCAGCACCTTCGCGGAGACCAGCCGGAAGGTGTAGTTGTGGGTGCGCGATCTGATGGTCGGGAGCACCTTGTCGACCTCAGTGGTCGCGAAGATGAAGCGGACGTGGTCGGGTGGCTCCTCGACAAGCTTGAGCAGCGCATTGAAGCCCGCAGTCGTGACCATGTGGGCCTCGTCGATGATGTAGATCTTGTAGCGCGACGAGGCCGGCGCGAACATGGCCCGCTCGCGCAGGTCGCGGGTGTCGTCGACCCCGCCGTGGCTCGCAGCGTCCAATTCGATGACGTCGATCGAGCCGGCGCCGTTGGCCGCGAGGTCACGGCAGCTCTGGCACTCGCCGCACGGGTTGGGGGTCGGGCCCTGTGCGCAGTTGAGCGAACGGGCCAGGATGCGTGCCGTGGAGGTCTTGCCGCAGCCTCTGGGCCCGGAGAACAAGTAGGCGTGGTTCACGCGGTCGTTCTCGAGCGCGCGCCTCAGGGGGCCGGTGACGTGGTCCTGGCCGACGACCGCGTCGAGCGACGCGGGCCGATAGGTGCGATACAAAGCCATGGACACGTGCGCCACCCTAATCGTCCGGGCCGACAACCCGCGAAATGCTCCGGGCGGACCGGTGGCGAAAGGAAGGGACCCCCCGCGCACCCGCCAGAGCCCACCTACCCTTGCTGCCTTCCGGCCCTGGGGGGATTCAGCGAGATGACGCCGCACGAGG
>JBMOKH010000214.1:0-4005 GCA_049315365.1 Candidatus Nanopelagicales bacterium
GCGTGAGCGAGATCCCGAGGAAGCCGGAGGTCCAGGCGAGGCCGCGGGTCGCGAACGCGTGTGTGGTGCTCGTGAGGAAGAACCCAGCAACGGTGATGGAGGTCACGACGGCGCGTGAATCGCCGGCGACGAGGATCCAGGCGATCTGGCCGATGATGGTGACGGCCGCGAGGCCCCACGGCACGTAGACGAGCCAGGCCGAGGGCGGGCCGCCCCTGTCGGAGTGCGGGCCCGTGTACACGCGCACGCTCATGAACGAGAGTCTAAGGTCCAGCACCCCTGCTCGGCGTTTCAACCGGATTCCGGGCGAGACGAATGAATCAGGCCGCAACGAAGCGACATTCGTTCATCCGCCCCGGATTCAGGGGTGAAACGAAAAGGGGGCTGGGGTCGAGCCTTCCGTGGCGCCTATTTGGGAAGGCCGACGATCGTGACGTCGACCCGGCGGCCCTTGCGCCCGGGCTTTCGAGGATCGACGCCCTTGCCCTTCGCGACGAAGACTCCGCGGATGCCGATCTTCCGCAGAAATGCCGCCGTGTTCCTCGCGCGTGCCGTGGACAGTGCCCTGTTGTCGTGCCGGGTCGTGTCCTTCTGGACGTAGCCGAGGATGACCGAGCGGGCATGGGCGGTGCCGATGCGCTTGGCGATGACCTTGAGCTCGTGCTTGGCCCTTGGGGTCAGCTTCGCGGAGTCCTTGTGGAATCGCACGGTGGTGTTGCCCGATGGGATGGTGACGGCCTTGGCGGACTTCATGAGGACTCCGATCGACAGGGACCGGGTCTGGCGGTCGGTGCCGAGGGCGTTGGCCTGGAGGGTGTACGTGCCGGCAGCGAGGCCCGGGGGGATGTCGACGGTGCCGTTGAAGGTGCCGGCGGCGTCGACGGGTACCTCGCCGAGGTAGGTGCCAGGCAGGAGGTAGGCCTTGACGGTCGAGCCGGGCAAGGCTCCGGTGCCGGAGATGAGCGCGTGGGAGCGGACCTCGGCCGTTCCGGGAGGACCGGAGACGAGTTGGAGGATCGACGTGCCGACGAGGCCGAGCGGGTCGTTGGCGTCGCCGCGGCCCTCGAGGCGCATCATGAACCCGGAGGTGGAGATGGTCAGGGATCGCCCGTCGGGGGTGAGGGTGGTGGGGACCGCCGCGCAGTTGTTGAGCATGACGGTGGCGCCGGCGCCGAGCCCGGCCGCCGGCACGTTGCCGTTGACGGGGTTGGTGATGGGGGACTGCGTCGTAAGGGCGCAGGGCGCCGCGGGGGCGGCGGCGGGGGCGGCGGCGGGGGCTGCCGGGGCGGCAGGCGCGGGGGGCGGCGCGGCGGTGATGGTGATCGACAGTGCCTTGGTGGCGGTGTTGGCGCCGGAGTCGGTGACCTCCACGGTGATCGGGGACACCTGGACGGTGGTGGGAGTTCCGGAGATGACGCCGGTCGCGGACGCGAGGGTCAGGCCGGCCGGAAGTGTCCCGCTCGTGATCGCCCAGGCGGTGTAGGTACCGGTGCCGCACGTGGCTGCCAGGGTCTGGCTGTAAGCCGATCCGACGACACCGCCGAGCAGGGACGCGGTCGACACGACCGGCATGCCCTGCGTGACGACGATCGTCAGCGATTGCGCCTCGCTGGTGAAGTAGTTCGAGTCGGTGACCGTCACGTCGAAGGTCGAGGTGCCGACTGCGGTCGGCGTCCCGGAGATCACCCCGGTGGCGTAGTTCAGGGTGAGGCCGGCGGGCAGCGATCCCGAAGCCACCTCCCAGTCCGAGTACGTCCCAGACCCGCTCGTCGCCGCCAGCGTCTGGCTGTAGACCGGGCACGTCGTGGTAGCCGGCAGCGAGGTCGTCGACACCACGGGGGCGACCGCGAACAGCACGTCTGTCGTGTACGACGTCGTCCCGGGCGTGTTGGCCACGTCCCACATCACCCCGATGGCATTGTCGGTCGTCGGGCTCGGATCGATACCCGTCGTCCCCGTCCAGAAGTTCCCCCCCGCGCCCATCGACCCCGTTGGATCTGAGGGGATACTCGGCGAGACACACGCCGAGGCCTTGAAGGGGCATGAGTAGAAGCCGGACACGTAGCCCGTCCACCGGTCTCCGGACCGCCATCGCAGGGCCTCGGTTGTCCCACTGGTGCTGCGCACGCCGATGAGCAGCATGTTCGAACTGCGATCCAGCGTGCGAAAGCCCGCCCCCTCATCCGACCCGCCCAGGTACGTGTCCATCACCTGATAGAGCTTCACCTCGCACGGCGCACCAGAGCAGGCCGTCGCATTCCCCGTTGGCACGGTCAACGTCATCGTCTGCGTCACGTAGGGATCGCCAGCGGTGTATTCGAACCGTTCCGTCAACGTGTACGTCAACGCCGACGTCGGGTCCGTGTACGACATCGTCGTCAACGCCGTGCCCGTGCCACCCGCCACCGCATTCGTCGACCCGCCACTGGACACGATGCTGTTCCACCCCGCGAGTGCGGTGATGGCCGACGAGGCCTGGGCCAACGGGCAGGTCGCCGGCGACACCGCGCCGCTCGTTGCCGTGCCCCCCGACACATACGGCCCCGACTCGGTCGACGCGATGGTGAACGACGTCGGCGACGGTACCGACGTCACGACGGCGCCGCTGACATCGGCACCGGTCACGTTGTTGGGCATGTTGTACCCGGCCGGATTCGCGCCGGAGCTCTGCACGCCGGCGACACGGACGCCCTGCCCCACGGCGAGCCCATGCGCCGTGCCCGTCGTGAAGGTCGCGGTCGTGCCGTCGCCGGACGCCGCCGTGATCGTCACCGTCGACGTGGGCCGACACGGACCCACCAAGGTTGACCCAACCCTCAGCCAGGCACCGTTGAACAGGCCGGTGTTCGCGAACGGCGCCTGTGCCACCGCTGTCTGAGAATAGAGCTGGCCGGCGCTGGCCGGAGGCGTGGTACTGCTGTTGTAGCGCGTGACCTGGTAGTTGCCCCCGCCGAATTCGAACTTGAGCCCGTCAGAGGCACTGGTGCCGCCGCCGCTGTTGAGGGTGACGACCCGGCTCGTCGCAGCTGCAGGGATTACCGCAGCCGAGGCCGTCGAGTAGGGGCTCGTCCCGCTGGCGTTGATGGTCGCGATCTTGAAGTAGTAAGCGAGGCCGTTCGTCAGTCCCGTCGCATCGCAGCGGACCTCGGTCGACGCGGCTACCGCCACCGGCCGGCAGCCACCCGCAGCATCCGCGAACCCGCTACTCGACGATGTTGACACCTGGACGCGATACCCGGTGATCGCCGACCCACCCGTCGACCCCGGCGCGACCCACGACACGAACACTTGCGTGTCCCCGGGCGACCCCGCCACGTCAGTCGGCGATCCCGCCACTGCCGCGGCCGCCGGTTCGAGCCACGCCTGGCTTCCTATGGCGCCGGCGATCATCAGGCCTGAAAGGCAAGTCGCCGTCAATGCCCGGAACAGGGCTGCCTTCGTGCGCGGCGCACCGGTGAGTCGGGGCTTCACGATGCCACCTCCGGTGAGACGGGCTCGGCATGCTCCCTAGCGAAGCATGACAAAGCGAACTCTACCATGTATGCGATGGCAGATAAGGCCATATGTCACGGACGCACCGAGCATCGCGCGACGAGGGCCAGGGCTCGCGCGAGGGGCCTGGGTCGTAGTGCGACCTCCTAGGATGAACGGGTGCGCGTGACGGCCAGGCAAACTGCGGAGGCAGCCCAATGAAGACGATCCCGGTGAAGACGGTCCGGATCGGCGACCGCATCATCGGCAGGGATGAGCCGACCTACTTCATCGCCGACATCGCCGCGAACCACGACGGCGACCTCGACCGTGCTCTCGAACTGATCACGCTTGCCGCGACTGCCGGAGCCGATGCCGCGAAGTTCCAGCACTTTCGGGCCGCCCACATCGTGAGCGACTACGGGTTCCGCAGCCTCGGCGGCCAGCTCGACCACCAGGCCTCCTGGTCGAAGTCGGTTTTCGAGGTCTACGAGGATGCGTCCCTGCCCTGGGAGTGGACCCCGGTCCTCGCCA
>JBMOKH010000215.1:0-4002 GCA_049315365.1 Candidatus Nanopelagicales bacterium
CAGGCAGCGACGTTCGTGAGCCGGGCGACAACCCCGTTGCAGGCGTCGACGCCGGCCTGCAGATCTGATTGCCCAAAGGCGGTCAACGTTCGCCATGCACTCGACACGTAGATGAGGCAGCCGACGTCGCGACCGCAGAAGGCGATCAACTGGCGGAGGCGGTCGGACTCCTCCGCTGCGGACATCGTGACGAGGGTGAGGTCGACGAGTTCATCAAACGTGTACAACTTCTGGGTGACTTGGAGCGGGGTGACGCCCTTGGCCCTGGTCTTCGTCGGGGCGGTGGAGGTGTTCGTCGCCCACGCAAGCCGTTGCGCCGGGGTCCAGGCGTAGGCGCCCTGCCCCCAGGCCTGCTTGTAGCTCATAGTCGGAGCGACATTCAGGCCTCGGGCGGTCTTGACCGTCTTGCCCAGCGCGGTAACCCAGGTGCCGCCCGTCATCTTGCAGCGGGCGCCAATCTTGGGCTTGACCTGAGCGAGGGAGATGATCATGCGCTGACGGAGATTGCAGCCCTTGGCGTCCTTCTTGAGGGCGGTGGCGGCCGGGATGAATTGCGTGGGGCCGCGATAACCGACATAGAGCGGGGGCGTGACCGGGACAGTGTCAACGAGTTGCTCGAAGGTGTAGCTCTTCGTCGTGGCCGCCAGGGCGGGGGCCGCGAGGCCGATGCCGGACAGGGCTGCCGAAGCGAGCATGGCCAGGGCGAGGACGGACGTGCCGGCGCGACGATAACTCATGGGCCACATCATGACGCATTGGGTGCGACAAGATGGTAGAAAGCGCTGAGGTTCAGCGAGAGAGCCAGCGAGGTGCGCCGGTGACCATGGCGGTCACGAAGGCCCCTAACGCCGCGCCGAATCCCATGGAGCCCGCACCGACGAACGGCAGGATGAGGCCGACGAACCAGCCGCCCACCCCCAATACCGCGCCGGCCACGACAGAGAAGCCGATTCGTCCCTGGACGGTCCCGGATCGGCGAACCAGCGAGGCGCTCTCTTGCCGAGGGGAAGGATCACCGGATCCCGTGGTTCCGGCAACCTCGCGGAGTAGTCGTTCGATGTCGTCGTCAGCCATGGGACAAGTCTGCGGCATCAGGGACGATGCGGGTAATCCAACGCCACTTGGGGTCTGGATTGCTCCCTGACGCCGGACGCGCTCCCACCCAAGTCGAGGTACCTGCAGATCCAGGTTTCTGCGAATCCCGCGAGCCCTCGCGATGCCAGCGAGCCATTGGTGCGGGGCGACATCGGGCAGGTGCTAGCGTGCGCAATCCGTTCCTCGCCACTCGACTTGGAGATTGCCCGATGCTCCGAAACGCCGTTCGTCCATGCATCATGGCGATTGCCGCCTCCCTGCTCGCCGTGCCTGCGGCCATGCTGGCAGGCCCCGCGGCCAATGCCGCGCCTTCGCCCGACAGCAAGGCCGCAACGACGATTGTGCTCTTCGCCGAGAATCGGGGCATCGCACGCATTGACAACAATGCGCAGGGCCCTGATAACGGCGATCTCGTGCACCGTGAGTTGGCGCTGTCGCGCACCCTGAATGGCCCGGTCATCGGAGTCAGCTATTCGCAGGCGGAGATCGTTGCCTACAACCCCGAGTCGAAGATGGACATGCGCCGTGTCGACATCGAGAACGCGCTTCCCGGTGGCTGGCTGTTCATCGCAGGGATGTCGAAGCTTCCGATCGGCACTCTGCCTCAGCCAGGCTGGACGGACAGCTATGCAGTCATCGGCGGCACCGGAAAGTACGCCGGGGCACGGGGGTCCGAGCGGTTGACGCTGCTCGAGGACGGCAAGACCTACAAGGTCGTCATCACCCTCATCAAGTGAGATGACGCTTTACCCCATCAGGTTTCGGCCGATGGGTCGGGCGAGGTACTCTTCAATGCGAAGGGCTACGGTTCGACGCCCGATCTGGACATGACGTGTTCACCGCACTGGAGGCAACGAGATGACAATGCTGGAGCCGGAGAGCCGGTCTTGGACCACCACGAAGATTGTTGCCGTGATCGTCGCGATCCTCACGGTCGGCTACATGCTGCCGTGGGCGATCGCTGCGGTTCGCGATGTCCCGCACTGGGGTGTCTTCTGGCTCAACCTGCTGCTGGGCTGGACCTTGATCGGCTGGATCGTGGCGCTCGTGCTCTCGCTTCGCTCGCCCAGCTACATCGTCAAGGGCTAGACGCGGGCCGGGTGCTGGTTACCTCTGGAAGAGCCAGATGATAATTGCCGACACGGCAAGGCAGACCGCGAGGTCGATGACCATCATCCGCTCGTCCAAGCGAATGACACCTGTTCCGGCTTGCCGAGACTTGCAGGCTAGCGTGCCTTGGCGTGCGGGCAGTCGATTCCCGATCCGGAGGGTGCCCTGACTCTCGGTCGTGGACGCGGGAACGGGCGACCGGCGCGGCCATCAGGCTACGGAACTCTTATGAAACCGGTTGCCGCCTAGCGGTGAGAACCTCAGGGCACGACGCGACCGGACACCTCGCGGTAGCCGACCGCAACGACGGCCTCGACGGGCTGAGTCGACCGGGAGCGGATCAGTACCTGGTAGGCCCCGCCGATACCCTTACCTGATAGCCGCGCTAGGTACAGGTACTTCATCCCCGAGTATGGCTCGAGGAAGGGCGAACGCTCCACTGGCCTGAGAATCGTCCGCTTACCGCGAGGGTCAGTGATGATGACCTCCGGCAATGCGCTCGCGGCGAGGGTATTCCCGGGTGATGCGTCGGCGATGAGCAACTGGACCTCACGTCGCTGACCATCGCGCAGCGCGAACCGGAACCCGCGGGTGTCCTTCCCCTGCAAGCTGGCGTAGACGGCGAACGAG
Organism: Candidatus Nanopelagicales bacterium; assembly: GCA_049315365.1. GTDB lineage: Bacteria > Actinomycetota > Actinomycetes > S36-B12 > S36-B12 > WLND01. The sequence continues at coordinate 2,836 of JBMOKH010000215.1, forward strand.
ACGGTGCCGTCTACGAGGAGCGGCCCGCGGTCGGGCGTCGGGTTAGCTGACGAGAGTGGAACCGGCTGGTGGGCCTGCGCCGGCGAGGTGCCCGCGAGCACCAAGCACAAAGACATGAGGAGGAAGATCAGGGCACGGCGCACCCAAGCATTATTGCCCTACCGGTGCATTAGCGCCTGCCCGGCGAGGTGGGGGAGTGGGTCGACTTGTGGATGGCCGTCATTTGCCGGAGTCTTGGGATCTGCTCGTTACCTGTAGCTCAGCACTCACTCCGGTCGAGGCTAAGGCTCTCTTCGCAGGCGGCACGCGATAAAGTTTGATGCTCATTGACAGATCCGCAGGCGAAAGTGGTTGAGAACTATGGCGACTTCGACCAAAGCACTGCTGTTGGCTTTGATCAGCGTTGTCGTCAGCCCGTGGCTGGTCTGGATAGAGCTCGTGGCCCTGCTGCTTGCCGACATGGTCACCTACGAGCGCGCAAATCCGTTTTGGGTGAAGGTGGCTGTCGTCGTCGCGGTCCTGCTGATCGCTGCCCTGACGTTCGTCCTACCCGTCGCGGCCCTCATCACAGGAAAGAGGGCCCGCAGTTTCATCGCGCCAGGTGCCATCGCGCCAGGTGAGATCGTGGCCGCGGGTGCACGGAAGGCGTTAGCGTCACAGGTAATAGCGGGCGTTGTCCTGGCCCTTGTCGTCGCCGCGCAGGCCTACTTTGTCCTCATGGTTGAGGGGATCTGCAGTCTTGATGGCTGCTCGACCGGGTAACACGCGCAGGCCGCCTATCCCTTGGCAGCCATCTTGCCGAGGTTCGGTCCGGCGTAGCCGGCGAGCAGCGGGAGGGCCTGAGGGTTGAATCCGCTGGGGCACCGGGTTGTCACCAGCTCGTAGTAGACCGAGCCCCCGGGGAAGCGAGTCGCGGGCTCGAAGAACTCCGCGTAGCAGGCGGGATCACAGTAGAAGACGGCCGTCGAGCCGGAGATCGACTTGACGGACTGGTCGGTCTGGATCACCTGCTGGTTGCGCAGGTCACCTTCCATGACGTAGCACTTCATTCCAGATGCGTCGACGGTCGACGACTTAGTGATGGCCAAGGCGACCTTGGCACCCACGATCGGCTTACCCTGACTGTCGAAGCGGCCCGTCCAGTTGTCCCGCGAAGTGTTGACGACC
>JBMOKH010000216.1:0-3995 GCA_049315365.1 Candidatus Nanopelagicales bacterium
GGCGCAGCTCGCCCATCCGCTGGTAGCCGATCAGGGCCTTGACCCGGTCGCTCTCGGCTGGCCACGCGAGGCCCTCGTTGAAGTAGGGCACCTCGGTCTTGGCGAGGAGCTTGAGCCGCAGGGGGTCGATGCAGGGGCCGTACGCGAGCAAGCCGCTCGCCTTGTCGCCGAGCTCGGCGATCTGCCGTGACTCCGCGGTGGTGGTGTCGAAGACCCCCTTGTCTCGGGTGAAGGCCCAGAAGCCGGCGACGTCGGCGAGGGATGCGAGGACGAGGACGACGGCGGCGGCGCCGGCGGCCCCCGAAGGGATCCACTGCCTGGCGGGACCGCCGGCGGCTGCGCGATCGCTCATGTAGGCCCGGATCATGATCGCCGCGAGGACGGAGAGCACCAGGACGCTGAGCGTGAAGTACTGCAGCCAGAATCGGTACGGCTCCTGGGTGAAGCCCCAGCGGTCATTGCTCGCCATGACCACCCAGCCGGCGCCGAGGCCGAGCACGAGTGCCGTCGCCCAGCGTGGCCTTGACCGGCGAGGGGCGAGCAGGAGGGCGAGCCCGAGGGCCAGCGGGATCGCAGCGGCCGCGAGCCCGGCTATCGGCGGTACTCCGAGGGCGTCGGTCGATGCCTGCCGGTAGGTGAGGAAGGGATCCTGCGCGGCGAGGCCCAGGAGCGTCCGGATCAACTGAGGCGACGCCGCAATGACGAGGCAAGCGACAAAGATCGAGACGTCTCGAGCGTGAGGCCGAGCGGCCGCGAGGAGCCCGGGGCTGAGCGCGACGACGAGCAGGCCGAACATCGGCAGCGGGCCGACGGTTACGGCGAGCCCATTGCCGAAGGCGAGGAGCAGGGCGAGAAGCACCGCCGTGATGACCGCCGGACGCCACGAGCGCGCCGAGAGCAGGCCGTAGATGGCGCCGCTGAACGCGACCAGGCTGACCCCGGTGAGGAAGGAATACGTCTGCACATTCGCGGTGATGCCGATGAGCGCGCCGCAGGCACCGGCCCACAGCCATCGGTGGCGGGATTCGCCCCGAAGCGCGAGCCCGATGATCCCGACGAGGGCCCCGGCGACGAGGCACAGGCCGATGGCCTCGGCGTTGAGGGTGAACAGCGTGCCGAACGGGCCCCAGAGGACAGCGTGACGGTCGAGGACGACATACCAGTTGCCGCCGCTGAACTGGGCGAGCGTGCCCGTGAGCAGCGCGAGGGCGGGAAGGATCGGCGACCACCACAGGCGCGAGCCCCGCCAGGCGACGATGCCCGCAGCGAGGACAGTCGCCGCGACAGCCGCGACCCCGAGGAGCGTCCACGACACGTGAACCGGCGCGCCGGTGACGCGTGAGAACAGGCCGATGACGAAATACCAGAGGCTCGGGTAGGTGAGCGTGCCGGTCTCGTTGAACGGCTCGACCATCGACAGATTGCCGTCCGCGACATTCGTCGCGATGGCCGCGTAGGCCAACTGGTCGGACGGGAAGTAATTGCGAAATCCGCTGAGCCACGGCTGGGAGGCGATGGGCCCGACGAGAATCGACAGCGTGACGGCCTGTGCGCCCACGAACCCGACGACGGCCGGAGCGTCCAATCGCGTGCGCACGTTCATCCCTCATCATCGGTCGGTGCGGATCTGGGCTGTGGCGACCACAGGTAAACTCACCGCGACCCTCACATTGGAGCCTAATGGGCAATGTCGCGTTCCTTATCGCCTACATCGCACTGCCCGTAGTCTCATTCCTGCTCGTCCGCAGCATCACCTGGATCGCCGTCGCGGTCACGGGGTCGTTCGCAATCGTCGGCGCCGGCATCAACTTCACGATCGACCGGGGCACCCGGTGGGATCTCCTGTCCCTTCAGCTCGCGCTCCTCGTGGCGCTGGCCGCCGTGTTCGCCGCGGCGCTCTTCTCTGCCCCCCGGCGCACCGGGCGCTCCATCGTGCCGTTCGCGCGGCAGATGGCCGCCGTCATCGCCCCGTCGCTGGCCATGATCGGCCTCGTCCTCATCTCGAGGGCGCTCGCCGCCCCGGGGTCAGGCGCCTTCACCGGGGTCGGCTTCCTCATCCTCCGCCAGCACGCGGAGGACAACGCCAAATGGCTCGACTTCACCGCGCAGATGATCTCGGGAGCGCCCATCGAGCAGGGGGTTCCCATGGGCGGGCCGCTGCAGCTCGCGGTCGTCTTCACTGCGACCCTGCTCGCCGTCGTCTCGCTCCTCGCCTTCGGTGGGGTGAACGAGGTATTCGTCGCCGCCAACTCGGTCATCTACCTCCAGTACGCCCTCGTCGCCCTCGTGCCGTTCGCGCTCGCACCCATCGCCGAGGCCCGCATCGGGGCTCGCCGCGATGGCGAGGAGCGGCGCTTCATCCCGGCGCCCGCGATATGGACGGCATCGCTCGCGATGATGGCCGGAAGCCTCGCGGTGAGCGGCCTCGGCCACCTCACCCTCCAGTTCGTCTTCCTCGTCGTGGGCCTGTGGGCCAGCGTCTTCCTCGTCGGCACGAGAATCCGGCACGCCTACCTGCTCACCTCCCTGGCCGTCGTCGTCGTGTCGGTGATCTGGTTCCCGATCATGCCGGTGAGCGCTGGTGTGCTCATCGCCTGCGCCGTCATGGTCGTCATGAAGCTCGTGAGGTCCCGGAGGATCTCGGACGTCCCGTGGGTCGCGTTCGCCCTCGTCCTCACCACCATCATCCTTATGTGGACGTCGATCGCGAGCGCCTTCGTCTACATGGCCGACATCACCCCGGCGGCCGCGGGGCCTGCCGGGGGAGGGGCCCGCGGCGTGACCGCAGGGCTCGGGGTGAGCAGCCTGCAACTGCTCTCGAGCCAAGGCGGCACGGAGCAGGTCTCGTCGATCCTCGCGATCCTCGCGGGGGCTTCCGCGATTCTCGGCGCGATGCTCATCGTGCGACAGCGTCCCGGGCTGCAGGGTGCCGTGGCCCTCAAGCCCTTTGTGCCGCTCATCCTGATCGTCGGCTACGCGCTCGTCCTGAGCCTCATCGGCACCTGGTACGCGGGAACGGGCCCCGAGTACGGCGCCCTGAAGACGACGTTCATGGCGACGATCGTGGTGCTCGCCGTCACCCTGCCGTTCGCGATCATGGAGGTGAGCCGCCGAAGCAGCGGGCGCACCCTCGTCAGAGTCCTAGCAATCGTCACCGTGGTGTACCTGCTCACCGTCGACACCATCCTGCCGCGAGCCCTCACCCTCGTCAGCCCCGAGCAGTGGCCCGCGACGAACGCCGACCCGCGAGGCTACTGGTGGCCGGCGGAGGTCCGGAACACGGCGGATCAGTCGATCGCCGCGAATCCGATCGGCTGCGCCTACCTGCCGCAGGGCGCCGAACTGCCGTCCGTGCTGCCCGATGGCCAGCGTGCCTACTCATGCACCCGGCTGCTCGCCGGGCTCTCCGGCAAGGACTCCGCAGTCGATGGCCAGCCCCTCGTCGACTGGGCTCGGCGCGAGTGGCTCACGAACACCCCGGCGTGGCTCGACGCCTATCCGTCCTTCCTCAACATGCCAGAATCGGTGAGGGCGAAGCAGCTCATCCTCCTCGACGTCAACAACCGGGTCGTCGGGCTTGCGAGCGTCCAGTCGCTCATGGACAAGTACAAGCCGCAGTGGGCGCAGTAGCAACCGTGGTGAACGTCATCTGGCGTTCGTGAACAGGAGGTCTGTGATCGTGTTGAAACAGACGTTTGACTCAGTCGCGTGTGCGACGTACCTGCACGTGTCCGAGTTGCCCGTTCACACCACGATTGAAGTCACCTCGAGCATCTACATCGACCTCGCGGAGGATGGCAGTCCCGTAGGGGTTGAGGTCCTCGGCATCGCCAGCGACTGACGGCAATCGCCTAGCCGCCCAGTGGCGCCGGAGCTTCGGGCCTTAAGTCGATCACCTTCGCGTATTGCACACCCTCGCCGGGAACCCGGCACTCCTCGCCGGGCGCTTCGACCGTGAGGGTGGCCGGCTGATCCGATGGGGTGTCAAGGGTGAG
>JBMOKH010000022.1:0-17783 GCA_049315365.1 Candidatus Nanopelagicales bacterium
AGGCCGGCTCGTCCCCTCCAGCCGGTAACTGAATGCGCAAAGTGGGGGGCTAGCCCCCCACTTTGCGCTGCCGGAGAGGAATTGGTTGCTGGGTGCACGTGACCGTGTCTATCGTGCGAGCACGCCCAATGCGGGGCTCATCGTTGAAGTGGAGCTGATATGTCGTTCAAGGAAGCAGTCGCGAGCGGCTGGGCAAACAAGATGGAGTTCACCGGGCGGTCGCGACGTTCGGCATTCTGGTTCTGGTATCTCTTCCAAGGTCTGGTCATCACGGCGTTCGTCCTCGTGGCGATGGGGGTCTTTGCGGGTGCGACTGCCCTGCGCAGCTCGAATGAGACGTTGGGAACCATCGTGATGGTGATCGGGATCATCCTCGCCATCGCCATGGGGATCGTTGGGATCATCCTGGTGATCGGCACCATCGCCGTCGCCGTCCGTCGGCTCCATGATCGTGGTCAATCCGGCTGGTTCCTTCTGCTGTATCTCGTGCCGTTCGGCAATATTGTTGTCCTGGTCTTCCTCCTCCTGCCGGGCATGCCAACCGACAACCAGTACGGCCCTGTCACCTCGTAGCCTGGTGCTCAGCCGTCAAGGCTGAGGGCGAATGCTCGTGGATCCGAAAATGTGCCGGCACTGCTCGTGGCGATGGACTGCACTCCTCGAGGAAGCCGCAGTGAGGTGCAGGGCACGAATGGTGATCACGAACCAACGAGAGCGGAGTGCGCGGCTCGTGCGGGAGCGGGTTGTGCGCCTTGTCAGGGCGAGGGCAAGAGACGTTTCGCGAGATCGCGAAACGCCGGTGCGAGGCTTCGGGAGGTTGCGACACTGAGGTGCTCGAAATCTCGGTAGGTCAACACGGAGCCGACCTCAGTAGTGCAGGTGCTTGACGGGCACACGACATCGAAGAAGTCGATCGACGTTGCCCCGGTGGCCGCGGTGGCTGCCGCTTGCGCGATGTGGCCCGGGAGCTGGGCTCGGCGGGCGTCTTCTCGGGGGATCTCGGGACCATCGCGGGGAACGCCAGCGATGATCGAGATCGCTGGTGATTCCTTGAAGGGGCCCTCCTCGAGTTGACCCCAGCCCTTGAATCGAGGCACGGAACCGACGACGACGACGCGAGCGCCCGCCTCTGTCAGACGTCGGATCATTGCTGCCTGTGCTCGGAACCACAGGTCCTGTCGCTCAGCGAGGTTTACCGTTGCCTCCGGGTCGGACTCGTCTGCGGGTGCGCGGAGGTATCGCTGGGTCGAAGTTGACATGACAACTAGATCTGGCGGATCCGCAACGAGGTCGTCCATCGTTCGGCTGACGAAAGCCGTGCATGACGGGTCAGGCCGCATGCCGACCCGGCGAGCCTGACGCGCGAGAGACCCGAAATCGATGAACGTACACGCGGAAAGGGTCGCGACCTGAGCGTCGAGCCCGGCGGCGTTCATACCGGCGACGAAGCCCTCCGTGTAGTGACCGGCGAGTGAGTCGCCGACAAGGACGCCGCGGCCCCGAGATTGAGCGACGGGCCAGCTGCAGTCGATCGGCTTTCTGGATAGCGGCTTGGGGGAGTCGCAGTCAAGCAACGCGTCGGCGTGCAGTGCGAACGGGTTGAGGCCTGCGTCGCTCTTGAGGGTCTGGTGCCATTGTGCGAGGAGGCCAGCGGCGGCCAGTGGGATGCCAACGCACGCAACCGCAAGCCATAGCGTATTGCGGCGCAAAGGGTTTGACCGATAGCGAATGGGCAGCTCGATGTAGCGGACGGAAAGCCAGGCGACGCCCAAGGAGGCTGCTGCGGCGATGACTCGGGGCCCGAGGGCACCCGACCACCAGATGCCGGCGAAAACGATGAACGGCCAGTGCCACAGGTACCAGCTGTATGAGAGGTTCCCGAGTTCGACCATGGGCTTGGTCGTCAGGGTTCGACTTACCGGGTTCGATGCACTACAAGTGCCCGCCGCGATGAGCAACACCGCACCCACGACCGGCAACATCGTGATTGGCCCTGGATACGTGGCCGACTCGGAGATCGTCAGGAGGCCGATTGCCACGAGCACGGCGCCTGCTGCGCCCGCCATGGTCGCTGCCCGGCGACCCTTCATGGCGACGATCGGCGTCACGGCGAGCAGGGCGCCCGCGCCGAATTCCCATGCGCGGGTGATTGCGGAGTAGTAGTCGAGTCGGCCCAAGAAGCCGCCCGCCTCGGTCGCCGGGATCGTGAGGCTCAGCCACGCGGCCAGGGCGAACGACGTGGCGATGACGACGACAAGCATCAGCCGGATCCGCGAATGCGGGCTGAATCGGCGGCTGGTGCGAAGGCTCAGCCAACTGAGCAGCAGCAGGCTGGGAAAGACGAGATAGAACTGCTCCTCCACGGAGAGCGACCACGTGTGAAGAAGCGGATTGAGGGCGGACGTCGCATCGAAGTAGCCGCCGACATCGAAGACCATCAGGTAGTTGTTCGCGTTGATGAGCGCCGCGGCGGCACCGGTTCGCGCGGTGATGCCCAGGGCGCCGATCGTGCCGAGAGCCATGCTGGCAATGAGCACCACCGTGAGCATGACGGCGAGAGCTGGCAACAGGCGTCGGATGCGTGCGAGGGAGAACCTGCCCATCTCAATACGACCGGTCGCATTGAGACGGGCGACGAGTGATGAAGTGATGACGAATCCAGATATGACAAAGAAGATGTCGACACCGGTGAAGCCGCCCGGCAAGGGGAGCCCTGAATGGAGGACGACCACAACGAGGACGGCGATGCCGCGGAGCCCCTGAATGTCTGGGCGATATGCGCGACGCGCCGAGACTTCAGGCACCCGTGGAAGGAGGCGAGCGGGGTCGGACATGGCCTTACAATTCGCCGGGTGCGATGACGCCGACATCGCCGTCGACCCGGGCGATTGTCGACAGCCAATGGAACTCAGCCCCGCTCAGGCCCTTCGCGAGTATCCCGTAGATGAGCAGCATTGATGCAGCGAAAACGACGTCATGGAACAGTTCGATCCGCGTGATCCGCCGATTGGGAGTCAGGTTGTGCAAGCTTCCTCCTCATGCGCCTGACGGGAGCCTAGTGGGACGCGTCTAGGGTTGCGTCCATGGACGAGCGCGCGGAAATACTTGCCACCGGATCAACGTGGGTGCGATCTGCGAGGATCGTCATCAACGCTCCATCTTGGAGAATCTTCGACATCGTTGCCGATCCAGCACAGCATCGACGCTTCGATGGCTCCGGCATGGTCGAAGGGGTCGTGAGTGGTCCTGCTCGGCTCGAGCTCGGATCCCGTTTCGGGATGGGGATGCGCTTCAAACTGCCCTATCGGACGAACAATGAGGTCGTCGAGTTCGAAGAGGGCCGCCGCATCGCCTGGTGCCACTTCAACCACCACCGCTGGCGCTATGAGTTCGAGCCGGTGGATGCCGAGACAACGGTGGTCACCGAGACATTCGACGGGTCGACGGCGCGCTTCCCCCCGGCCCTGCTCCTTATCAATGCCTATGAGGGCAATCAGGTTGCCATCGCCAAGACCCTCGTGCGACTTAAGTCGCTCATGGAGGACGGCGAGGCCGTCCGCTAGCGGGGTATCCGGTGAGCGCGCACCTCGAGGCGATTTGGAGCCTGTGCGCCATCGCGCTGCTTGACCCAGGGGTCCGGACGCCATCCGGTGACCGTGGCACCCTGGGCGCTCTCGATCCGCTTGAGCCGCTGGGCGCCGATCAGCAAGCCAACTCCAGACAGAAGTGCGGCTGCCGCTGCCATGAGCGCTGCGATCGCCGTGTCACCGGTCATCTGCAGGCCCGCGATACCTCCGACGGCCGCGAGAATGATGAGGAGAATGCCAACTGGAATCATGCCGCGCTCCATAGCGTGTTGCCTGCGGACGACGATCCTCTTTGATCACGTCGTCAACGGTTCCGGGGAAGGACGCAGGTTCTTGCACGAGCAGGCTATGGGCCAACGGGGGCATTTTCAGGGACGACACGCGGTCATGGGGCGATGACGTTTACTCGTTCGCTTGCCTATGGGCGATCGATGCGCTCTTCACGTGCGCCGAGCAGGGCATCGAGGTTGTCGTTCCGAAACTTTCCGCGCGGATCCATCCGGTTCGCGAGCGCGGCAAAGTCGCTGAATCGCGGATACCGACGTGCGAGTGACTCGGGGCTTGCGCTGTAGAGCTTGCCCCAGTGGGGGCGCCCGCCCGCTGTGCCGAGTAGTGCGTCGATCTCGGGGAGGAGTTCCAAAGAGTCGGGCACCTTCTTCCAGGTGAAGTGGATGCCGACGGTGTCACGGCCATGGGCCCCGCTGAGCCACAGGTTGTCAGCGCGCATCGTGCGGATCTCCGACACGTGCAGATGCGGGTGAATCCGGGGGGCGAGTGATTCGAGTTCGCCGAGCAGCCGGACGGCTTCAGACCGTGGTACGAGGTACTCGGTCTGTAACTCGTCGCCGGAACTCGGGGTGAAGTCGAGCTTGAAGTGCGGCAGTGCCTCATGCCAGGGCAGGAGGGTGCCCTGCTGCTCGGTGCAGTGGATGGCGTCATGGTCGGGCAGCGGATGACGCTTGCCGTCGGCAAGCTGGCCACCCATCCACGGGCGTCCGGCCAGCTGTTCGCCTGCCAGGGGAGCATCGACCCCCTCGCGGCGCTTCATCCAGATCTTGCCGGTGAGGTCAGGGGCCCAGCACGTGAAGAAGCTGACGCTGTAGGCACTCGAGAACGCCTCGTCGAATCCGGCAAGAAGCGCGGCGTGCGTCACGCCGTCGTAAACGAACTGACGAACCTCGAAGCGCGGCTCGATGCGCAGGAGCACGCGGGTTGTCACCCCGAGCGCCCCGAGTGCCACGACCGAGCCCTCGAAATCAGGGTCGCCCGCGGCAATGGTGATGAGCTCACCGGATTCCGTAACCATCTCGATGCCCGCGACCGACGCAGACAGCGTCTGGTTGCGATCGCCCGAGCCATGGGTGCCGGTCGCGATTGTGCCCGCGATTGAGATGTGCCCGAGGGAGGCCATGTTCGGGACGGCCCACCCCTGGGCGTCGAGGAGCCGGGCGGCCTCGCCGTAGCGCATGCCCGCCGGCACCCACGCGACGCAGGCATCGGAATCGATCTCGATCGGGCTCACGAGGCCCGCCACTGACACGTGGACGCCAGCCGTATCGGCGATCGCATTGAACGAGTGGGCAGTGCCGAGGGCTCGGATGAGCGGGGATGCAGCCACGAGCGACTGGAGATCACCGAGCGTGGCGGGGGCTTCCACCCGCGTTGACATGAATTCCACATGGCCGGACCAGTTGCGCACCGAGTGCCCCGCTTTCGTCATCCCAACCCTAGCGAGCCTAGGGAGTGCTGGTGGGAGGGCTCGTGCTAGCCGCGCGCCGTCTGCGACGGCAGCTCGCCGAATCGCTTGCGGTAAAGCTGTGCGAAGCGGCCGAGGTGATTGAAGCCCCAGGCGTAGGCGATGTCTGCGATGCTCGCCTGATCGGGAATTGATGACTGCAGCTCGGCCCGGACGCGCTGGAGGCGAAGGTCGCGCAGGTACTCGGTGGGGCTCATGCCGATGTGCGCGCGGAATCCGACCTGCAGTGACCGGATGCTCACGCCGGCCGCCGCGGCGAGTTCGCTCATTGTCGGGGTGCACCCGGGGCTCTGCTCGAACAGGATCAGGGCCTCGCGGATGGCCCTCGGTGCGGCCGGCCGGACGTCCTTGGCAAGGTTGTCGGAGTAATTGTGCCGGTGGGTGAGCAGGAGGCCGGTGAGGATGAGGTCCTCGAGTTGATCGAGGACGAAGCACTGCATCGTCAGCCCCTCTGCCTCGGCATCCTCGAGCGCGATATCGATGAGGTGACGCCAACTGCGTGCCCGCGGGGTCGTGAGGTCCATGCCGAGGTCGAATCGGAGGGGGGCGATGAGGTCATGGCCGAGGAGTCGCTTGAGCCGGTCCTCGGCGGTTACGCGCGGGACATGGACGAGCAGGTGGGGGGAGCCGCCGTGCCAGGTCATGCGCAGCGACTCCGTGGGAGTGGGCACCGAAGCCTGGTCCGGAGTGGACACGACAGTGGTCCCGCCGCAGGTGACCGTTGAACCGCCGGCCAGCGGGATCTGGACGAGGAAGAACGACGAGAGTTCGCCCGGGTCGATCTCGACCTCGGCGCCGTAGTCGAGGTAGTTGAGTCCGATCTGCCCAAGGTTCACTCGGTTGTGGACGGTTCGCACTTCGCCACTCGACGCAGTCGTGACGAGCCGGTGCGGGCAGAACACTCGAGCGACCTGCTCGCGTGCCTCGTCCAGGCTCGTTGTCCGAAAGAGGTTGTGGGTGCCAAGGAGCTCGGGGGGCGGCAGTAATCCGACCGGCATCGCAACCTCCATGACATTGACCTCGAATGCTGCGCTCCAGCACGGATGCTGTCAAGCGATTTGCCCTGCTGCGCTTGCACATCGGGGATATCGCCTGCGCAATATGGATACTCGTGAGGGTTGGCCGTGCATAGGCTCGGTGCTCGACCCACCGGCCGGGACGATCCTGATGAACCGGACGCCACGAACGAGAAGGGAGAGTCCATGCTGCTCGAAGGCAAGGTGGCGATCGTCACCGGCGCGGCGACGCTATTCGGACGAGAGGTTGCGCGAACGCTCGCGATGGAGGGCGCGTCCGTCGTCCTCGTCGACATCGACGAGCCGGGCGGCAGGGAGGCGGCCGCCAGTATCGGGGAGCGCGCAGTGTTCGTTTGCGCGGACGTGACGAACGACAGTGACGTCGAACGGATCATCTCCATGACGCTTGAGCGATGGTCCGGCATTGACGTCCTCGTGAATCTTGCCTGCTCTTACAACGATGCGGGTGCGGAGAGCACACGGGATCAGTGGCTCTCCACCCTCAACGTAAACGTGGTGAGCATGGCCATGCTCGGGGCTGCGGCTCGCCCGCACATGGCAGGACGAGGCGGCAGCATCATCAATCTCTCGAGCATCTCGTCCAAGGTGGCGCAGACCGGACGCTGGGTGTACCCGGTGAGCAAGGCGGCAATCGTCCAGCTCACCCGGAATATGGCGATGGAATACGCGGTAGACGGCATCAGGGTGAATTCGGTGTCCCCGGGATGGACATGGTCGGCGATCATGGACACGCTGAGCAAGGGTGACCGCGACAAGACTGATGCGGTCGCAGCGCCCTTCCACCTGACCCGTCGCGCCGGCGAACCTCAGGAGGTCGCTCAGGTCATCGCGTTCCTCGCAAGCGACCGAACCTCGGTCGTAACCGGTGCGGACTGGGCTGCTGACGGCGGCTACTCGGCCATGGGCCCTGAGCAGGCGGCTTCGGCCATCCCGTTGCTAGAGGCCTAGAGGATCAGGCGAGGGGCCCGTCAACCGAGTTCACCACTCGATTGACGGGCCCCTCGGTCATTTGCTGGCCCTACCTGTGCTGAATCGGCCTCAGCAGGACTATGTGGCCGCCGAGTTGGCTGAAACCTTCGCGGCGTTCCGGCTGACGACCGTTCGAGTGAGCTTCGCGTAATTCTTCGGGTTGATCGGTAGGAGCCATTCGTTGAATCGCGTGAAGCCACCCACCCCCACTCGCAGGTCGCTCAGCAGCTCGTCGACGTTGTGGATCGAGAACGGGATGATGTTCGTCCCGCGGGCGTGCTTGCCCTCCGTCCGCTTCTCCATCCACGCCAGGCGCTTGGCTATGTGGTCGAGTTGATCCTGCGTGCTCGGAAGCGTGATATCCCCGAGGAGGTACGCCGCGAGCCACAGTGCGCCCATCTCGCAGTTGAGCTGGCTGAAGAACGAGGAGTTGTACCCGTTGAAGGCGAGATTCGGGACGTCGACCGGCAGGAGTTGGCGGTAGAGCTCGAAGTTGCCTCGGTCATCGGTGATTCGCTCGAGGATCGCGTCATCGAGGAACGGCACCCGCTGATGGAACCCGGTTCCGCAGATCACGTAGTCGGCCGGGATGGTCTCGCCCGTTGAGAGCGTCACCTGACCGGCGGCCATGCTCACGATCTCGCACTCGCGCTTCACGGTGATCTGACCGCTCTTCACCTTGTCGAAGAATCCGTCGGATGCCAGGCTCACCGTGCTGCGGGTGATCGTCTCGAGCGAGTTGTGGGGATTGAGATTGACCTTGGGATCGTCGAGACTGAACTGGCTCGTCACCACCGATTGCACGCTTCCGAGCATCGATACTCGGAGCTTGTTGCCGCCGGCATGGAACCACTTCTCGAAGCCCTTGAGCTCGATGTAGGGGAAGAGTGCCTCGCCCATGCGGGTGAGGAGGAGCATCTTGTAATTGAGAACGTTCTTGAATTTCTTTGGAATCTTCCAGATGATCTTCCTCGCGACGATGGTCGTGGAGGCGCTGATGCCGACAGTGGCGTTCGCCACGTCGCACGAGGACTTGCCGAACCCCACGACGACGACGCTCTTCCCGCGGACGTCCTGGACGTCATGGAAGTCGACCGTGTGCAGGATCCGGCCGCCGCCTGCGATGAACTCATCCTGGCCGCTGAAGGCGGGGACGGCCGGGTCGCTGAAGATGCCGTTGCACACGACGAGGTAGTCGAAGGTTCGGGTGGATTGAGCGCCGGACGATGTCACGTCCAGTGTCCAGGTGCCGGATGCCTCGTCGAGCGAGGCATGCGTCACCTCGCTCTTGAGGTTGATGCACCCGCGCAGGTCGAAATGGTCCACGTACCCCTCGAGGTACTGCTGGACCTGTTGCCCTGACGGCCACTCGGGATAGCCCTTCGGATATGGGTAATCGGTGAGGGCGTAGGTGCTGCGCACGTTCTGGGTCGTCAGGCCCGGGTAGCGTCGCGATGCCGTCCACACGCCCCCGACCTCGGCGTCCTTCTCGAATACCGTGACGTCGAAGCCGAATTCCCTGAACACCTTGGCTGTGCTGAGCCCGCCGAAGCCGGCTCCGATGATTGCGATTGTCCGTGTCATCTGGCGAACAGTACGAACACGAGTCGTGCTGTACTAGCCGCTACGCGATGGGGATATCCGGTTTGCGCAGGGCGTTGCTGAGGGTGCTCCGGGCCCGAGAACGCGCTGCCCGAGAGAAGGACCGACTTAGGAGTCGGCACCGATCGAGAAACCGGCCTCGATGTCCTGCGGACGATAGGTCTTGAAGGCGATGTGGGTCTCCGTCGAGAGCACGCCCTCGATGCGTCCGATCCCGTCGTTCACCACGTCGGCCACCCGGTCGTGATCGACGACCTCGATGAGCGCAACCATGTCGATCTTGCCGGTCACGGAGTAGACCGAGCGCACGCCCTTGATCTCGGCCATGGCCTGGCCGACCTCATTCACCTTGCCGGGAGCGACCTGGACGAAGCACAGCGCGGAGATCATGGCAGCACCCTATCGACGTCGGTGAGGCCGAGGTAACGGACGGCGTTTCCGCCGAGGAGGGCCGTGCGCTCTTCATCCGACAGGAATGTCGCCCCCCGGATGAGGCCTCCGACGTCACCCTCGCCGAGGGGGTAGGGGTAGTCGCTGCCGAGCATGACCTGCCCGGCTCCCAGCGTCTCGACGAGCAGTCGCAGGGCAGGCTCGGTGAAGACGACGGAATCGACGCTGAACCGGTCGAGGTAGTGGGACGGGGGATGCTCGGACGTGGCGATCACATCGGGCCTGGCATGCCATGCGTTCTCGACGCGGCCGAGCCAGAAGGGGAACGAGCCGCCGCCGTGGGCGAAGCAGATGCGCAGGTCATGGCTGATGGCGTCGAATCCGCCGCCGAGGATGAGCGCGAGGATCGACAGGTGGGTCTCCGCGGGCATCCCCGCCAGCCACTGCCCCATCCAGCGGTCAAGCCGCGGCGAGCTCGGCAGGTCCCACGGGTGGACGAACACCGGCATGCCGATGGATGCGCAGTGCTGGAGGAAGGTGACGATGCCTGCATCGTCGAGATCGCGATCGCCGACGTGATTGCCGATCTCGACGCCTGCGTGGCCTGCTGCGCGGCAGCGATCGATCTCCACGCAGGCAGCATCGGTGTCCTGGAGGGGGACCTGGGCGAAGGGGAGGAGCCGGCCGGGCACCGGCGAGCAGATCTCGAGGGCGAGGTCGTTGAAGATGCGGCTCACCTTGATCGCCTCGACGGCCGGGCGCGCGTAGTTGAAGAAGACCGGGGTGGGCGACGCCACCTGAATGTCGATGCTGTTGGCATCCATGTCCGCCAGCCGTCGCTCGGCATTCCAGCATTGCGAGCCGATCCGCCGGAACTCCTTGGACCCGAGCATGATCATGGCTTCGTGCTCGGATTCGACGCGCAGCCACGGCCACTCGGCGTCCGCTCCGGCCCGGCTCGCTAGGTCTGGCCAGCCGCGGGGCACGTAGTGGGTGTGCACGTCGATCGCGGGAGCGCTCACGGCACCTGTGCCGTTCATCCCTTGCCGGGGTGGACTGCTCCGCATTCAGCGCAGGTGCGGGCTCCGTCCTGGTCGGAATAGAAGCGCTCGAAGGCGGGCGGAAGGTCGGCGACGATGTCGCGAACCTGGAGCTCGACCGAATAGATCAGGTGATGGCACTGCGGGCAGTACCACTGGAACCGCTCGAGCACGCCCTCCTCGCGGATGCGCTCGATGACGATGCCGATCGAGCCGGCCTCCGGTCGCTGGGGCGAGTGCGGGACTGCCCGGGGAAGCAGCCACATCTCGCCCTCCCGGATCTCGACGCTCGTCGGCCCCTCGGGGGTCATGAGGTCGACGTGCATGGTGCCGCGCACCTGGTAGAACCACTCCTCGTACGGGTCTACGTGGTAGTCGGTTCGGCTGTTCGGCCCGCCGACGACCTGGATGATGAAGTCGCTCGTTCCGAGCAGCATCTGCCGGTTGTTCACGGGTGGCTTGAGCAGGTGCTCGTGCTCCGCGACCCAGCTGCCGAAGTTGATGGGGGGCATCACGGTCGTCATGCCGTCACCCTGCCATGAATCGTCCGCCGTTGACATCGAGAACGGCGCCGGTGATGTACGAGGATTCCTCGCTGGCGAGGAAGAGCACCGGGTCGACGCACTCGTGCAGTTCGGGCATGCGGTGCAGCGGAATGGCGTCGAGCACCTCGTCGCGATCCTTCTTCGCCATCGCATCGAACATCCCCTGAAGCCGGCCAGTGAGGAACAGGCCGGGGGCGATGGCGTTGACCCGGATGTTGTCGGGCCCGACCTCTCGTGCCAGGCGGCGGGTCAGCCCGAGAACCCCCGCCTTGGCCGCGGCGTAGGGGATCCCGGTGACCGGGCTCGTCGACCGGCCGCCGATGGAGGAGAAGTTCACGATCGCCCCGCCGCCCCTGGCCTTCATCTGGGGAACGGCCGCCTGTGCGCAGTTGAACGTGCCCTTGATGTTCACGTCGATGACGAGGTCGAGGTGCTCCGGCTCGATGTCGTCGATGTCGCGCGGGGTGCCGAGGCTCCCGCCCGCGGCGGCGATGAGGATGTCGACCCCGCCGAACGCAGCAACGACCTCGTCGACGCCGCTGGCAACGCTCGCGCGATCCCGAACGTCGACGATCGAGCCGAGGAATCGGGTGCCGCCTGCCGGCTCGCCTAGGCTCGAGGTGCCCTTCAGTTCGGCGAGCGCCCGGTCAATGGACTCCGGTGAGGTATCGAAGATGGCGACCCGGGCACCCTCATCGGCGAGGGCGGCGCTGATGGCCTGGCCGAGCCCGCCCGCACCCCCGGTGACGATGGCGATCTTGCCGGTGAAGCGCGGATTGCGGTCGGTCATACCGGTATCTTCCCTGTGTCGGTGTGCGCCGTGGTGGCGGCCCGCTGAGACTCGGGCGATGAATCTTGCCGATGGTGTTGCATGGGGCTGACTATTCCGTATTATTTGCGACAGTCAATTATCCGCAACACTTGGCACAGGATGGAACCCATGAAGATCGCGGTTATCGGCGGCGGCCCCGGGGGGCTGTACTTCTCCAGCCTCGTCAAGCAGCTCGACCCCGCGGCGGACATCACCGTGTGGGAGCGCAATGCGCCCGATGACACGTTCGGCTTCGGCGTCGTCTTCAGCGACCAGACCCTGAGCGGGATCAAGGCATCGGACCGGTCTGCCTTCGACGACATGGGCAGGTCGTTCGCCTACTGGGACGACATCGACATCACCATCGGCGACGAGACGGTGACGATCGGAGGCAACGGCTTCGCTGCCATGAGCCGAAAGGAGCTGCTCCACGTGCTCCAGCGGCGTGCCATCGACCACGGAGTGAACATCCTGTTCCGGACCGAGGCTCCTCCGGTCGAGGACCTCATGGCATCCCATGACCTCGTGCTCGTATGCGACGGCATCAACTCGCCCATCCGCGACGCCTACTCGGCGCAGTTCGGCACGACGATCGATCCCCGCCGCTGCAAGTTCATCTGGCTCGGCACCGACACCGTCTTCGACGCGTTCAAGTTCTTCGTCAAGGAGACCGAATGGGGCGTGATGCAGGTGCATGCCTACCCGATGGACGCAGACTCGAGCACCTTCATCGTCGAGATGCCGGAGGACGTTTGGCAGCGTGCCGGCTTTGACAAGGTCGATGCCGCGGATCTCCCTCCCGGCGTCAGCGACACCGAAAGCATCGAGCGAATCGGTGAGATTTTCGCAGACGCCCTGGCCGGCGGCAGCCTCATCGCGAACAACAGCAAGTGGGTAACCTTCCGGACGATCCGCAACAAGACCCTCGTGCTCAAGAACATGGCGCTCCTCGGCGATTCGGCGCACACCGCGCACTTCTCGATCGGGTCGGGCACGAAGCTCGCAATGGAGGACGCTCTTGCGCTGGCCGCCTGTATCTCGGAGCAGCCGACGGTCGACGCCGCGCTCAAGGCCTACGACGAGGAACGGCTGCCGGTCATCAAGAGCACTCAGCGGGCCGCCCAGGCGAGCCTCGTGTGGTTTGAGGAGATCGGCCAGTACGTCCATCAGGACACCATCCAGTTCGTGTTCAACATGATGACCCGCAGCCGTCGCATCACGTACGACAACCTGCTGGAACGCGATCCGGCCTTCGTCCGCAGGGTCGACGAGTGGCTGCTGGACAGTGAGATCGCCCGAGGCCGCGTGCCGGCAGGGACGTCCGCCCGGCCCCCGATGTTCCTGCCCTTCAAGCTGAGGGAACTCGAATTGTCGAACCGGATCGTGGTGTCGGCGATGGACATGTACTCGTCCGTCGAGGGATTCCCCGGCGAGTTCCACCTCGTGCACCTCGGTGCGCGCGCGCTCGGCGGCGCGGGGCTGGTGATGACGGAGATGGTCTGCACCTCCCGCGACGGCCGGATCACGCCCGGCTGCACCGGCATCTGGAACGACGAGCAGGAGGCCGGGTGGCGCCGCATCGTCGACTTCGGCCACACGACGCAGGCGAAGATGGGCATCCAGATCGGCCATGCGGGGCGCAAGGCCTCGACGCGGGTCATGTGGGAGGGCATCGACCAGCCTCTGGAGTCGGGGAACTGGCCGATCATGGGCCCCTCGCCGATCCCGTACCACGCCGTGTCGCAGGTGCCGCGCGAGATGACTCGGGCCGACATGGACGAGGTGAAGGCTGACTTCGTCCATGCGACCGCGCGCGCGGCACGCGCCGGCTTCGACCTGCTCGAACTCCACTGCGCCCACGGATACCTGCTGTCGAGCTTCATCACCCCGGTGAGCAACCAGCGCACCGACGAGTACGGAGGCTCGCTGGAGAACCGCCTCAGGTTCCCCCTCGAGGTCTTCGACGCGGTCCGCGCCGAATGGCCGGCGGAGCGGCCGATGAGCGTTCGCATCTCGGCCGCCGACTGGGTGCCGGAAGGCCTCACCGAGGAGGAGTCGGTCGCAGTCGCGCGGGCATTCAGCGAGCACGGCGCCGACATCATCGACGTCTCGACAGGGCAGACGACAGCGGCGGCCGTGCCCGAGTACGGACGTTCCTACCAGACTCCGTTCTCCGATCGCATCCGAAACCGGGTCGGCACCGCCACGATGGCGGTCGGCGCGATCAGCAGCTGGGACGACGTGAACACGATCATCGCTGCGGGTCGAGCCGACCTGTGCGCGATCGGGCGCCCCCACCTGTTCGACCCGGCGTGGACCCTGCATGCCGCGGCCGATCAGGGCTACCGGATCGCCTGGCCGACGCCCTATGTCGGCGGCAGCTGGAAGCCCCCGGCCGGGCGCAACGAGGATCCGAAGCCGCGCCTGCAGCTCGTACCAGAGGACTCGCAGGTCGTCGCTCGGCCGAGCCGGTGGCGTCCGAACTCCTGAACTGCATCACCTGCCGCGCCCGTTTTCGGTAGCGTCATCAAACACACCCGATGAAAGGAACTGCACATGGCTGATCTCTCCGGCTTGGCCGCCGCCCTCGTCGACGGTTCGGTCGAGGTCATCGACCTGACGTCGCCACTCCACTCCGGCACGCCGATCCTGGGCTTGCCGCCGGAGTTCGGCCAGACTGCCACCTTCCAGCTTGAGCTCATCAGCGAGTATGACGAGAAGGGTCCGGCCTGGTACTGGAACAACTTCCACACCGGCGAGCACACCGGCACCCACTTCGATGCGCCGAACCACTGGATCACCGGCAAGGACCTCGACGACGTGAGCCAGGTGCCCGCCCAGCGCCTCATCGGCCCGGCCGTCGTCATCGACACCACCGCCCAGGTCGCGGCGAACCCGGACTTCTGCCTCGATGTCAGCGACATCAAGGAGTGGGAGTCCGCGAACGGCGCCATCCCCAAGGGCGCATGGCTGCTCTACCGCACCGGCTGGTCGAAGTACGGTGACGATGCGGCCGCCTACGCCAATGCCGATGAGAACGGCCCCCACACGCCCGGCCTGACCCCGGCGGCCGCCCGCTATCTCGCTGAGGAGACCGAGATCCTCGGAATGGGCGTCGAGACGGTCGGGACCGATGCCGGTGGCGCGTTCGGATTCGATCCGCCGTTCCCGTGCCACACGATGCTCATGGGCGCCAACAAGTACGGCGTGACCCAGCTGCGCAACCTGCACCGGCTGCCGGTCACCGGCGCGGTCGTCATCGTCGCGCCGCTGCCGATCGTGAAGGGCTCCGGCAGCCCCTGCCGCGTCCTGGCCCTAGTGAACAGGTAACCACCACAATTCATCACACCCCGATTCCGGGCCGCCCGAACGAACGCGGCCCGGAATCGGGGTGATTCGTTCATCTGGCCCGGTGGGATGACCTCACGCCGTTCTTCGTCGCCCTTGCTGTCTGATGCCGTGCCGCCCGCTGACTGATCTGGTGCTCAGCGGGCCTTCGCGTGTCACGGTTCAGATGGCATCGGTGCGTGGGAATGGTTCGGGACGTCGTCTTTGCTCATGCTGCCGAGATCAAGGGTCTCTTGGCGCCTCGAAATGCCGTGGATATTCGAGTCTTCGGATCAGTGGCCCGTGGCGATGACTACCAGGGCTCTGACGTTGACTTCCTCGTTGAATTCGGCCCAGAGGCTTCGATTCTTGACCAGGTTCACCTTGAACTTGACCTGATGGCCCTGCTCGATTGCGAGGTTGACGTGGTTGCCTTGGGCGGTCTCAAGGAGCGCGATGCGAATGTCTTGGCTGAGGCTGTTGCGTTGTGACTCGTGGGGACGAGCTGCGTTGACTGGATATCGTCGAAGCTTGCGAAGGTCTCGAGCGAATTGTCCAAGCACGGGGCGACATGGCGCGGAGCGCTACATGAAGGTGACGTATCCGAGGAGCAGGCCACCGGTGTACGCAACGATCGGGATGCCGACGATGCGCTTGGCCCAGCCGTCCTTCCAGTCGCTGCCGTCGACACCGAAGTTGTAGAGGGTGTCGACGATCGCCCAGGGCACGAAGAGCAGCGCGTAGTCAATCGCAGCACTGCCGGGGGTCGTGACCCGGCCGAGGATCCATGCCGAGATGAAGACGCCCAGGATCGAGAGGAACAGCCAGTACGACATCCCTCGAGGCAGGTACCTGAACAGGAAATTGGAGTTCGGCAGGTCTCCGTACCAGATGGCCAGAGTCTGCGGCAGCGCGAACAGCATGCCAACGATCAGCGTGCCGAGCGACAACTCGAGGTAGGCGGTCAGAATGAACATGAATGCGACCGTCCGCACAGCGACGGAGGCGAGCGCAAGTGGTGTCTTCACGTCAGGCGCCTCCGGGGGCGCGACCTCCGCACTGCGCACCGGGTACAGGTGCATCGCGATGTCTTCCAGCCCCATCCGCACCCATGCCGCGAGCACGACCACGACCTGGACGATGACGACGTCGTCGAGCGACACGAGCTCTAGGCCCGTCATGCCGTTGATGGAGGAGAAGAGCATCGTGCCCATCACCATGAGCAGGATTGCTACGACGAGGTAGTCGGCGACCCGGTCGAACACCTCCTTGGGGTCCTCGAGCGAGATCGGCCGCCGCAGCGGACGTGTCGCCGAGGCGATGAGCGGCAGCGCCGCATAGAGCACGAACAGGCCCATGAGGCCCCGCAGGTCGGACACGACGAGGATCTGCCCGGTCAGCACCGCCCCCACCGCGACCACGAGCCAAGCCGCGATGCCCGCGACGGTATCGAGCATGCCGACGAAGACGATCGCGAGCAGCAGCGGCAGCGTCGGCGGGAACGGCCCGAACCCGACACTGATCGCCGAGATCAGACCCAGAACCGCGCCGAGTGCCCAGATGCTCAGCCCTGCGGACCCGAACATTGCCCGGTTCCAGACCCCGTCATTCATCGCCCGACCAGGAAGCCTCGCATACACGCCGGTAACGACCGGCGCAGTCGCGAGCCATCGGTCGACCGTGGCCGTGCCCGGCGCGGCCCACGTGCGCGACCGGTCGCCCCAGCCCGGCTCCTCCCCTTCAGCGCTCTCGAGGTCTTCGTCGTACACCTCGGCCACCTCGCCACCGCCGTCGCTCGACTCCCCAGAGTCGCCTCCGCCGCTCCTATTCGCGCCTCCGCGGGCAGACGCCCCGATCGCGGTCGCGCCGGCAGCAGCAGCAACCGCGATCGCCGCCGTGGCCGCCGGGTACCGGGTCGGGTCGTAGAGCGGAGCGCCAGCAGCCAGAGCGCGTTCCATCTCAGGACTCTCGGGATCGACCGGCTCAACTGTCTGCCCCGCGGGCGCGAGGCCCGTCACGACGTTCTGGTCATCGAGCTCGAACGCGCCGATCGACTGCACCGCCGTGCCATCGGCCCCCGTGCCACGGACCTCGATCGTGTGCTGACCGGGCTCAAGGCCCTCCGGGATGACCCCCGTGACTGCAGCCGATCCGTCCGCCCCGACCACTGCGGATCCGATCACCACCGGATCAGACCGCAGCACGATCTCGACCAGGCTGCCCGGGAGCATGAGTGTCGCACCCGCCGTCACCGTGCGCCCGGCTGCCTTCTGGCTCACTTCGACGCCCATGGCGACGGTGAGGACGGGACCGATGGGGGCCGAGTCGGTGAAGATGTTCACCGTCGAGATCGGACCGAGCGGCGAATCGACCACGGGGCCGACCGCGTTCGTTTGCGGAGCACCCGGTGTCGGCGCGGGGTTATTGCTGTCGCTCGGTCCAGCACTCGGGCCGTCAGACGGCACGACGACCACCGCCGAATCAGATGGCGATGCCGAAGGGCTCACACTCACCGATGCCGACGCAGACTCCGACGGGGACACCGACTCCGAGGCAGACGGGCTCTTGCTCGGCTCAGGCGAGGACGACTCGTCCGGCGACCCGGATGTGGACGGACGCGGCGAACGCGACGGCGACAGCGACGGCAGTGGAAGTGGGGACGCAGACGAGGCCTCGGCCGTCGCGGTCTCACTCGCGGACGGCGTCGGAGTAGCGGACG
>JBMOKH010000217.1:0-3983 GCA_049315365.1 Candidatus Nanopelagicales bacterium
ACAGTCACGGTCGCGGTCGAAAGGTCGACAGTGTCGGCTGTCGCGGCAGGGGCCGAGACGCCGAGCAGTGCCGGGTCGAAGACCGAGGTGTCCATGGAGAAGGTGATTCGAGTTCCGGCAATCCGCGCGAACGTCTTGGCGGAGTCGTCGAAGGCAGCCTTTGAGTAGGTGGTCGTGACGTTGTACCCGGAGTCGGAGTCGGTGTAGACGGCATCGGCGAAGAGCTGGCCGGCTCCGGGGGATGTCGCAAGTCGCGCCTCGATGACCTGCTTGAACCCATCGACGGTCGTCACGTTCGCCGAAGCCAGCGACTCCTTGCTCACATCGACGCTGATGGTCCCCGTCACCCGGGCGCTGGAGTCGATGCTCAGATCGGCGGTTGCGCAGCCTGAGACCAGGACGATCACAGCAGCGCTTGCGGCAGCGAGAAGCGAGCGGCGCAGCCCCGCCCGTGCCGGCATCACCTTGGTTGAGGCGCGACGTGGCGGCGAATCGACGGCGGACGGTGATTGCTGGGCCTGTGTGGAGGTAGGGGCATTCACGGGGTGCACCTTTCGCTGCTGGTCCCACCGGGAACCCGACGGAGGCTGAATTCTCTCGCATTCGCTCCTCGGTGGTCAACGCCAGGATTCCACCGGTCTCGTGGCGGTCAGGCATTCGGGGGATAGCCACACCATCCAGCTGGGCCACTTCATGGACGAGACCCCGTTCGAGATCGCATCCGATGAGAGGCGGACCGTCCGGTTTGTCATCCCATTCCAGCCGATAAACCCGCAGCTCGCGTCCAGCTCAGGCGGACTGATGTGGAGCTTCATGGACAATGCGCTGTCATGTGGCTCGACCTGGCGCAACGAGCGCGTGCACTACACCGTTCGGGGCGACGTCAATCTTGAGGAGGTGGCATTCGACAAGGACGACTCCGAGACGATCGCCATCGTGTAGCGAATGGCTCGAAGGGGTACTGGCTCAGAGTCCACGGTGAGGGTGCGCAACTGTGGGCAACTGTGGGTGTGTAACCTCACCGCGTTGACCACGCGGGGTCTACGACCGTGACGTTGAGCGCGGCTCGTTGTGCAGGAGCCGTACGCATGACGCGACTGCGGCACCGTCTCGTGTACCTTCCGAGGCACGCCACCGCCGGAGGGGAGACCACGATGATCGATCAGGCCGACACCCACGGAGCCGAGGATGACGCGCGCAATGAGTCGATTCTCATCTGGGTTGACGGCCGGCTCGTGCCCCGGGCCGAGGCCACCGTCAGCGTCTATGACTCAGGATTCATGCTTGGCGATGGAGTGTGGGAGGGACTGCGTCTGCACGATGGCACGTGGGCATTTCTCGACGAGCACCTCGACCGGTTGTTCGAGGCGGCCAAGGCGATCGACCTCACGATGGTGCTCGACCGCCAGGGGGTGGCTGAGGCTCTGGTCGAGACCCAGCATGCCAACGGAATGCACACGGCGGTGCATGCGCGACTCATGGTGACACGCGGGGTGAAGGTGCGGCCCTTCCAGCACCCTCGGCTGAGCAGGTCCGGGCCCACCATGGTGATCATCATGGAGCACTCCGAGCCGTCGATCCCCAGGCCGATCAGGCTTGCGACGGTGCCGCATCTGCGCGGCCTCCCGATGACCCAGGACCCCAAGCTCAACAGCCACTCGAAGCTCAACTGCATTCTTGCGTGCATCGCCGCGGACAAGGCGGGGGCCGACGAGGCGCTCATGCTCGATGTGCATGGTTTCGTGAACACCACCAACTCGTGCAACATCTTCATCGTCAGGCGGGGCGAGGTGTGGACGAGCACCGGCGACTACTGCATGAACGGCATCACCCGGCAGAAGGTGATCGACCTGTGCCGTGCGAACGGCATCCCCGTCCACGAGCGCAACTTCAGCCTCGTCGACACGTACTCCGCCGACGAGGTCTTCCTCACCGGAACCTTCGGTGCCCAGACGCCGGTGGGTTCGATCGATGGCCGGGTCATCGGAACGGGCGAGATGGGGCCGGTGACCGCCCGGCTGCGCGCGCTCTACGGCGAGCTGGTCGCGGCATGCACCTAGCCGTGTGGTCGGGGCCGAGAAACCTCTCGACGGCACTCATGTATTCGTTCGCGGCGCGCGGCGACTGCGCAGTGTGGGACGAGCCCTTCTACGCGGCCTACCTCGCGGCCACCGACATCGACCACCCCATGCGGGACGAGGTCATGGCGGCGGGGGAGTGCGACCCCGCGAAGGTGGCCCTCGCGTGCGTGGGCCCGATTCCGGGAGGCGCGCCCGTGTACTACGAGAAGCACATGACCCTGCACATGATTCCGGCATTCGACCGCTCGTTCATGCGCGAGTGCGTCAATGTCTTCCTCATTCGGCACCCGGCCCGCGTGGTCGCCAGCTACTCGCGCCAGCGCGCGAGCGTGACCCTCGACGACATCGGCTTCACCCAGCAGGCAGATCTCTTCGACGAAGTGGCCGCATTCTCGGGCGACACCCCCGTGGTCGTCGACAGCTCAGACATCCGAGCCGACCCCAGTGGCGTGCTCTCCCGGCTTTGCGCAGCCGTGGGCATCGAGTACACGGAGCAGATGACCCGGTGGCCACCGGGGGGCCATGCTTCCGACGGCGTCTGGGCACCCCACTGGTACGAGGCGGTGCACCGCAGCACCGGATTTGACAGTGCCGAGGGGCCGCTGCCGGACCTCACTGGAGCAGCGGCCGATCTGGTGTCCCGGGCGATGCCCTCGTACGAGCGACTGAAGGCCCACGCCATCTGACGCTCGCCGACCAAACCGGTCGGTTGGCTCGGCAACGCGGTAGGCCATGGCGGCCTGGTCGATGTGATCCGACGCAGCAACGCTTACCAGGTGCTTACCGAGCGCGAATTCGGCCTGATCGTGCGTCGTGCAGGCTCGCGCCACGTTGGGGAACACCGAGACTTTGTACTGAGGAGACGTCATGGATTTCAAGAGGAAAGCGGTTCTTGCAGTGGCGTTGACGGCTGGGGTCGCCGGCGCTCTCATGGTGTCGACGTTGCCGGCGCAGGCTCAGCCAGGTGACCGAAACGGCAATGGCGGGACGGTTGGCAATGGTGGAGGGTTGGCTGTCTCGTGCGGGTTCAGCCATTCTGACTCCGCCGATCCCATTGTCATGCCGGGGCATGCTGGGATGAGTCATCTGCATGAGTTCTTTGGAAACACGGCGACCGACGAGAACTCGACCGGAGCATCCCTGCTCACCGGGTCGACCACCTGCGACGATCGCCGGGATCTTTCGGCGTACTGGGTGCCGGCCCTTTACCAGGATGGTGTGAGGGTCGCTCCGGTCGGCGCGCGGGTGCGATACGAAGGCCGTGGAGGAAGAGTGACCGCGTTCCCGGCGGGGTTCATGGCGGTCTCCGGCCGAACCGACCAGACCGCAGCATGGGGCTGCGCGACCCCAGGCCAACGCCCCGTGCTCGGTACGAGTGTCGCCTCGGTGCCGGTGTGCTCGGGGGCCTCGCAACTCGTCGCGCAGATCACCTTTCCGCAATGCTGGGATGGAATAAGCCTTGACAGCGCAAACCACATTTCGCATCTGGTATTCGCAACCGATTTTGCAGGGCCGGCGCCGGTGTGCCCGGCTGATCATCCGGTGCAGGTACCCAAGGTTGTCATCGAGGTGCGGTACCCGGGGGCCGCGACGGGCGGCGCAGGTGTGACCCTGGCGAGTGGTGCCGCCTCGACGCTGCATGCGGACATCTTCGAGGCATGGACCGGGACGAGCCTGCAAGAGCGGCTCGGCGGTCGGGGAGAGGCCGGCGGTCGGGGAGAGGCCGGCGGTCGAGGTGGCAGAGAGGTCAGCGGGGCACGGCCGGCGGTCATCGCGGCGTAGTCGCCATCGCGAGTTCGAAAAACAAGGCCGGCCCGCTGCACAAAGCAGCGGACCGGCTTCCGAACAGGTGCCGAGCCACGCCGGCCTGCGGTTCTGCAGGACCCTCGATCCGGGTCCTGG
>JBMOKH010000218.1:0-3977 GCA_049315365.1 Candidatus Nanopelagicales bacterium
GACTGGGCAGCCAAGGGCACGGCGCTCCTCGGCGTGCGGGTGGTCATCGCGGAGTCCTATGAGCGGATCCACCGCTCGAACCTCATCGGCATGGGCGTGCTGCCCCTGCAGTTCCCGGCCGGAGCGAGCGCAAAGTCACTCGGGCTCGAGGGCGACGAGGTGTTCACTGTCAGCGGGATCACCGCGCTCAACGACGGAGTCACCCCGTCGACCGTTGAGGTCGAGGCGGTGGCGGCCGATGGCCGGACCGTTGCCTTCAGCGCACCGGTCCGCATCGACACCCCGGGGGAGGCCGACTACTACCGGCACGGCGGGATCCTCCAGTACGTGCTTCGGTCACTGCTCGTCGCATGACGCGCTTCGTTCCACCGGGCTGGCCGCGAGGCCTGCCGCCCGGTGGAACGCCCGAATTCGGTGAGCGGGTCGTTGGATGGCTCCTGGACCAGGGGCCCGCGGACCTGCGCACCTCAGAACTTCGGCACCTGCCCCTTGCCCTTGCCACCTATCTTGAGCATCACATTGACGGCTGCCTCGAAGGTGCCAGGCGGGCCTACGGGCAGGCCCGAACCGACCTTGGGTCAGCCATGCCGGCAGACGAGCTCGCGCGTGCGCAGCGGGCCCTCGAGTCGGAGGGCGCGCGCTTGCTCCAGGTGCAGCGCGAGGTCCGGCTCGTGCTCGTGGCCATGCGTGTCCCCCCACCGGATACAGGGGGCCGGATGGGCCGTTGACCCGTAGAATGCGCAGGTGAGTCTGCTGCGAGGGATCCGCGATCCCAAGGATGTTCGCGCGTTGCCGGTCGAGCAGATGCCTGAACTGGCGGGCGAGATTCGGTCTTTCCTCGTAGAGAAGGTCTCCGCCACCGGCGGCCACCTGGGCCCGAATCTCGGCGTCGTCGAACTCACGATCGCCCTCCACCGCGTGTTCGAGTCGCCCGACGACGTCATGGTCTGGGATACCGGGCATCAGGCGTACGTCCACAAGATCCTCACCGGGCGCATCGACGAATTCGACCAGTTGCGCCAAAAGGACGGCCTGTCCGGATATCCGAGCCGCGCCGAGAGCATCCACGATGTTGTCGAGAACTCGCACGCATCGACCTCGCTGTCCTATGCCGATGGCATCGCGAAGGCCTGGGAGCAGCGCGGACTGCTCGGCCAGCACCATGTCGTAGCGGTCATCGGCGATGGCGGCCTCACCGGCGGCATGGCATGGGAGGCGCTCAACAACATCGCGGGCTCTGACCGGCCGGTGGTGATCGTCGTGAATGACAATGCGCGGTCGTACTCGCCGACCATCGGCGGCCTTGCCCACCACCTGTCGACCCTGCGGACCACCGGCAACTACGAGCGGTTCATGTCATGGGGCAAGCAGGTGCTCAAGCGCACCCCGGTTGTCGGCGATCCGATCTACGGCACCTTACACGGGATGAAGAAGGGGCTCAAGGACATCGTCGCCCCGCAGGGGATGTTCGAGGACCTCGGGCTGAAGTACGTCGGCCCGGTCGACGGCCATGACATCGCCGAACTCGAGCACGCGCTCGGTCGGGCGAAGGAGTTCGGCGGCCCGGTCATCGTCCATGTCATCACCGAGAAGGGCCGCGGCTACGCCCCGGCGGAGGAGGACGAGGCCGATCGCTTCCACGGCGTCGGCATCATCGATCCCGATACAGGCAAGCCGCTCACCGAGGGCGGGCCGTCGTGGACGGGGGCGTTCGCCGATGAACTCGTGGCGCTTGGGCATGAGCGCCGCGACGTCGTGGCGATAACCGCTGCGATGCTCGGCCCGACGGGTCTGGACCGGTTTGCCGCTGCGTTCCCCTCGCGAACCTACGACGTCGGCATCGCGGAGCAGCATGCGGTGACGAGCGCGGCGGGGCTCGCCTACGGCGGGATGCACCCGGTCGTGGCCCTGTACGCGACCTTTCTCAACCGGGCCTTCGACCAGGTGCTCATGGACTGCGCGCTCCATCGGGCCGGCGTGACCTTCGTCCTAGACCGCGCTGGCATCACGGGCGATGACGGTGCCAGCCACAACGGCATGTGGGACATGTCGATGCTTCAGGTGGTGCCGGGCCTGCGGATGGCTGCCCCTCGGGACGTGGTCACCTTGCGCGCAGAGCTGCGCGAGGCCGTCGCCGTCTCGGACGCCCCGACAGTCGTCCGATTCCCGAAGGGCGCCCTAGGGCCCGAGATCCCGGCACTGCGGACCATCGGCCCCCTCGATGTCATCGCCGAGTCGGGCGACGGCGATGTGCTCATCGTGAGCGTCGGCGCTTTCGCGACGATAGCCCTCGAGGTGGCCGATCGGCTCAAGGCGCAGGGGATCGGCGTTCTCGTGATCGATCCACGATGGGTCAAGCCGCTGCCCGTCGAACTCGTCGAGCTCGCCTCTGCTGCGCGCCTGGTCATCGTCCTCGAAGACGGTGTCCGGCAGGGAGGCGTGGGCTCCGCGGTGAGCCAGTTGCTCCGCGATCACGACATCGACGTGCCCCTTCGCAACCTCGGGGTTCCGGCCGCGTTCCTCGAGCATGCCAAGCGTGCGCAGGTCCTCGCCGAGATCGGCCTCACCGCCCAGGAGATCTCCCGGTCGATCGTCGAGACTGCGGCACGGCACGCCGACGCAACCGGCGTTGCGGCCAGCGCCCCGTAGCAGGCTGGCGTACCGAACTATTCGGGCAATGAGGCGATCCCGGGTGCCAAGAAGCGCTTCCCAGTGGCCCGTATCGAGGCCCCGCTGCGATCGAGGTACGGGGTGAGGCCGCCGAGTGCGAACGGCATGCCTGCCCCGAGGATCATGCACAGGTCGAGGTCCTGGGGCTCGGCAACGACTCCGTCGTCGAGCATGATGCGCGCCTCGCGCGCGAGTGCATCGGCAACCCTCTCAAGCACCTGTGCCTCGTCGAGCGCGGTATCGCCCTGCTCGAGGAGGGCGACCGCCTCGGGATCGAGCTTCGGATTGCCCTTGCCTCCGGGGAGGAATATGCCGGGCTTGCCTGCCTCGACGATGCGGCGCAGGTTGTCAGAGAGAGGGTAGCGATCCGGGAAGGCGTCGTGGAGGATCTCCATTACGTGGAACGCGACCGCCGGGCCGACGAGCTGCATGAGCGTGAAGGGCGACATCGGCATGCCGAGGGGCCGCAGGGCACGGTCGGCGACTGCGAGGTCGGTGCCCTCATCGACTGCGCGGAAGACCTCGGCCATGACGAGGTTGAGGAGACGGTTGACGACGAAGCCGGGAGTGTCGTTGACGAGGACCGTGGACTTCTTCAGCGTGCGGCCCACCGCGAATGCCGTGGCGAGCGTGGCGTCATCGGTGCTCGCGGACGGGATGATCTCGAGCAGCGGCATGACGGCCACTGGGTTGAAGAAGTGGAAGCCCACGACCCGCTCCGGATGCGACATGGCACTCGACATCTCGGTCAGCGAGAGCGATGAGGTGTTCGAGGCGATGACGCACGTCTCGGAGACGATGGCCTCGAGCTCGGCGAAGACCTGCTGCTTGACGGCCATGTTTTCAAAGACGGCCTCGATGACGAAGCTCGCTTCGGCGAACCCATCCTTCGACGTGCTGCCGCTGATGAGGGCCCCGAGCCGGTTGGCCATGTCGGGCTTCATCCGGCCTTTGGCTACCTGCTGCTCTAGCTCCTCTCGGACGAACGCGAGGCCCTTGTCGATTCGGCCCTGATCGAGGTCGGTCATGACGACGGGGACCTGGAGTCGCTTGGCGAACAGGAGTGCGAGCTGGCTGGCCATGAGGCCTGCGCCAACGACGCCCACCAAGGTGACGGGACGGGCGAGCGAGCGATCAGGTGCGCCGACCGGCGACTTCGCCCGCTTCTGGACGAGATCGAAGGCATACAGGGAGGCGCGGAGCTCATCGCCCATGACGAGATCGGCGAGGGACTCGTCCTCGGCAGCAAAACCCTCGTCGCGCGTTGAGGTCTTGGCCGCCGCAATGAGATCGAGTGCCGCGTACGG
>JBMOKH010000023.1:0-17687 GCA_049315365.1 Candidatus Nanopelagicales bacterium
CGTCGGTACGCTCAGCCTGAAGGAGGACACCGTGTCTGACGTATCTTTGCGGTACCCCGGAGGGGAACTGCCGCTCGCCGAGGTTCCGTCCACCGTTGGAGAGAGCGGCCTCAATATCGGCCCCCTCCTCAAGGAGACGGGACGCATCACCCTCGACCACGGATTCCTCAACACCGCGGCGTGCTCATCGGCTATCACCTACATCGACGGTGACGCGGGCATCCTGCGGTACCGCGGCTATCCGATCGAGCAGCTCGCGGAGCAGTCGTCGTTCCTTGAGACCTCCTACCTGCTGATCTACGGTCAGCTTCCGTCCCAGACGGAGCTTGATGACTTCAAGTCGCAGATCCGCATGCACACGATGCTCCATGAGGATCTGCGCCGGTTCTTCGATGGTTTCCCGCGGGATGCCCATCCGATGCCCGTGCTGTCGTCGGCGGTTTCGGCACTGTCGACCTTCTACCAGGATTCGCTCGATCCCTTCGATCCAAAGCAGGTCGAGATCTCGACGATCCGGCTGCTGGCGAAGATGCCGACGATTGCTGCCTACGCCTACAAGAAGTCGGTCGGGCAGCCGTACCTCTACCCGGACAATTCCCTGGGATTCGTCGATAACTTCCTGCGCATGACCTTTGGGGTCCCGGCGGAGCCCTACGAGGTGAACCCGATCATCTCCAAGGCCCTCAATCAGTTGCTCCTTCTTCATGCCGATCATGAGCAGAACTGCTCGACCTCCACCGTTCGGCTTGTCGGCTCGTCGCACGCGAACCTGTTCGCATCAGTGTCGGCGGGTATCAATGCTCTCTTCGGGCCGCTGCACGGCGGCGCGAATCAAGCGGTCATGGACATGCTGCAGAACATCCATGCGCAGGGCGGCGGGGTGAATACCTTCATCCGGCAGGTCAAGGATCGTCAGGACGGCGTGAAGCTCATGGGCTTCGGGCACCGGGTCTACAAGAACTACGATCCGCGCGCGGCCATTGTCAAGGAGACGGCCTACCGGGTGTTCGAGCAGATGAACGTGAGCGATCCTCTCCTCGACATCGCGCTTCGGCTCGAGGAGGTCGCGCTCGCCGACGACTTCTTCATCTCCCGCAAGCTGTACCCGAACGTCGACTTCTACACCGGCCTCATCTACAAGGCCATGGGCTTCCCGACCCGGATGTTCACGGTGATGTTCGCGCTCGGCAGGCTGCCGGGCTGGATCGCCCAGTGGCGCGAGATGATCGAGGATCCGGAGACGAAGATCGGCCGGCCGCGTCAGGTCTACACCGGCGAGGTCCTGCGCGACTACCCCGCGATAACAACCCGCTAACCCCTCTCCCCCTCCCCGTTTGTCCCACATCAGGGGACAAACGGGGAAATTCTGGGCGAAATCGTCGGGATTCTGCAGGTTGTCCCACCCTTGCTTCGGCTCCGGTGATCCCGCTCCGGTCAGATCGCCCGGCGCGTCGCGAGCCGGCTGGCTCGCCAGATCTGGGCGGCCACCTCCTGGGAGTAGCGGATGATGTCGTCCCACGTCCATCTGACGACGATGAAGCCCAACGCGCGAATCCGGTCCTCCCGGCGCTTCTCCTGGATGAGCACCTCCCCGGACTGGTACTTCATCAGGCCATCACACTCGCCGATCACGCCGAGTTCGGGCCATCCCATGTCGGCGTAGCCAATCAGGCCTTCGCGGTCGTAGAGCGGGTACTGGAGCATCGGCTCGGGAAGACCGGCGTTGACGAGGCGCAGTCGCGAGATTGATTCGAGCGGAGTCTGGGCCCCCGATCGAACGAGGGGGAGCATCGAGCGCACGACGCCGATCCCGCGGAGTCTCGGCCAGTCGTCTGCGATGGCTGCAAGTCGCTCAATCGCCTCGGGCCGCTTCCAAGCGGCGCCGTCGAGAACCGAAAGGGCCCAGTCCGGAGAGTAGGTGGCCGCCGCGGAGATCCCGGCAAGGTCGCGGGAGACGGTGGGAATGCCGCCGAGGGTGAGGACGACGTCGCCCGAGAGATCGTGTGTCTTGATGCGTACGTCGGGAAGTCCCTCGGTGGACGTCACTCTCCCGAGGAGGGCCCGCTGATCGGTGGCAATCCCCCGGACAAGGTGCAATGCCGTCAATTGGTTCCGCGGGGCGGGAAGGCCGTGAACTGCGGCGGCTGTCCGTCCGAACGCGTAGGTCTCGAGGGGCAGCGAGACGATTGCGGCGGCGCATTGCAGGAGGTGGCGATCCGTCGGGTCGCTCTCGGATGCGGCCCACGTCTCGGCATCGGCGTAGACCCCGTGACGCATGCGGATCCACCACTGACGGCCAAGCATGGTGCGGACGATGCTCGGATCGACGCCGATGGCTTCAAGCTGACCTGGACGAAATACCCGGCCTTGCCCCGCAGCGAAGGCGGTCACTCGCTCGCGAAACATCTCAAATTCAGTGGTGGTGCGATATTGACGAGTCATCGGGCAACTGTCGGGCAAACGGATCGATTCGCCAACTGCTTGTCCACAGGGACAGATTGCACAATCTCGGGCATTTCACCCGGGATTTCCCCTTTTCTCCCATGTCGTGGGACAAACGGGGAGGAGGGGGGTTAGGTGGGGGTGTGGAGGGCTGCGTTGAGGCCGCCCCAGGTTCCGGATCGGGTGACGATCTCGATTGCTCCGGACTGCGAATTGCGGCGGAAGAGCAGGTCACTTGCCCCTGACACCGCTCTTGCCTTTGCTACCGTGCCGTCGGGAAGCGTTACCTTTGATCCAGCGGTGACGTACAGGCCTGCCTCGACGACGCAGTTGTCTCCGAGCGAGAGTCCCACCCCGGCATTGGCCCCGATGAGGCAGCCCTTGCCCACCGTGATGACCTCGGTTCCCCCGCCGGAGAGCGTGCCCATGATGGATGCGCCGCCGCCGACATCGGAACCGTCTCCGACGATGACCCCGGCGGAGATACGGCCCTCGACCATCGATGCGCCGAGGGTGCCGGCATTGAAGTTCACGAATCCCTCGTGCATGACCGTGGTGCCGGGTGCGAGGTAAGCACCGAGCCGAACACGGTCGGCGTCGGCAATGCGTACCCCGCTGGGAACGACGTAGTCGAGCATTCGGGGGAATCTGTCGACCCCGAACACGGTGATGTGATGGCCTCGGGAACGGGCTCGAAGGCGAATGTCAGCGAGGTGATCGGTGGAAGCGGCGCCCAGGCTCGTCCAGGCGACGATGGGGAGGAGCCCGAATATTCCGTCGAGATTGATCGTGCGCGGGCGGACGAGCCGGTGCGAGAGCAGGTGGAGGCGTAGGTAGGCGTCAGCGGTGTCGGCTGGCGGCACCGCGAGGTCTGCGATGGTCGTGTGCACGGTTCGCACCTCGACACCGCGAAGCTCATCGTTTTGGATGCCTGAGGTGATGCCGGAGACGTCGCTCGCCTCGGATCCCAGCCCCGGGGCCGGATACCAGACATCAAGCAGCACATCGCCTGCGTAGGTGGCGAGGCCGAGGCCTGCCGCAGGTCCGGATACGGGTTCGAGGTCAGCGGGAGGAGCGTCGGGTTGCTGGGTCACGGGGGCTACCGTATCCATGTGCCAGCCCTCGATCTCTCGGCAGATGTCATCAGGCTTACCGCCTCACTCATCGACGTGCCGAGTGAATCCCATCACGAGGAGCACCTTGCAGACCTGGTCGAGCAGGCACTCACCTTGTGCGCGCACCTCACGGTCGAGCGATTGGGCAACACCATCGTGGCGATGACGAACGTGGGCCATCCGGAACGCGTGCTCATCGGCGGCCACCTTGACACAGTGCCGTCAGCGGGCAACCTCCCGCATTCGCTTGACGGTGACCTGCTTTACGGCCTGGGCGCCTGCGACATGAAGGGCGGCGTCGCCGTTGCCTTGAAGCTGGCCCATGGAATCACCGAGCCGACCCGCGACGTCACCTACGTGTTCTACGAGGGCGAGGAGGTCGCGGCAGAGTTCAACGGGCTCCAGCTCCTCGCGGACACTCGGCCCGACCTCCTCGAGGCCGATCTCGCCATCCTCATGGAGCCCTCCGGTGCGGGCATCGAGGCCGGGTGCCAGGGCACGCTACGGGTCGAGGTGAGGATCCCCGGAGTGCGGTCGCACAGTGCCAGATCCTGGATGGGCGTCAATGCCGTGCACGGCGCGGGGGAGGTGCTGGGTCGCCTAGGCGCCTACGTGCCGGCCCGCCCGGTGGTCGATGGGCTCGAGTACCGCGAGGGCCTCAACGCCGTGGGAATCCGCGGGGGCATCGCGGGCAATGTCATCCCGGACGAGTGCATCGTCACCGTCAACTATCGCTTCGCGCCCGACAAGTCGGTCGGTGA
The DNA here is from genome assembly GCA_049315365.1 of Candidatus Nanopelagicales bacterium. Lineage (GTDB taxonomy): Bacteria > Actinomycetota > Actinomycetes > S36-B12 > S36-B12 > WLND01. The sequence continues at coordinate 4,319 of JBMOKH010000023.1, forward strand.
GGCCATTGCGCACGTGCAGGCGATCTTCGAGGGCTATGAGGTGACGGTTGTCGACGAGGCCCCGGCTGCGCGCCCGGGACTTCATCGGCCGGCAGCGGTGGACTTCGTCGCGGCAGTCGGGGCCGATCCCCGACCCAAGTTCGGCTGGACGGACGTCGCGAGGTTCGCTGAGCTCGGCGTTCCGGCGCTGAACTTCGGCCCGGGCGACCCGAGCCTGGCCCACGCGGCTGATGAGCATGTGCCCGTTGAACAACTCCGGTCATGCCTGGCTCACCTCGAGCGGTGGCTCACCCGCTAGAACGCAGAACGCCAGGGCGCCCGCTCGGGGCGGCCCTGGCGTTCGAGGCTAAAGGACCTACTGCTTGACGGCCTCGACATCGAGGGTGAGCTTCACGGTGTCGCTGATGAGCACGCCGCCGGTCTCGAGCGCGGTGTTCCAGGTCAGACCAAAGGCCTCGCGGCTGATCTCAGCGGTGCCCTCGAAGCCGATCCGGTTGCCACCCCACGGATCGGTGCTCGTGCCGGCGAGCTCGAAGGCGACGGGGACGCTCTGCGTGACGCCGTGGATGGTGAGGTCTCCGGTCACCGTGAATGCGTTGCCCTGCTGAACGGCGCTCGTGGACGTGAAGGTGAGGGTCGGGAAGTTCTCGACGTCGAGGAAATCTGCCGACTTGACGTGGCCGTCGCGGTCGGCGTTGTCGGTGCTGAAGCTCGCCGACTGGATGGTGAGGCTCGCGGTCGAGGCGCTGACATTCGCGCCATCGATGACGAAGGTGCCCTCGAACTCAGCGAAGCGGCCGCGGACCTTGGCGATCATCGCGTGGCGGATGGTGAAGCCGATGGTGGTGTGGGTGGGGTCGATTGCCCAGGTGCCGGTGATGGCTTCCGGGCCGGTGGTCTCTGCGGTGACGGTCATGGGGTCTCCTAGGTAGTTGAAAGTTCAAACTGTTCGTTGAAGATACAACCAAACCGTTCCTGTCGTCAAACCTGCCCCGCGCTGCGATCATTAACCCATGAGCATCCTCTTCGTCCTTTTGGCCATGGCCGCGATCGCCGGGGTCGGGCTGGCCGCAGCCGGCCGGCTCGGGACCCTGCCCGAGGCGGCGCCGGATCGGCGGCCCGAAGGCACGGCAGGCGATCCGACCTTCGACGTCGTGCTCCGCGGCTACCGCATGGACGAGGTCGATGCCGTGATCGAGGACCTCCAACGCCAGTTGGGACAGACTCGTGGTCAGGCGTGAGGAACTCGGACGTCGCCACGAGGGGACACTTCCTCACTATCCCTGCCCCGCCCGCTAGCGAGCCCCTGCGGCCCACGATAATGGGCCTAACGCAGGGAAAGGGGAGGCAATGGCCGCGATGAAGCCGCGAACGGGCGATGGCCCGCTCGAGGTCACCAAGGAAGGACGTGGCTATGTCATGCGCGTACCGCTTGAGGGTGGCGGACGACTCGTCGTTGAGCTGAATGGAGTGGAGGCGAAGGAACTCGGCGAGCATCTTCTCGCGCACTTCTCTTAGTCAATGAGCCGAAGAAGTCAATTCGCCGAGGAAGTCGGTGGAGTGGGGCAGTAGAACCGCTCACGAAGGGGTGTTGGTCTCCGGCCGGCACCCTTCTTCGTTGCCCGGGAACGAGCGAATTCCTAACTAGCGGCAACAGCCTCGCTGATCGGCCGTCGCAGCGACGCTACGAGCAGGCCTCGTCCGACCGTGAGCAGGGTAGGCATCCAGTGGTCCTCGTCGCGAAGCGAGCGCGCCACATGGCGCAGGGCAGTGAGATCGGTGTCGTGGCGAAGCGGGTCGGCGATGCCCGGGTCGGCGAGCACCTGATCGAAGATGATGAGGCCACCGACCCGAAGCAGGCGGCCAGCCTGGGCCAAGATCGCGGGGTACTCGCCCTTGTCTGCGTCCACGAAGACGATGTCGTACGCCTGATCACTGAGGCGGGGCAGGACCTCGAGCGCCCGGCCGGTGATGAGCCGGGCCCGGACATGGTCGTATCCGAGTGCCGCGAACGTGTCACGGGCGGACCTCTGGTGCTCGGCCTCGAGGTCTATGGACGTGAGCACGCCGTCGGGTGCCATGCCCTGCAGCAGCGCGGCGCCGGAGACACCCGTTCCGGTGCCGATCTCGACGATGGCACCAGCGCCTACGAGGGTCGCAAGCAGCGTGAGGAGGGATGCGGTTGCGTGGCTGACCGGCGTGATGCCCACCTCGCGGGCGAGGAGGCGAGCCTCGTGGACCTCCTCGCTATCGAAGAGCCAGCCCTCGGCGTAGGCCCACGCGGCGGGGCTGACCGGGCCTATCGACCGAAAATCCAGCGAGTCATCGCCTGCTGTGTAGTCGGACATGGCTGTCCTCCGTCGTCAGTGGTGCGCCGATTTCCCTGTACCGATAATGCAGCCTAGCCTGAGCGGTGTGAGCGACGACGATTCCTTTGGTGTGCCAAGTCCTGCGCCGAGCAATTCCCCGGGTTTCCCGCCGGCATACCCGCCGGCCCCGACTCCTATGCCGCCGGTGTCCCCGCCGAGGCGCAGAGGCCTCGGCGCCTTCGCCGTCGTGCTCATCGCAGCGATGACCTCGCTCATCGTCGGCGCTGTCGCGGGCCTCGGCGGTTACCTCATCGGCAGGGAGGTCGATTCGGTGTCCTCAGGCGGGCAATCCACGGTGCAGGTGCTTCCTCAGGCAAGTGCCGAATCACCCGTCCGCGCGCCCGATTCGATCGCCGGCATCGTCACCTCCGTCCTGCCCTCCGTCGTGTCGATCATTGCCGAGGGGAAGGCCGATTCCGGGAGCGGCTCGGGGTTCGTCCTTCGCTCCGACGGCTACATCCTCACCAACAATCACGTCGTGAGCCTGGTGAAGAACGGCGGCGAGATCACGGTCGTGTTCAGCAACGGTGACGAGGTCCCGGGCAAGGTCATCGGAACGAACGTGTCGTACGACCTCGCAGTGGTGAAGGTCGATCGCGACGACCTGCCGCCCATCGCCCTCGGCAACTCCAAGGCGGCTCAGGTCGGCGACGCAGTCATCGCGATCGGCGCACCGCTCGGGCTCGAGGGCACCGTGACATCGGGCATCGTGAGTGCCATCGACCGGGTGGTGACGGCTGGTGGCACCGATGACCTGTCCTACATCAACGCAATCCAGACCGACGCCGCGATCAACCCCGGCAACTCGGGCGGGCCGCTCCTCGATGCCGCCGGACGCGTCATCGGGATCAACTCGGCCATCGCATCCCTGGCCACCAATGGTGAGCCGGGCAGCATCGGTCTCGGGTTCGCGATCCCGGTCAATTCCGCGAAGCGGATCGCCGAGGAGCTCATCGCGACCGGAGTGTCGAGCACGCCGGCCATCGGGGTCTCGCTCGACACCAGCTACTCGGACCGCGGAGCGAAGGTGCGCGAGGTCACGGCAGGCGGGCCGTCGGAGAAGGCCGGGCTCGAGGTAGGCGACATCATCACGCGGATCGGGGAGCGGCTCATCAATGACGCCACCGAGCTCGTCGTGGCCGTGAGAAGCTACGCGCCCGGTGACGAGGTCGAGGTCGGATTCGAGCGCGACGGCAAGGGCACGACCATCACGATCACCCTCGGAGCCCTCCCGAACACCGACTGACCGACATGGCAGGTGACGTCGCCGGGCCAGGCGGCGTACGCTGGCCACGTGTTTGACATCGGCATCGGCGAGATCATGATCCTTGCCGTCCTCGGCCTTCTCGTCTTCGGCCCGGAACGGCTGCCGAAGGCCGCGGCGGATGCGGTGCGCATGCTCAAGCAGGTACGGGGCATGGCATCAAATGCCCGGCAGGACCTCGCTGACTCAGCGGGAATCGACATGAGCGAGACAATCGAGGCGGTGCGCAGCTTCGGGGATCTCCATCCCCGCAAGCTCGCTGCAGGGATCTTCTCCGATGACGCAGAGACCCCTTCAGGGCCTTCAGCCCGAGGGTCGGATCAAAAGCCTGCGACCGCGCCGCAGCCCCCGCGGCCCGCGTTCGACCCAGACGCCACCTGACGAACTAGCGCGCCGCCGGCGTCAGGCCAAGCGACATCCCGGCGAGGCCGCGAGGCCGAGCGCCGAGAGTGCGTGCGATGGCGGAGAGGGCAACCGCGGCCGGCTCATCAGGGTGGCTGAGCACGAGCGGGCTGCCTGAGTCGCCGCCCTCTCGCAACTTCACGTCGAATGGGATCTGGCCTAACAGGGGGATATTCGTGCCGAGGGCCTCGGTGAGTTGCTCCGCGACCAGTGCCCCGCCCCCGAAGCCGAAGAGGTCAATGGGCTCGCCGCAGTGCGGGCACGGGAAGCTGCTCATGTTCTCGATGACCCCGGCAACCTTCTGGTGGGTCTGCTCGGCAAGGGTGCCGGCGCGCACGGCGACGTCGGCCGCAGCAGCCTGAGGGGTCGTCACGACGACGATCTCGGCATTTGGGAGCAACTGCGCCGTGGAGATCGCGATGTCGCCGGTGCCGGGCGGAAGGTCGAGGAGCAGGACGTCGAGGTCGCCCCACCAGACGTCGGCCAGGAACTGCTGAAGCGCCCGGTGGAGCATCGGCCCCCGAAAGGCGACCGGCTGGGTGACCCCGCCTGGCTTGAACGGAAGCATCGAGATGACACGGACGCCGAACCCGGTCGGCGGCATGATCATCCCCTCGACCATGGTGGGCGGGGCGGTGGCGCCGAGCATCCGGGGGATGGAGTGGCCGTAGACGTCAGCATCGACGAGCCCGACCGACAGGCCCATGGCGGCCATCGCGACAGCGAGGTTCGCGGTAACCGAGGACTTGCCCACGCCGCCCTTGCCTGAGGCGATCGCGTAGACGCGGGTGAGGGAGCCGGGCTGCGCGAACGGAATCTCGCGCTCGTCATGGCCGCGGAGCAGCTTCTTGAGCTCGGCACGCTGCTCATCGCCCATGACATCGAGTTCGACGATGACGGACGCAACCCCTGCGACAGCTCCGACGGCCGCGGTGACCCGGGCGGTGATCGTGTCGCGCATCGGGCAGCCGGAGACGGTGAGGTAGACGCCGACGGTCACGGTGCCGTCGTCTGCGATCTGGACGGACTTGAGCATGCCGATCTCGGTGATGGGTCGGTGGATCTCGGGATCCTCGACGGTGGCGAGGGCTGCTTGGACTGCGGCAGCGTCGATTGGCCTGGATCGGTCGATGGTCCGGGGTTGGTCGATGGGCATATGGCGATCGTAGGCCGTGCGCGGGGCTGTCAGGCCGGGCGGTCGTCGGCGCGGGGCCGTCGGTGGGCCTCGATTGATTCCATTCGGGCGGCGAGGTCGTCGACGAGGTCGCGCAGTTCGCCGCGCACGTAGTCGCGGGTCGCGACCTCGCCGAGGGCGAGCCTGATCGAGGCAAGCTCGCGGGCGAGGTAGTCGCTGTCGGCGAGCAGCCGCTCGGTGAGTTGTCGATCCTCCTGGTACTGGATGCGATCGCGGTCGGTCTGCCGGTTCTGGGCAAGGAGGATGAGCGGCGCCGCGTAGGAGGCCTGGAGGGACAGGAGCAGCGTGAGGAAGATGAATGGGAAGAAGTCAGGCCGCAGGTCCTCGGGGCCGACCGTGTTCCAGAGCACCCAGGTGAAGACCACCGCGGTCATCCAGGCGATGAAGGCCCAGGATCCGATGTAGCGGGCTACCTTCTCCGAGACCCGCCCGAAGCGCTCGGGATCGTAGGCATCGCGGAGCGAGACCCCCCGCTTGCGCGGCTGGTCCAGTCCGGATGGTCGGCGGCGCGGCGGGCTAACCACGGTCGTCCCCGTCGTTCTCGCGCCAGTCCTCGGGAAGCATGTGGTCGACGACATCGTCGACGGTGACGGCGCCGACGAGGCGGCCGTTCTCGTCGACGACCGGCAGTGCTACGAGGTTGTATGCGGCGAACGTTCGCGTGACCGCCGACAGTGGGGCGTCGGGGCCGACCGGGGCGAAGCTGGTGTCGAGTACCGAGGAGACGAGGGTCCCGGGAGGCTCCCGGAGGAGCCGCTGGAAGTGCGCCACGCCGAGGTATCTGCCGGTCGGGGTCTCGGTTGGGGCCCTCGTGACGTAGACCTGCGAGGCGAGGGCGGGGGAGAGGTCCTTGTTGCGAATGTGCGCGAGGGCATCGGCGACGGTGGCATCGGCCGGGAGCACGATGGGCTCGGTCGTCATCATGCCGCCGGCCGAGAAGTCGTCGTAGGAGAGCAGTCGCCGGATGTCGTCTGCCTCATCGGGCTCCATGCGGCCGAGCAGCGCCTCGGCCTGCTCGGGCGGCAGCTCGGAGATGAGGTCCGCGGCGTCGTCGGGGTCCATCTCCTCGAGAACGTCGGCTGCGCGCTCGGCCTCGAGCATCGAGACGATCGCGACGCGATCATCCTCGGGAAGCTCCTCGAGGACGTCGGCGAGCCGCTCGTCGTCGAGCTCGCGCGCCGCCTCGAGCCGCCGCTTGGGGGTGAGGTCGTGCAGGACGGTCGCGACGTCGGCGGCGCGCATGGTGTCGAGGCTCGCGATGAGAGACTCCGCGGACTGGTCGGCGGCGGGCAGGGACAGGCCGCCTATCTCGGACCAGTCGACGACGAACCGCTCGCCCCGGCGGAACCCGCCACCGCCCCGTCGGATGAAGAGCTGGGTGATGTACCAGTCGGTCGTGCGGCTCTGCTCGACCGCGACGTCGAGGATCGCGACGCGATCACCGGTCTCGATGAGCGCCACGGAGCGATCGAAAAGCTCGGCGGTGACGAGGGTCTCGCCGGCCCGCTGCTCGAAGCGACGCAGGTTCACCGCGCCGGTCACGATGACCTGCCCGGTGCCGATGGCGGTCACCTTCGTCATCGGGACGAAGATGCGGCGCCGCGGTTGGACCTCGACCACGAGGCCGGTGAGCCTGGGCGGATGTGACCCGGAGCGCAGCACGACGACGCCGTCACGGACCTTGCCAACCTGATCCCCCTTGGGATCGAAGACCCCGATTCCGGACAGGCGGGCGAGGAATACCCGGGTCGCAGCACCTGTCGTCACGGTCGAAGGCTACCGTCGCGGGTGTGAATATGGCGGTGCCGACTCAAGATGAGCCCTCATCGAACGGCCTTGCCCTCGCCCACATGACCCGTCCCTCGCGGATCGATGTCCTGTGGATCGGCATTGCCATCGCGTTCGTCTCGGCATCGGGGCCCCTCATCACGGCGACAGTCGCCCCCGCGCTCGCCATCGCCTTCTGGCGCTGCTTCCTCGGGTCCGGTGCCACGGGGATCTGGGTCGCCTTTAGGGCAAGGAGCGAGTTCCGCAGTCTCTCGCGAGGCCAATGGCGCCTCATCATCGTGAGCGGCCTGCTCCTCGGTGCGCATTTCGCCACCTGGGTGCCGTCGCTACGGTTCACGTCGGTCGCGTCCGCAACCGCGCTCGTCGCGACGCAGCCGGTATGGGCCGCCCTCATCGCCCGGTCGCGCGGCGTCCGGATCCAAAGGTCCGTGTGGATCGGCATGGCGATCTCCCTCGCGGGCGTCCTTGTTCTCACCGGGGTCGATATGTCCCTCGATCCGCGCCAGCTCATCGGCGACGTGCTCGCTCTCCTCGGCGCGATGCTGTCGGCCGCCTACTTCACCGTCTCGGCCGAGGCCCGCAAGACGGTGTCGACCTCGACCCTGACATTCGGCCTCTACGGGACAGCGGCGTTGCTGCTCGTCGCACTGTGCCTGCTCCTGCGGCAGCCGCTCATCGGATTCTCCGCAGAGGCCTGGATCCTCATCCTCACGCTCACCGTGACCGCGCAGCTGCTCGGCCACTCGCTCATCAACAAGGTCCTTGCGACGACCTCGGCAACCGTGGTCTCGCTCGCGATCCTCTTCGAGCTGCCTGCCTCGACGATTATCGCCGCCGTGGCGCTCGGGCAGGTGCCGCCATGGGGCATCATCCCTGCCGCAGCCCTCATCATCACCGGGCTCGTCATCGTCATCCGGTCGAGCCAGTCGTCGGATCTCACCGAGGTGCCGCCGGTATGAGCGTCCTCGCGATCGATCAGGGCACGTCGGGTACCAAGGCGATCGTCGTGGACGACGCGGGCGTGGTCCGTGCCGTGGCCGAGGAGCCGGTGCGACCGCAGTACCTTGAGGGCGGCGGCGTCGAGCAGGACCCAGCCGGGCTCCTCGACTCGGTCCTCGAAGCGGGGCGCCGGGCGTGCGCCGCCGCGGGCCTGCCGATCGATGCCGTGGCACTCGCGAATCAGGGCGAGACCGTGCTCGCATGGGACCCCCGATCGGGCCGGCCGCTGTCGCAGGCCATCGTGTGGCAGGACAACCGGTCAGCTGGGATCTGCGAGGACCTCTCGACCCACGCCTCGCTCATCGCGCGCCGCACCGGCCTCGTCCTCGATCCGTACTTCTCCGCCCCGAAGATGACGTGGCTGCGCCGCAATGTCACGCGCGAGGGCGTCGTCACGACGACGGATGCCTGGCTCGTCCACCATCTCACCGGGGCCTTCGTGAGCGATGTCACGACCGCAAGCAGGTCGCTCGTCCTCGATCTCGACACGACCCGCTGGGACCCGGAGCTCCTCGGGATCTTCGGGCTCGAAGGCGAGCCGCTGCCCCGTCTCGTGGGATGCGACGAGGTCGTCGGCACCACGTCGGCGTTCGGGCCCGACACCTCGGTCGTGGGCCTCATCGTGGACCAGCAGGCAGCGCTGCTCGCCGAGGCGTGCCTTGAGCCCGGGATGGCGAAGTGCACGTATGGCACGGGTGCCTTCGTGCTCGCGAGCACAGGTGCCGACGCCGTCCGCTCGACGACCGGGCTCACGACCTCCGTCGCCTGGCGGCTGAGGGATGCGACGGAGTACTGCGTCGACGGGCAGGTGCTCACCGCCGGCTCGGCGATCCGCTGGCTTGAGGATCTCGGCATCATCGACGGTGCGGCGGGGCTCGATGCGGCGGCCGCAGCGGACAGCGGAGGCGTCCTGTTCACCCCGGCGCTGGCGGGGCTTGCAGCACCCTGGTGGCGCTCAGACGCGCGGGCCGCTTTCACCGGCATGAGCCTTTCGACGGGGGCCCCGCACCTGGTCCGCGCGGTGATCGACGGCATCGCGGCGCAGGTCGCCGACCTCGCGGCCGTGATCGCGCAGGACACCGGCGTGCCGATCGCCCGCCTGCGGGTCGATGGCGGCCTGACGAAGTCGCGTGTCCTCATGCAGGCGCAGGCCGACCTGCTCCAGGCGCCGGTCGACGTGTACCCGTCGGCGCACGCGACCGCGCTCGGTGCCGCCGCCCTCGCGCGCCTCGCCCTCGATCCGGCCCTCAGCCCGGCTGACGCCGTGGGTGGCTGGGCGCCGTCGGCGACCTACGAGCCGCGCATGTCCGCAGACGAGGCCGCGCACCATATGGCCAGCTGGCGGTCGGCGATCGCGCGCGTGATGCCGCAGGCGGGGTCATGACCGCTTCGAGCGAGATGTCCGTCTTCGACGTCGCGGTCATCGGCGCCGGGGTCGTCGGCTGTGCCGTCGCGCGCGAACTGTCTGGGCTACGGATGTCGGTGGCCCTCATTGAGGCGAGGGGTGATGTCGGCGACGCCACGAGCAAGGCGAATACGGCGATCCTCCACACCGGCTTCGACTGCGTTCCGGGCTCGCTCGAGTCCACGTTGGTCGCACGTGGATACCGCCTCCTCGGCGACTACGCACCCACCGTGGGCATCCCGATCGAGCGAACCGGCGCCCTGCTCGTGGCGTGGTCGCAGGAGGAACTCGAGATCCTGCCGAAGTTGGCGGCCAAGGCCCAAGAGAACGGCTACGACGCCTGCGAGATCGTCGACTCGGCCGCCGTCTACCTGGCCGTTCCAGATCTCGGCCCGGGCGCACTCGGCGGGCTCACTGTCCCGGGGGAGTCGATCATCTGCTCGTGGACGACCGCGCTCGCCTACGCGACCGAGGCGAAGGCGCGAGGCTGCTCGTTGCTGCTCGACACCGCCGTCACGGGCGTCCGAATCAATGGCGACGTGACAACCCTCGCGACCACGCGCGGCGAGATCAGCGCCCGCTGGGTCGTCAATGCGGCCGGGCTCGGGGGCGACGTGATCGACCGGATGATCGGCTTCGATCGCTTCACCATCGTGCCCCGTCGCGGCGAACTGCTCGTCTTCGACAAGCTGAGCCGGCCGAAGGCGCCCTGCATCGTCCTGCCTGTGCCGTCCTCGAAGGGCAAGGGCGTCCTCATCAGCCCGACGATCTACGGCAACGTCATGCTCGGCCCGACCTCGGAAAACCTCACCGATCGAGGCGACACCTCGACGACCGAGGAGGGCTTCGCGTTCCTTCTCGGTAAGGGGAGCACGCTCATGCCGTCGCTTCTCGAGGAGGACGTCACCGCGGCCTACGCCGGGCTTCGCGCCTCCACCGAGCACATCGACTACGTGGTGGAGGCGAGTGCTGCTGACCGCTACATCGTCCTAGGGGGCATCCGCTCGACCGGTCTCACCGCATCGCTGGCGCTCGCCGAGCAGGTGCGGGCACTCCTCGCGGAGCACGGGATCGCCCCCGGCCCTCGCGATGACCTGCCCGAGCCGCCCCGCATGCCGAATATCGGGGAGGCCTTCCCGCGGCCGTATGAACGTGAGGACCTCATCGACGCGGATCCCCTGTATGGCAAGGTCACCTGCTTTTGTGAACGGGTCACCGAGGGCGAGATCCGCGACGCCCTGCGCTCGGCGATCCCGCCCTGCGACCTTGATGGCCTGCGTCGTCGCACCCGGGCCCTCATGGGCCGGTGCCAGGGCTTCTTCTGCGGTGCTCAGGTGGCGGCCCTCATCGAGGGCGCGCAGGCCCCTGTCGAGGCTGCCCATGACTGAGACCCTGCGTCCCGATGCACTCATCGTTGGCGGCGGCCCGGCGGGGCTCACCGCAGCGCGGTCCCTTCGACGCCTCGGCGTGGCGGGCGTCCTCGTCCTCGATCGGGAAGAGGCGGCCGGCGGCATCCCGCGTCACAGCGACCATCTCGGCTACGGAATCAGGGACCTGCGGACGGTCATGAGGGGCCCCGCATATGCCCGGCGGCTCGTCGACCTGGCGCAGGAGGCCGGGGCGGAGATCGTCACCTCCGCGACGGTGACCGGCTGGGTAGGGGAGCGGTCGGTCCTCGCGACGACCCCTCGCGGGAGGATCCGCATCGATGCGGGTGCCGTCATCCTCGCCACCGGGGCTCGCGAGCGCCCGAGGGCAGCACGAATGGTGCCGGGCGATCGACCCGTCGGTGTCTTCACGACCGGGCAGCTGCAGCAGGAAGTCCACCTGCGCCACGCGGCGGTCGGCTCGCGGGCCGTCATCGTCGGCTCCGAGCTGGTGAGCTGGTCTGCGGTGCTCACGCTCCGCGATGCCGGCTGCCGGGTCCTGCTCATGACCACCGAGTTCGCCGCGCCCGAGGTATTCGCGGCAGTCGCCGTTGCGGGCCGCGCCCTCCTCGATGGGCCGATCGCCCGGAGCTCGAGGGTTGTCCGGGTCATCGGCCGCGCGCGCGTCGAGGCCGTCGAGGTTGAGCACCTGGTGACGGGGCAGCGGCGGATCGTGGCCTGCGACACGGTCGTTTTCACCGGCGACTGGGTCCCTGACCACGAGCTTGCCCGCTCTGCCGGGATCGACATCGATCCGGGCCACCGCGGCCCCCTCGTCGACACGGCCCTTGCCACTTCGGTCGCTGGCGTGTTCGCCGCGGGCAATGTGCTTCACCCGGTCGATACGGCTGACGTCGCCGCGCTTGACGGCAGGGCTGTCGCCGCATCGGTCGTCCGGTGGCTCGGCGGTGGGCCTGCGTCGCGGTCAGCACTCCGCCTCGTTGCGGGCGATCCGTTCGACTGGGTCGCCCCGGGGCTCATCGGTGACCAACGGGTCGGGCCTCCCCGGGATCGACTGCTCCTGTGGTCGCGCCGGGCGCAGGCGCTGCCCACCGTGGTTGCTCGCCAGGGGGGCCGCGTCATCGGCAGGCGGACCCTGCCGTGGCCTGTCTCGCCGGGCCGGGTGTTTCGAGTGCCGTGGTCGCTTGTTCGTCGGGCGGATCCGCTGGGCGGCGACGTCACGATCGGGCTCGGGTGATGACGGTTTCGGGTGGCCGACCCGCCGGGCAGGAGCACGCCGATATCGCGTGCGTGGGTGCCGTGGCGTTCGACGACTCTGGCCGGCTGCTTCTTGTGAAGCGCGCGAATCCGCCGGCGCAGGGGCTCTGGTCCATTCCCGGCGGCCGCGTCGAGTCGGGGGAGTCCGCTGAGATTGCGGTCGTGCGCGAGGTGCTTGAGGAGACAGGCCTGTCAGTGACGATCGTGCGCGAGGTCGGCACCGTGTACCGCGATGCGCCGAGCGGCGGCCGCTACGTCATCCGCGACTTCCTCGTGGACCCGGCTGCGGGAGCCGTGCCGGTCGCGGGCGACGATGCTGACGATGCGCGATTCTTCACGGTGGCCGAACTCGTGCCCGATGAACTCAGCCCCGGCCTCCTCGAGGCGCTGCGCGACTGGGATCTCATCCACAGGGAGCGCTGAAGCGACAGGAGCATCACGCCAGGCCCCTACGGTGACGCCATGACCACGGGGCGCCTATATCCGATTTCACCGAGCAAGCTCAGCACCTGGCTCGACTGCCCGCGCAGGTTCTTCCTCCAGTACGTCGAACGACAGCGCGTGAGCGGATCATGGGCCCACCTCTCGATGGGCAACGCAATCCACCATGCGCTGCGCGGCTGGTTCGACGAGCCGATGGCCCCGCGCACGCAAGAGCACGCGCAGGCCCTCATCCGCGAGCACTGGCAGTCCACCGGGTTTCGCGACGACGAGCAGAGCGCCCAGTGGCGCAACGCTGCCGCCGGCATGATGTGGGCTTACCTATCGGGCCTGGATTCTGCGTTTGCACCGCACAGCCTCGAGCGCAGCCTCGCCGCCCGTGCCCCCGGGGTAGCGCTCAACGGCCGCATCGACCGGATCGACCATGCCGTGGACGGCGGCTCGGAAGAGCCTGAGGCGCTGGTGGTCGTCGACTACAAGACAGGCAAGCGCATCCTCTCGAGCGACGACGCGCGCGGCTCCATTGCGCTTGCCATCTATGCGGTCTGCGTCGAGCAGTCGCTGCGCCGGCCCTGCACCCGCGTTGAACTCCACCACATCCCGAGCGGGGTGATCGCCGCCCACGAATACAACCGGCAGACCCTGGAGAGGCAGGTAGGCCGGGTCGTTCAGATCGCGGGCGAGATGGCCCAGGCCGAGGAGGATCTGCGTGCTGGCGCCGGTCTCGACGAGGTCTTCCCTCCGCAACCCAGCCCGCTGTGCGCCTGGTGCGACTTCCGCGACTGGTGCCCTGAGGGGGCGGCATGCGCTCCGAAGAAGGATCCGTGGTCCGGCCTGCCGGCCGCTGATGACGAAGCACCC
>JBMOKH010000024.1:0-17647 GCA_049315365.1 Candidatus Nanopelagicales bacterium
ACGACGAGTGCCATCTTGCGCGAGGCCTCGTCGATCATCTCGTCACCGAGCATCACCGCACCCTTCGCGCCGCCAGCGGCGGAGGTCGCATAGTCATAGGCGTCGAGAATGAGTTCGGCCTGGTCGTAGTCGTCCTGACGTGGGCTGAAGACCTCGTTCGCCGCCTCGAGCTGGCCTGGGTGCAGCACCCACTTGCCGTCGAAGCCGAGCGCGGCAGACCGGCCGGCGACCCGGCGGTAGCCCTCGACGTCCTTGATCGCGAGGTACGGGCCGTCGATCGCCTGCTTGTCGTAGGCGCGCGCGGCCATGAGGATCCGCATGAGGATGTAGTGGTAGGCATCGCCCACGTCGTAGCCGGGCGGTTGCTCGCCCACTACGAGCGATTTCATGTTGATACTCGCCATGAAATCGGCCGGGCCGAAGATGATGGCCTCGACGCGCGGGCTCGCCGCCGCGATGGCGTCGACATTGATGAGGCCGAGCGCATTCTCGATCTGGACCTCGATGCCGATCCTGCCGACCTCGAGGCCGTTTGACTTCTCGACCTGTGTCATGAGGAGGTCGAGCGCCACGACCTGATCGGCAGTCTGGGCCTTCGGAAGCATGACGCAGTCGAGGTTCGCGCCCGCACCGCCGACGACCTCAACGACGTCGGCGTACGTCCACTGCGTCGTCCAGTCATTCACCCGAACGGTGCGGATCTTGTCCTCGTACCCGCCCTCATTGAGGGCTGCGACGATGTTCTTGCGCGCATCGGGCTTCGCCAGCGGCGCCACGGCATCCTCGATGTCCATGAAGATCTGGTCGGCCTGCAGGCCCTTTGCCTTCTCGAGCATCTTCGTGCTGCTGCCTGGGACCGCTAGATTCGAGCGGCGGGGTCTCATGCGATCGGTCATGCCGATGTGCTCCTGTTCGCTGGTATCTGAGTCGTGCCTGCTATGTGACGTGCGCGGATGATGCCGACGATCTCGGCCATGATCTGGGTGAGGTCGAAGTCCTTCGGGGTGAAAACGGCGGCGACGCCGAGCTCGATGAGCGCCTGGGCGTCGTCGTCGGGGATGATGCCGCCGAGCACGACGGGAACGTCGGCCATGCCGGCGGCCCTGAGCCCGTCGATGATCTCGGGGACAAGCTGAAGGTGCGACCCCGAGAGGATCGACAACCCGATGCAGTGAACGTCCTCTTGCGTGGCTGCGCTCACGATGTCCTGCGGCGTCAGGCGGATGCCCTGGTAGATGACCTCGAAGCCGGCATCCCGCGCGGCGACGGCAACCTGCTCGGCGCCGTTCGAGTGACCGTCGAGACCGGGCTTGGCGACGAGCAGCCGAAGCCGGGTGCCAAGCTCCCGGGAGGTCTCCTCAACTGCAAGCCGCACCGGTTCGAGGGCGGCGCGGTGCCCGGCGCCGACCGTGCCGGTGACTCCGGTCGGTGCGCGGTATTCGCCGAAGACGCTGCGAAGGGCCTGTGCCCATTCACCCGTCGTGACGCCCGCGCGGGCGCAGACGAGCGAAGCCTCCATGAGGTTGCGGTCGGACGCCGCATCGCTTGTGAGACGGGCCAATGCCTGATCCACCGACTCGGAATCGCGGGCATCCCGCCAGGCCTGCAGGGAATCGATCGCCTGCTGCTCAACTGCGGGATCCACTCGCATGATGGCGTCACCGAGGTTCTCGGTGAGGGGGCTCGGCTCATGTTCGGTGAGGGTGTTGACACCGACGATTCGCTGCTCGCCCGACTCCATGCGACGTCTCCGGTCCGAGTGTGAGGAGACCAGCCGACCTTTCATATATCCGGATTCGACGGCTGCGACAGCGCCGCCCGTAGCGTCGATGCGGTCGAGTTCCTCGCGTGCATCGGCAATAAGGCTCGCGACCTTGGCCTCGATGACGTGGGAACCATCGAAGATGTCGCCGTACTCGAGCAGGTCGGTCTCGTAGGCGAGAACCTGCTGCATCCGTAGGGACCACTGCTGGTCCCAGGGTCGGGGGAGTCCGAGGGCCTCGTTCCAGGCTGGGAGTTGGATTGCCCTGGCGCGTGCCTGCTTGGAGAGCGTCACGCCGAGCATCTCCAGGACGATGCGCTGAACGTTGTTCTCGGGCTGGGCCTCGGTGAGGCCGAGGGAGTTCACTTGTACGCCGTAGCGCAGCCTCCGCTTTGCGGCATCGGTCACGCCGTATCGCTCTTTGGTGATGTCGTCCCAGAGCGCGGTGAAGGCGCGCATCTTGCACACCTCCTCGACGAAACGGATCCCGGCGTTGACGAAGAAGGAGATCCTCTCGACGACGGCGGGGAGCTGATCGGGAGTGACCTGCCCGGAATCGCGCACCGAGTCCAACACGGCGACGGCTGTTGAGAGCGCGAAGGCGATCTCTTGAACGGGGGTGGCTCCGGCCTCCTGCAGGTGGTACGAGCAGATGTTGATCGGGTTCCACTTCGGGGTATTTGCGACACTCCACGCGATCATGTCGGTAATGAGGCGCAGAGAGGGAGCCGGCGGGAAGATGTAAGTGCCCCGCGACAGGTACTCCTTGACGATGTCGTTCTGTGTCGTTCCGGTGAGATCGCCGAGCTCCACACCCTGCTCCTCGGCGAGGGTGACGTACAGGGCGAGCAGCCACATCGCAGGAGCATTGATCGTCATCGAGGTGTTCATGCGATCGAGCGGAATGGCATTGAGCAGCACCCGCATGTCACCGAGGTGGGCGACCGGCACCCCGACCTTGCCTACCTCGCCCCTCGCCATGGGCGAATCTGGGTCGTAGCCGGTTTGGGTCGGTAGATCAAAGGCGATTGAGAGCCCAGTTTGGCCCTTGCCCAGATTTCGAAGGTACAGAGCATTTGACTCGCGAGGGGAGGAGTGGCCTGCGTACGTTCGCATGACCCACGGCTTGTCGGCGGCCGCGGCCGCGCCGTCATTCACCCAAGTCCGCTCGGGCCGAATTCGCATCTGCGGGGCTCGGGTTCGAGTCCAAGCGGAATCGATTGATTGCGGTGAGGTGCTTGGCGCGAAGCTCAGGATCTGTGACGCCGAGACCCTCGCTCGGTGCAAGTGCAAGGACGCCAACCTTGCCCTGATGGGCATTGCAGTGCACCTCGTATGCGGCCTGGCCCGCCTGCTCGAGCGGGAAGACCTTCGAGACGGTGGGGTGCACCATGCCCTTCGCGATGAGCCGGTTCGACTCGTGGGCCTCGCGGTAGTTTGCGAAGTGGCTTCCGATGATCCGCTTGAGACTCATCCATAGGTAACGGTTGTCGTACTCGTGCATGTAGCCGCTCGTTGAAGCGCAGGTAGCTATGGTTCCTCCCTTACGCGTGACGTAGACGCTTGCCCCGAATGTCTCTCGGCCCGGGTGCTCGAAGACGATGTCGGCGTCATCCCCACCGGTGAGCTCACGAATGCGCTTGCCGAGGCGCTGCCATTCCTTCGGGTCCTGGGTGTGTTCGTCCTTCCAGAACTTGTAGCCCTCGGCGCTGCGGTCGATGACGAGTTCAGCCCCCATCGCCCGGCAGAGATCGGCCTTCTCCGGACTCGACACGACGCACACCGGGATGGCGCCGCCGTTCACGGCGTACTGCGTCGCGTAGGAGCCCAGGCCCCCGGAGGCCCCCCAGATGAGAACGACATCTCCCTGCTTCATCCCCGCTCCGTTGCGTGAGACCAGCTGGCGGTACGCGGTTGAGTTGACGAGGCCTGGGGAGGCGGCTTCCTCCCAGGTGAGGTGCGCCGGCTTTGGCATGAGCTGGTTGCTCTTCACGATCGCGAGCTCGGCGAGGCCGCCGAAGTTCGTCTCGAATCCCCAGATTCGCTGCTCCGGGTCGAGCATCGTGTCGTTGTGCCCGAGGGGCGACTCGAGCTCAACGCTCAGGCAGTGCGCGACAACCCGATCGCCCGGCTTCCAGGCCTGCACACCCGGGCCGGTACGCAAGACGACGCCCGCGGCGTCCGATCCAATCACGTGATAGGGAAGATCATGGCGCTTGGCATCAGCCCGTGACTTGCCGTACCGCTCAAGGAACCCAAAGGTCGATACCGGCTCGAAGATGCTCGTCCACACGGTGTTGTAGTTGATGCTCGATGCCATGACCGCGATGAGCGCCTCGCCCGGAGCGAGCTCGGGCAGTGGGACGTCGTCCAAGTGGAGGGATCGCCGCGGGTCCTTGTCGCGGGTGGCGAAGCCCTCGAACATGGCCTCATCGGCCTTGTGCACGGTGATGCCGCGGTAGGTCTCGGGCAGCGTCAGGGCTTCGAACTCCTGCTCGCTGGCCTCGCCTTGCACTGCATCGAGAATGTGCTTCATGGCGTGCTCCTTCGCAGTTGGACTCGGTATGAGTAGAGGTCGGGGAGGAAGTGACTGATGGCGAGTTCGACGGCCCGGCCGTCGCCGTCGCGGTACACGCGATCGATGCGCAGCAGGGGCGCCCCCGGGTCGCAGCCGAGCACGTCTGCGATATCGGCTGGCGCTGCGACCGCAGTGATGCTCTGGTCAGCCTCGATGATGGGACTGGCCAGGCGCTTGTCGAGGACCCCGATGACGGTGATGTGGCTCACGGTTCCCTGCACCGTCAGCTCGGTCAGGTCGCCGAGTTGCTGACCGACCTCGAGGGGGAAAAACGTGTCGGTGATGCAGAACGGCTTGCCGTCGTGCAACCGGCGGAACCGGACGGTGCTGATGACGTCGCCCGTCGTTCGCAGCCGACCGGCGGCCGCGACATCGACCCGCGCACCGAGCGGATCAATGAGCTCTAGCTCGGTGTCGAGCGAGAGCCCCATGAGCTCCTCGATGGAGCCGTGCTGACGGAGGTACTGGCGATCCGCCGGCACGACGAAGGTGCCGCGCCCCGCGACCCGGTAGACGAGGTCCTCGGCAACGAGTTCCTGGAAGGCCCTGCGGACGGTCTGCCGGCTCAGCCGATGCTGGGCGGAGAGTTCGGCCTCGGTCGGGAGCGCGCTGCCGTCGGCGTACTTGCCCTGGAGGATCGAGGTGCGAAGGTCTGACGCCAGCGTCTGGTACGCGGTGCCTCGACTGCTCGCCATCGACCCGACCTCCCTTCCCATCGCGTTTCTCCAGCGCGACTCCAACGAGCGGCCTTTGCACCGAAATGAATAACAATGACGCATTTGTACGGTCATTTGATGGTGGTGTCAAGGGCTGAGCATCATTCGCATTCAGCTGAATTGTTGACAGACGCCTTCAGGCCCCCCAGAATATGGGCAGTTGGCCGTACATTTGTGCTACACAGAGGTTGTGGATCTAGATGTTGAATCTGGATCTGGATCTGGATGTTGGATCTGGATCTGGATGTCGGGTTCGATGGTCGAACGCCAGCAAGCAGACCAACGCAAGAAGACATAACCTGACGACTTGTTCCACTTTCCAGATGAGGTTCGATTCCTGACAAGGGGTTATCGTGAAGATCGCCGTGTGCGTCAAGCAGGTTCCAGACACCTGGGCCGAGAAGAAGCTTCGCTCTGATGACTCGACCCTCGACCGCGAGGCTGCCGACGGAGTGATGAACGAGCTCGACGAGTACGCCGTCGAGGAGGCCCTGCAACTCGGTGAGGCGCACGGCGCTGAGGTCACCATCGTTACGATGGGCCCGGAGCGAGCCGGCGAGACCATCCGAAAGGCACTCAGCATGGGTGCTGACGCCGGCATCCATCTCGTCGACGACGGCCTGCACGGGTCTGACGCCCTCGCGACCTCGTATGCGCTGGCGACCATCCTCGATGGCCGAGGCTTCGATCTCATCATCTTCGGCTCAGAGTCGACGGATGCCCGCATGAGCGTCGTTCCGGCGATGGTTGCCGAGCGACTCGGCGTCGCGCAATTGACATTCGCCCAGAAGGTCGAACTCGCCGGCTCGGACGTCACCATCGAGCGGGTCACCGATTCTGGCTACGACACGGTGAAGGCGTCACTGCCCGTGGTCCTGAGCGTCGTCGAGAAGATTAACGAGCCTCGATACCCGTCCTTCAAGGGAATCATGGCCGCGAAGAAGAAGCCGGTCGAGACGCTCACGGTCGCCGACGCAGGCCTCGATCAGGCGCGAGTCGGAGCGAGCGCCTCGTGGAGTGCCGTAGTCGACTTTGCCGCGCGCCCACCGAAGGCCGCGGGCACCGTGGTCACCGATGAGGGCGACGGCGGCGTGAAGATCGCCGACTTCCTCACCGGCCAGAAGTTCATCTGAGTCCTGTCCGGCCCGCCGCGTTCGCGCGCCCCGGATTCCCGCACACCGTCGAAGGAGTTGTTGATCATGGGTGAAGTCCTCGTTCTCGTCGAGCAAGCTGATGGCGTCGTAAAGAAGGTGACGACCGAATTGCTCACGCTCGCCTGCAGTCTCGGCGAGCCCAGTGCTGTCTGGGTTGGTCCCGGCTACTCACCCGCGGCCGAGGCGACCCTTGCCGAATTCGGCGCAGCGGTGGTTTACGTGGCTGAGAGCCCTGAGCTCGCGGCGCACCCTGTCGCCCCGAAGGCCGAGGTCCTCGCGCACCTCGTGTCCGAGAAGTCACCGGCGGTGGTCCTCGTCGCCTCGACCGCAGACGGCAAGGAGGCCGCAGGTCGCCTAGCCGTTCGCATCGACTCCGGCGTCATCACGGACGCGGTCGCTATCTCCCCGGACCTAGTCGCCACCCAGTCGGTTTTCGGTGGTTCGACGGTCGTCCACTCCAAGGTCACCTCGGGCACCCCAATCTTCACCGTGCGGCCCAATTCGACCCCGCCTGTGGCATCGAGCGGAGCCGCCGCGAGAAGCGACGTCAGCATCACCCTTTCTGACGCAGCGAAGAAGGCATCGGTTACTGGCTCCACCGCCGCCGTGAAGGGCGGGCGTCCGGAACTCGCTGAGGCTGCCATCGTCGTGTCCGGCGGCCGGGGCGTCGGCTCGCCGGAGGGCTTTGCCGTCATCGAGGCGCTTGCTGACAGCCTGCACGGCGCGGTCGGCGCATCCAGAGCCGCAACCGATGCAGGGTGGTACCCGCACCAGTACCAGGTGGGCCAGACCGGCAAGACAGTCTCTCCGCAGTTGTACATCGCCAACGGTATCTCCGGCGCCATCCAGCACCGGGCGGGCATGCAGACCTCCAAGACCATCATCGTCGTGAACAAAGACGCTGAGGCACCGATCTTCGAGCTCGCCGACTACGGCGTGGTCGGCGACCTGTTCGCTGTCGTCCCGCAGCTGACCGAGGAAATAGGCAAGCGCTCCGCGTAGCGAGGGTGCTGAACCCGAAATGACCCGCGTCTGCTGGCCTGCGTTCGGTCCGTCCGGATCCACGCTCTCCCGCTACGATTGGGTCTCGTGACGCATCGGGCCTATCTGGACCATGCCGCGACGACGCCCATGCTCCCTGCGGCTCGGGCGCGCTGGTTGCAGGTGTCCGAATTGGTGGGGAACCCCTCGTCGCTCCACACGGCGGGACGTTCTGTTCGCCAAGTGGTCGAGGAAGCTCGCGAGAGCATCGCCGCAGACCTCGGGACCCGGCCGAGCGCCATCATCTTCACGTCCGGTGGGACCGAGTCCGACAACCTCGCGGTGAAGGGCCTCTTCTGGCAGCGTGAGACACGCCTACAGACGCCTGCGAGGGTCCTCGCATCATCTATAGAACACCACGCAGTCCTAGACCCGGTCGCATGGCTCGCAGCACACGAGGGTGCCACGGTCGAGTGGCTTGGAGTCGATGCTCAGGGCTGGGTCAGTCTCGAGCAGGTCGCTGAGGCGCTCGAGGCTGGCAACGTCGCGCTCTGCACGGTGATGTGGGCGAACAACGAGGTCGGCACCATCGAGCCGGTGCGCCGGATCGCAGAGCTTTGCAGGGAGGCGGGGGTCCCCTTCCACACCGACGCGGTGCAGGCGGTGGGCCAGGTGCCGGTGAACGTAGCCGAGGTCGGGGCGCATGCGGTCACGATCAGCAGCCACAAGATCGGCGGGCCCTTCGGAGTGGGAGCCCTGATACTCGACCCGGCGCTCACCCTCACCCCTATCCTGCATGGCGGCGGTCAGGAACGAGACGTCCGTTCCGGCACGTTCGACGCTGCCGCGATCGCCGCGTTTGCCGTCGCCGTCCACCATGCGGTCACCGAGCAGCCCGCGCACGCGGCGCACGTCCGCGAGTTGCGCGACCAGTTGGTATCAGCCGTCCTCGGTGCGGTGCCGGGAACAATCCTCAACGGCCCGGCGCCTGCGACCAGCACGAACCCTGCGAACAGCACGAACCCTGCGACCAGCACGAACGCTGCGACCAGCACGAACCCTGCGACTGGCTCAGCGACTGACGCCGACCTGCGGCTGCCGGGCAACGCGCACTTCTCGTTCCCCGGATGCGAGGGCGATGCACTCCTTATGCTCCTTGACGCAGCGGGCATCGACTGCTCGACCGGTTCTGCCTGCACGGCCGGAATCCCAGAGCCCAGCCACGTCCTGTTGGCCATGGGAGTCGATGAGCCGACCGCACGAGCCTCGCTCCGATTCAGCCTAGGTCGCTCAACAACGGAAGATGATGTCGAAGCCGTGGTGCGGGCGCTGCCAGCCGCCGTCGAGCGCGCGGCCCGAGCGGGCAAACTCACTGCGCGAGCGCGCTCATGAGCGCCCTGTTTCGAGCGCCCCGTGATGAGTGACGTCGCACTGACTACTTGTGACACCACGGTGATTGACAGTGATGTCGTGCTGATTGACAGTGATGTGGTGCTGATCGATGGTGGCGTCGTGATGAGCGAGTTCGTGAAGAGGTTCCCAGCATGAAGGTCATCGCTGCCATGTCCGGGGGTGTCGACTCGGCAGTCGCAGCGGCACGGGTCATCGACGCCGGGCACGAGGTCGTGGGCGTCCACCTAGCCCTATCCCGCAAATCACATGCCGACACTGCCGGGTCCCGGGGGTGCTGCACCCTAGATGACGCGCGGGATGCCCGAAGAGTCGCGGACATGCTGGGAATTCCCTTCTACGTGTGGGACTTCTCGGAGAGATTCGCCGCCGACGTGATCGAGGATTTCGTGTCCGAATACGAGCAGGGCCGAACACCGAACCCCTGCCTGCGATGCAACGAGAAGATCAAGTTCAGCGCCGTCCTTGATCGGGCCCTCGCCATGGACTTCGATGCGGTGGCCACCGGCCACTACGCGCGGATCGAGCATGGGCCCGGTGGTGCTGAGCTTCATCGTGCGGTCGACGGCGACAAGGATCAGTCCTACGTGCTTGGGGTCCTGCGCGGAGATCAACTTGCGCACGCGATTTTTCCGCTGGGAGGCGACCTGAAGCCGGCGGTTCGCACCGAGGCAGAGGAGCGGGGCCTGCTGGTCGCACGCAAGCCCGACAGTCACGACATCTGCTTTATTCCCGACGGCGACACCGCAGGTTTCCTCGAGGGGCGACTCGGTCGAATGCCTGGTGAAATCGTCGACGTCACCACCGGAGACGTCCTGGCCGAGCACAACGGCACGTTCGCTTTCACCATCGGGCAGCGACGGGGCCTTCGAGTCACGAATCCAGCAGCCGATGGCGCACCTCGGTACGTTGTCGATATCGACATCACGACGCGTCAGGTGACCGTTGGGCCCCCGGAATTGCTCGACATCCGCGGGATCGAGGGGATCAGGCCAATCTGGGCAGGGGAGCCGCTCGGTGACACTCCAGTCCCCGTCACGGCTCAAGTCCGCGCCCACGGCAACCCGGTCCCCGCTCGTGCGTGGGTGCATAGCGAGCGACTGATCGTCGATCTCGAAGAGCCCATTCGGGGCCTGGCCCGGGGGCAGGCGGTCGTGCTGTACGACGGCACGCGAGTGCTGGGCTCGGCGACGGTCGACGCGACCTCGCGCGACGCGACCTCGCGCGACGCGACCTCGCGCGACGCGACCTCGCGCGACGTGGCCAACACGGCCGCCAGCGGGTCGGAATGACATCGTCCCTGTTCCCCTGGAACACTGCGAGTGCAACTGGCATCGGATCCCTCCCGGGCACGGACTCCCGCGAGGCAGCGCGCATCGTCGCCGGGGAGTTGCCGGGGTTCCTGCACTGTCCTGAGCTCCCCGCTCGAGGCCCCGGAGCGGACATGATCGGCCGCACGGCCGCACTCCTCGCCGCGGTAAGCGATGACTTCGGGTTTGAGACGACGCCTGCTGGGTGGCGCATCACAGCGGGCAGGGGGCGAACGCTTCGGCGTGCCATCTCGTGGTTGTCCGAGGACCTTGATGCCCTCGAGGAGACGAGCGACGGCTACGCGGGTCCGGTCAAGGCGCAGATAGTCGGGCCTTGGACGATGGCCGCGTCGATCGAACTGCCCTTCGGGGAGCGGATGCTCAAGGATCCCGGTGCCTGCCGTGACCTTGCGGACGCGCTGGCCGAGGCTGTTCGAATCCACCTCGGCGACCTCAAACGACGATTCCCGCGATCGGAAATCATCGTCCAGTGGGACGAACCGGCGATCACAGCGGTCCTTGAGGGGTCCATCGGCACAGCGAGCGGAATATCGCGATACTCGGCGATTGAGGTGCAGAAGGCCGAGTCGCACCTGCGGACGGTGCTCGGCGCCACGACGGACGCGGATGCCATGGCCGGAATCCACTGCTGCGGGATGCGTCCGCCGATTGGCCTGTTCCGTTCATCTGGAGCGAAGTTCGTCAGCATCGATTTGCTCAACGGCCAGGTTGACGAGGATGAACTCGGCGAGATTTGGGAGGCCGGAGTCGGCATCTTGGCGGGGAGCGTGCCGGGAGTCGGTACTTCGCTGGTGAGCGATACCCGAGCGAGCGAGCCGGTTCGAGCTATCGCCGCTCGCCTGGGCCTGAACGACATTGATTTCATGGCGGGGGTCGTGGTCACTCCGACCTGTGGCCTCGCTGGCGCGTCGCCGGATTGGGTGCGGATGGCATACACCGCGTGCGTTAAGGCAGGACGAGTCCTTCGCGAAGGTTTTGGGGAGGGCGGCGAGGATCGCGCAATGAGCAGATCGCGTAATGAGCCGGTCGCGCAATGAGCTGGTCGAACCGTGAGTGACGCGAAGTCGTCTCATGCCACTTCGGCTGTGACGGCCAAGAAACGCTGGCTCGACCTTGCCTCGGCCATAAACGAGGCGCGCGCGGCCTACTACCAGCGTGATGAGCCCACCATTGCCGATGACGAGTACGACCGGCTCTTTCGCGAACTCGTAGAGCTGGAGACGGCCTGGCCCGAATTGCAGTCTGGTGACTCGCCGACGGTCTCGGTCGGTGGTGATGTAGCGGAGATGTTCACGCCGGTTCAGCACCTGCAGCGCATGTTCTCGCTCGACAACGTCTTCAGCCAGGATGAACTGACGGAGTGGCTGCAGCGCGTCGAGAAGGGGCTTGATGCGCCGCCTGAGTTCCTGTGCGAGTTGAAGATCGACGGGCTCGCCGTCGATGCGGTGTATCGCGCCGGTCGTCTGGTCTCCCTTGCGACGCGAGGTGACGGAACGACCGGGGAAGACGTTACCTATAACGCGTCTTTCATCGACGATGTACCTGCGGTGCTCCGGCCAGCGAACGGCCAGGAAGTCCCTGATCTTCTGGAAGTGCGCGGTGAGGTGTTCTTCACGAACGCGTTCTTCGAGCGGCTGAACGAGGAGCAGTTGGCGCTGAAGTCGACGCCCTTTGCGAATCCCAGGAACGCGGCGGCCGGGTCGCTCCGGCAGCGTGTCGATCGTCGCGAGCAGGATCTGGCTGCGGCTCAGCAGTCGGCACCCACGGGTCAGGAGTCGGGATCCGGTTCGGGATCGGGATTGGGATCTGGGCCGACGAGGTCGCCGAGGACCACCCGTCTGCAGTCCGACCTTGATCGAGCAATCACGAGGCTGTCGGGGCTGCGGTTCACGGTGCACGGCATCGGAAAGGTGGAGGGCGTCGCGATCGGCACCCTGAGTGAGGGCTACGCCTTGCTTGCGAACCTTGGATTGCCTGTCAGCACGCAGGCTTTGGTAGTTGCGGACCCCACCGGCGTCAGGGCATTCATCGAGCATTTCGGCGAGCACCGCCACGATGTCGAGCACGAGATTGATGGCGTTGTCGTCAAGGTGAACGACATCGCTCTCCAGTCCCGTCTCGGCGAGACCTCCCGAGCTCCGCGGTGGGCCATCGCCTACAAGTATCCGCCGGAAGTGGTCCGCACCAGGCTTGTCGATATTCGCGTGAATGTCGGGCGTACCGGAAGGGTCACCCCCTACGCCGTGATGGAGCCTGTTCGCGTCGCCGGGTCCACCGTTGCCATGGCGACCCTGCACAACGCCTTCGAGGTTGAGCGCAAGGGAGTGCTCATCGGGGACATGGTGTTTCTGCGCAAGGCCGGAGACGTGATTCCCGAGGTGCTCGGGCCGGTCGTCGAAGCGCGTGACGGCAGTGAGCGGGCGTTCGTCATGCCTGACACCTGCCCCGACTGCGGCACGCTGCTCCGTCCGGAGAAGGAGGGGGATAAGGACGTCAGATGCCCGAATGCGCGATCGTGTCCCGCGCAACTGCGCGAGCGACTCTCGCACGTGGCGTCCCGTTCGGCGCTCGACATCGAAGGCCTGGGCGATAAGGCCGCACGCGCACTGCTTGAGACCGGGGTGCTCACGGACGAAGGGGACCTGTTCCTCGTCAGCGAGGATGACCTCCGGCGCAGCTCGTTCTTCACTCGAGAGGCAGGGCGTGGTGAATCGGGGCCGCAGTTGACGGAGAACGCCAAGACGGTCCTGGCTGAGTTGGACGTTGCGCGTCGGCGCCCCCTCTGGCGGGTCCTGGTTGCGCTGTCGATGCGTCACGTCGGCCCACCGACGGCCAAGGAACTCGCTCGAGCGTTCGGGAGCGTGGATGCGATCAGTGCAGCGTCGGCGGAGGAGCTTGCCAGCACCGAGGGTGTCGGCATGGTGATCGCGGAGTCGATCCGCGAATGGTTCGCAGAGGAGTGGCATCGTGATGTGATCGACAAGTGGCGCCGCGGCGGGGTGAGCCTCGCCGATGAAGCCAGCGTCGATCGGGCAGCCGGGCCGCTCGAGGGCCTCACCTTCGTGATCACGGGCGCACTCGAAGGCTTCACCCGGGAGACGGCGGCGGAAGCGGTCACCGACCTCGGCGGCAAGGTCGCCGGCTCGGTGTCCAAGAGCACGACCGCGCTGATCCAAGGGGACGCCGGAGGAAAGCCCAGCTCCAAGCTCAAGAAGGCTGAGGCGCTCGGCATCCGGGTGCTTGACGCTGAGGGGTTCCGAAGCCTGCTGTCTGGCGGGCCGAGTGCCGCGCTCGGCTCGGCCGCTCAAGAGCGCGAGTAGCCCTGCCGAGATGTGAACCACGGGCTTCGGTTGGCCCTTCCGCCCGTCATCAGAATGGCGGTGGAGTGCCACGAGCCTGGCAGAGGGGTCGATCGGGGTCAGAGCGCGAAGGCTCGAGGTGCGAAGGCTCGAGGTGCGAAGGCTCGAGGTGCGAAGGCTCGAGGCGCGAAGGCTCGAGGCGCGAAGGATGACCGTCGCGAGGGCTGGCCGACGAAACGGAATCCTGCTCCAGAACGGGTCTGGGTCGATGTTCATATTCCCGGCCCTGCGGTGAGATCCAAGTGCAGCCTCCGTCGTGGTCACTGTCGGTGAGCTGCCATCCGCCGTGCGTCTTCATCTGGTGATGGCGGGTGCAGAGGGCCCCGAGATTGCCGCGATCGGTTGCACCGCCGCGACTCCAGGGGATCGCGTGATCGATTTCGCAGCGGCTCGCGGCCGTGCCGCAACCCGGAAAGCGGCACGTCTGATCACGAGCGGCGATGTACTGGCGAAGGCGCTCGGGGACGGCGTATGTCCGCCGGCCGTAGTCGAGGAGTTCGCCGGTGGCAGAGTCGGTGATGACGCGCCTGAAGGTCGCGTCGGCGAGCAGTTCACGAGCGACGTCTGCGGGGAGCGCCCCGGCCCCGATGAGCTCCGCCGCGCCATCGCGCAGGGCAAGGAGCGTGGGCAGGTCGATTGTAAGGTTGATGTGGGCTCGCGGCCGTGGGAATGGGGCCTGTACTTGATTCGGCGACTCCATGTCTCCGGGTGGATCCTGCGGGTTGCCGTTGAGGAGCAGGGAGGCGATGGCCAACGAGCGCTTCTCACCAGCGCTCAACGCCGACTGCCGTTGGGTGAAGCTGTTGCCCCCGGCAGCCCCCGCGTGCGTACCTGCCCCCGCTTCGGATTCCGGCGATGGCATGGCGGGGAGCCCGGCCCACGCACATCGCGCCGCGAGGGTGTTGATCACTGAAAGGCAGGCGTGCGCGTGTTCGGTAGCCATGCGTGCGATGAGTGTCGAGACGCCATCGAGGTCGTCGATCACGTAGACGTCACGGCCCGCCAGTGACTGCTGGCGACGACGCAGGGCGTCAGCAGGGTCAACCGCGATGACCGCGCGCTTGGCCGCACGCCGAGTCCGGGCCAGCGTGGAGCGGATCGCCACCGGTAGGACGCGCCGCTGGAGGTGATCGCAGTGACGGAAAAAGGCTTCTCGGGAGGCTGCGTCTTCCTGCCAGATTCCGCTGAGCCGGGAAGCGGCGGAGACGATGATCGCGACATGGCTTGCGGTGATGCTTCCCGCAGATTGCGCTGCATGCGTCGCTGACAGTGGTCCGCACAACAGCCGAGCGCTATCGATCCGTGCCTGTGCCGTTGCAGGTGACAGCCGCAGCGCAGCGGCCAACTCCTCGCGGATCGCATCGGCGATCGTGACCGGGCCCGCTGCGCTATCACCGAGTACGTCCGTTCCGATTACGAGCTTGCTTGCGTAGCGATCCGGCCCCGCAGCGCGCACGATCGCCGGTGGCTGGAGGGACGCCCACCATGCGCTCATTCGTTCGTGTGCCTGAAGCCAGGTGATCGCATCATCGCCGCTGAGCTTGGACGGGTCGATCAGTGAGAGTTCGCTCATGAAAGATGACGTGGGGGAGCAGGCGGCAAGATCTGCGAGGCGCTCGCTGGCGGTGCGCGGAACGTTCGCTGTCACGCCCGCAGGAGCATCCGCCGAAACCTCGGAAGCGAGGGGCGCGAGCGAACGGGATTCGAACATGTGTACGAATCTATCTCCGCCCTCTGACACTCGACGAAGAGCTGCCTCGTCCAACGCTGAAGCCCAGTGTCAGGCGGCCTCAATAGAATGACGCAATGACGGCAATCACCCGAGCTGAAGTCGCTCACCTCGCCACTCTCGCGCGATTGGAGCTCACCGAGACCGAGCTCGATCACTATGCGCAGCAGCTGGACGTGATCCTGCAGTCGGTTGCGAGGGTGTCGGAGATCGCGACGGCGGACATACCGGCGACCTCGCACCCCTTGCCCCTTGAGAACGTCTTCCGTGATGACATCGCCCTGCCGTGCCTGGATCGCTCCGAGGTTCTCGCCGCGGCGCCTGCTCACGAGGACGACAGATTCAAGGTTCCGCGCATTCTGGATGAGGAGCACTAATGGCAATCATGGGTGCTGATCTCACGCGGCAGACCGCTGCCGTCCTCGCCGAAGCGATCCGAACGGGTGAGGCAACCGCCGTCGAGGTCACGCAGGCACACCTCGATCGCATCGTCAGTGTTGACGACCGCGTCCACGCCTTTCTCCACGTTGATACCGAAGCAGCCCTTGATTCCGCGCGAAACGTGGATGCGAAGCGGTCGGCGGGCGAGGTGCTCGGCCCGCTCGCTGGAGTGCCGCTCGCATTGAAGGACGTCCTGACGATGCGCGGCGTGCCGACCACCTGCGGCTCGCGCATGCTGGAGAACTGGCGCCCACCGTATGACTCCAGCGTGGTCGAGCGTCTGCGAGCCGCTGACATCGTCATCCTCGGCAAGACGAACATGGACGAGTTCGCGATGGGGTCGTCAACCGAGCATTCCGCTTACGGCCCGAGCCACAATCCGTGGGATCTCGAGCGGATCCCGGGTGGGTCGGGAGGCGGGTCGGCGGCCGCGCTGGCGGCCTTCGAGGCACCGCTCGCGATCGGCACCGACACGGGCGGATCGATCCGTCAGCCGGCAGCAGTGACCGGCACCGTGGGCGTGAAGCCGACCTACGGCGGGGTTCCGCGCTACGGGCTGGTGGCGCTGGCATCGTCACTTGACCAGGCGGGCCCGTGCGCCCGGACGGTCATGGACACCGCTCTTCTCCACTCGGTCATCGCCGGGTACGACCCGCGCGATTCCACGTCGATCAATGCCCCGGTGCCAGAGGTGGTTGCGGCGGCCCGAAAGGCTGACGTGCGCGGCATGCGCATCGGCATTGTCACGGAGTTGAATGGCGACGGCTACCAGGCCGGTGTGGCGCAGCGGTTCCGTGAGTCGCTTGCGATCCTCGAGCACCTCGGGGCCGAGATCGTGGAGGTCGGCTGCCCGAGCTTTGAGTATGCGCTCGGGGCCTACTACCTCATCCTGCCGTCCGAGGCGTCGAGCAACCTCGCTCGCTTTGATGGCATGCGGTACGGGCTGCGAGTCGGTGACGACGGCACCCACTCGGTGGAG
Organism: Candidatus Nanopelagicales bacterium; assembly: GCA_049315365.1. Taxonomy (GTDB): domain Bacteria; phylum Actinomycetota; class Actinomycetes; order S36-B12; family S36-B12; genus WLND01. The sequence goes on from JBMOKH010000024.1 coordinate 16,441, forward strand.
CAGGTGATGAGCCTGACCCGCGAGGCCGGATTCGGAGCAGAGGTGAAGCGGCGCATCATGCTCGGCACATATGCGCTGTCCAGCGGGTACTACGACGCCTACTACGGCTCGGCGCAGAAGGTTCGCACCCTGATCATGCGCGACTTTGCGGCTGCATTCGAGTCCGTCGACGTCCTCGTATCTCCGACGGCACCGACCACGGCATTCAAGATCGGCGAGAAGGTTGATGATCCACTCGCGATGTACCTCAATGACATTGCGACGATCCCTGTCAATCTTGCCGGTAACGCCGCGATGTCACTGCCGGTGGGGCTCGCTCCGGAGGACGGCCTCCCGGTGGGATTCCAGATCATGGCACCGCCCATGGCCGATGACCGCCTGTATCTCGTAGGCGCTGCACTCGAGTCGGCGCTTCATGACAAATGGGGACATCTGCTGATCGAGGAGGCTCCGGCCCTATGAGCACTGCCATGCCCGAGACGATTCCCTACGACGAGGCGCTGAACCTCTTCGAGCCGGTGTTCGGCCTCGAGGTTCACGTCGAGATGGGGACGAACTCGAAGATGTTCTGCCCGTGCCCGACGGCATTCGGTGGGGAGCCGAACACTCAAGTCTGCCCCGTCTGCCTGGGGCTGCCCGGTTCCATGCCCGTGGTCAACCGAACCGCGGTCGAATCCACGATCCGAATCGGCCTGGCGCTCAACTGCACGATCGCCGAATGGTGTCGCTTCGCCCGGAAGAACTACTTCTATCCGGACATGCCGAAGGACTACCAGATCAGCCAGTACGACGAGCCGCTGTGCTCGAACGGTTACCTCGACGTCACAGTCGCGACAGCCGAAGGGCCGAAGGTCGTACGCGTGGAAATCGAGCGAGTGCACATGGAGGAGGACACCGGCAAGCTCACGCACACGGGCGGTGCGACGGGCCGTATCCATGGAGCGGACTACTCGCTCGTCGACTACAACCGCGCGGGAATCCCGCTCATCGAGATCGTCACGAAGCCGGTGGCGGGTGCCGGTCATCTCGTGGCTGATGTCGCCAAGGCGTACGTTGCCGAGCTGCGGGATCTCATGCGCGCGCTCGGCGTCTCCGATGTGCGCATGGAGGAGGGGTCGCTGCGCTGCGACGTCAATCTCTCGCTCAATAAGCCGGGCTCCCCAATGGGGACACGCAGCGAGACGAAGAACGTGAACTCGCTGCGCTC
>JBMOKH010000219.1:0-3951 GCA_049315365.1 Candidatus Nanopelagicales bacterium
GGCTCTATGACGAGTACTGGGAGAAGATCCCGGTCATCCTCATTGACGGCCGCATTCATGACTACTGGCGGGTGGATCCTGGGCGATTGCGTAGGGCATTGACCGATAATCGGAGCCATTCGTCCGATTAAGTTTGTGCCTTCGCGGGCAAGTGCCTAATCTTTACCTCGCGGCCAACCACAGTTTGGCCGTTCCCAGCCTCATGCAACGCCGGTTCCGGCAGGCGAAGCGTGTGGGCCAGAACTTCCCTGGAGCACCGTGTCGCTGTCCCGCCGAACCCTCGGCAAGGCCCCAACCCACGACGTGGGTCGAGGAATCCCCGACGCCACGGTCGCCCGGTTGCCCGTTTACGGCCGGGTGCTCAGCTCGCTCGCCGCTCAGGGAACCTCAACCGTATCGTCGGACTGCCTGGCCGCTTCATGCGGTGTCAGTCCGGCCAAGCTCCGCAAGGACCTGTCCTGCCTCGGCTCGTACGGCACCCGAGGGGTCGGTTACGACGTCGTGTTCCTGTCCGCGCAGATCAATCGCGAACTCGGCCTGTCGAAGCCGTGGCGAGTCGTCATCGTCGGGGTAGGCAACCTCGGCCGGGCCCTGGTCTCCTACCGCGGTTTCGCATCGAGGGGATTCGAGATCGTCGGGCTCGTCGATGCCCATCCCGATGTCATCGGCACGAAACTGACGATCGGCGAGGAACTCGCGAACGGACAGGGCACGATCTCCGTTCTCCCCCTCACGGGCTTGGAGCGACTCGTCGAGGAGTCTCAGCCGCAGATCGGCGTGATCGCGACTCCGGCGGAGGCAGCCCAGAGCGTTGCAGACCGCCTCGTAGGCGCCGGAGTTCGAAGCATCCTGAACTTCGCTCCCGTCGTGCTGTCAGTTCCCGCAGGCGTCGAGGTACGCAAGGTCGATCTCGCCGTCGAACTGCAAATCCTCGCCTTCCACGAGCAACGTCGGGGCGAGGAGCCCCTCCCCGAGGCGATGCGCGCATGAGCGTCGGGCACAAGCGATGAACGACTGGAGCGCCGCATGACCTTTGAGAGCACCCCCAACCAGACTCACACCGCACCACCTAGTTCAGGAGAGGCAACCGTGACCACAGGCACCACCCCAGGGAATCCGAAGGCGCGTCGCAAGGTGACCCTCGGTCCGGTGTCGCTGGTCGCGGCCGGCCCGGGCGATCCGGACCTGCTGACCCTTAGGGCCGTCGCCCTCCTCGGGGATGCCGATGTGATCGTGGTCGACGCCGATGTCGTCGCAATCGCTGAGGCCTACCGACGCTCCGACGCCCAGGTCATCGCCGCGGTCGGGTCGGACGGCATACCCCTTGACCACGCTGACCGCGTGAAGCTCGTCGTCGAGGCGGCCCGCGAGGGCAAGGAGGTCGTTCGGCTCATCGCCGGCGACCCCGTCGTCGATGGCACCTTGCTGCACGAGGCCGCAGCGCTTCGCAAGGCGAAGGTCCCCTTCGAGGTAGCACCCGGGGTCAGCGACGTCACGGGCATTCCCGCATACGCAGGCTTTGGCCTCACCGGCGGCCGTACCCGGCAGTTCCGCGTCGTCGATGCGCACGACACCGAGCTCATCTGGGAGGACCTCATCCACCCTCGGGTCACCGTTGTCTTCCTCAACGGGGCAGACCGTGCGGCCGAGATCGCCAGCCGGCTCATTGCCGTCGGCGCGGAGGCGAAGACCCCCATCGCCGTCACCCGCCGCGGAACGACCGTCGACCAGCGCACCCTCGCTGGGACCCTCGCAGACATCGGCGCCATTACAAAAGGCTCCAAGCAGGCGGGCCCCGGAATCGTCGTCGTCGGCGATGTCGTCAGCCAGCGCGAGAAGCTTGACTGGTTCGAGGTCAAGTCACTCTTCGGCTGGCGGGTCCTCATTCCGCGCACCCAGGATCAGGCCGGCCCGATCCTGTCGCTCCTGCGGCGGCACGGCGCCGTTCCGATGGAGGTCGCGACAATCTCCGTCGAGCCCCCGCGCACCCCGCAGCAGATCGACCGCGCGATTCACGGCCTGGTCTCGGGGCGCTACGAGTGGATCGGCTTCACCTCGGTCAACGCAGTGCGCGCGATTCGCGAGAAGCTGAGCGAGTACGGCCTTGACGCCCGGTCGTTCGCCGGCTTGAAGGTTGCCGCCGTCGGCGAGAGCACCGTCGCATCCCTCATCGAGTTCGGCGTGCGTCCTGATCTCATGCCGGAGGGCGACCAGACGACGGCAGCGCTCCTCGAGGACTGGCCGCTCTACGACTCCCTCACCGACCCGATCAATCGGGTGTTCCTGCCCCGTGCCGACATCGCCACCGACACGCTCGCGGCGGGGCTAGCCGAGCTTGGCTGGGAGGTCGAGGACGTCACCGCCTACCGCACTGTCCGGGCCGCACCGCCGGCCGCCGAGACCCGCGAGGCGATCAAGACCGGCGGCTTCGATGCCGTCATGTTCACGTCGAGCAGCACTGTCCGAAATCTTGTCGGAATAGCGGGCAAGCCACACCACTCGACCATCGTCGCGTGCATCGGCCCGCAGACCGCAAAGACAGCGGAGGAGCATGGCCTTCGCGTCGACGTACTCGCCGAGAGCAGCACCATGCCAGCGCTCGTCGAGGCACTCGCGCTCCACGGCGAATCGCTTCGGATGGCCGCGCTCGAAGCAGGCGAGGGCAGTTGGCGCCCGAGCCGGCGGCGCACGGCTGCTCGCCGGAAGGTGACCTGATCGCCATGGCTGAGCCATCTCGCACGGTCGTCCACCTCCTGCGTCACGGGGAGGTCTACAACCCGGAGGGAATCCTCTACGGGCGCTTGCCGGGATACGTACTGTCGGATCTCGGCCATGAGATGGCGCAGAGGGCGGCAGACGCCCTTCGCGATCACGACGTCACCCACGTGATCGCCTCGCCAATGGAACGGGCTCAGCAGACCGCCAGCCCGATCGCGGCGTCGCACGGCCTCGCCATCGCGACGGAGCCCCTCATCATCGAGGCCGACAACATCTTCGAGGGTCAGCGGGTGAGCGTCGGGGATGGTGTCCTGAAGCAGCCGCGCACCTGGCGCTACCTGTGGAACCCGTTTCGCCCGTCCTGGGGCGAGCCCTACGACGAGGTAGCTGCCCGTATGGGCGCCGCCATCGACAGCGCCCGGGAGCTCTCCCGTGGCCATGAGGCGGTCCTCGTCAGCCATCAACTGCCGATCTGGACCGCCCGCCTCGCAGCGGAGAAGCGGCGGCTGTGGCACGACCCGCGCAGCCGTCAGTGCTCGCTCGCCTCGCTCACGTCCCTCACCTTCGACGACGACTCCCTCGTCGCCATCACCTACACCGAGCCGTCCCGCGACCTGCTGGGCAGGGCCAGCAAGGTTGCGGGGGCCTGAGCGGTCGCACGGATGCGCGCTCGCATCCTGCCGGCGGTCCTCGGAGCCTGTGCGCTCCTCCTCACGGCCGGCTGTGGCGCTGGGTCGGCGAGCAGCGATTCCGGCACCTCCTTTGTCGCCGGTGACGGCTCGATCGTCCTGCTCGATCCGGCCGAACGTGTGCCCGCACCGGTCCTCACCGGGTTGACCCTTGCGGGGGAGGATCTGTCGAGCGAGGAATTCGCCGGCGATGTCGTCGTCGTGAATGTCTGGGCATCATGGTGCGCGCCATGCCGCTCGGAGGCGCCGAGCCTTGAGCGACTGTCGCGGGAGTTCGCGGATCAGGGCGTCGCATTCATCGGGCTCAACACGCGCGACTCCGATACCTCCGCCCGCAGTTTCGTCGAGCGATTCGGCATCGGGTACCCCAATGTCATCGACCGTGATGGCGTCCTGCAACTCGGGTTCCGCGACTCCCTGCCCCCGCGCGCGATTCCCTCGACCCTCGTCATCGATCGCTCCGGCAAGGTGGCGGCTCGGGTGCTTGGGGCGGCCTCTGAATCCTCGCTGCGCGGGGTTATCGAAGCAGTTGCCGGAGAGCCGG
>JBMOKH010000220.1:0-3924 GCA_049315365.1 Candidatus Nanopelagicales bacterium
ACCGGAGAAGCGTGTCGAGAATCAAGGTGATCTCGTTAAGAATCCTTGACAAAAAATAACTGCCAAAAATACGCAGTCTGCTGAGTCCTACGCCCTCGCGGCGTAGTACATAGATCAGCCGTCAGCCCAATGCGTCCCCGAATTGGGGTCTGACGTCGCTAGGGGACTCACCAATCGCTCCGGTCACGGGAGCGGGCGGAAAGCCAAACAGTGACTGGGCCGCCCGGTGCAGTGCCGCACGAAGCACCGGGGCCGAGAAGCGATAGCGCGGCTACACACGTAGAAGAACGGAAGGATCCTGGACGGACCCGGGTTCGATTCCCGGCACCTCCACATGTCAGACAGTAGGAGTGTCTTCTGACTCTTACTAGTAAATGTGCTGTCGGACCCTTGCCGCAGTGTCTTCCTTGATCGCCCCGGCTGGGGCCTGACGGGAGCGCCGCGGTGAGGGTACGCAGCATTGCCCGCCGGGAGACCCCTCCCGGCGGGCAATGCTGCTATACGGGGCTACGCGAAATACCGTTCGTTTCGAAACCCGGACACAACTGGGGCGTGCGTAATGCCTGCGTCCGGATGTGTCTGCCGCGACAGTGAGTGCCGGAGGCGGAAGAGATGACACGAGCCACGACGACCGCTCGCGTGAGTGAGAAAGAGACCGATCTCGAGACGCTGCCCGAAGCGGACCTGGTGTTCGCCCTTCAGCGGCTTTCCGCCTCGCGTGAGCTACGCCGAACTTCGATGCGCGAGCTTCGGGATAGTGACCTGCCTCGCTTCATGGGCCTGGCCTGGATCGAGTTAATCGAGCCGGCAGCGCTTGAGCAGGCGAGGCGATGGACGGCGTTCCGAGCTGCCCTGCAGGCGGAACTCGCCTGGTTTCTGGCGAGCTGCGACGAGATGTCCTTCGGTGAGGTTTGCAAGTCGAGTGCAGGATCAGGCGGGCCCGATTCAGGTGCCGGCATGGCTAGTCAGTGATCGGATCAGCGTTTGGCGTCCGAAATGTCCTTCACTGTCAGGCACCCCAGCGGATTCTGTGCCGAGAGATCGAACAGGTTCGGATCTTTACGCTCGACGTTCCAAGCCTCCTCGATTGACCTGAGCACGGCGAGCATCGACGTCTTCGAGCCGGGCGCAAGGTAGTTGGCGAGGCAAGCGTGCCAAGGCCCTGAGCCGTCTCGCTTGCCAAAAAACACGCCGGTCTCGACCATGCCGTAGCCTTTGCTCTTCCAGTGCGGGTTGTAGTCGCTCACGGTGGCGATCACCTGCCCGGCCTTCACCTTGGCACCGGCTTTCACTCGTGGGTTGACCACGTGCTCGTGTTCGAACAGGATGTCGGCGGCCCTGCCGTTGCCTAGGCACTTCGTACCTATAGGAGTCACCTGGATGCTGTAATCCCCGCTGTAGAGCTTCGGCATTTCGCACACGACCCCATCGACCATCGAGATGACAGGAGTGCCTAGGGGTGCGATGAACGCCATCTGGGGACTCTCGACACTTGGCTTGCTCTTCAGTGTCGCTCCGTAGAGATCGATGATTCGGCTGTACGCGTCATTGTCGTCAGCGCTCCCCTCGAAAGTTGGGACGTCCACTCCCTTTACCTGCATGACACCGGCCATGCCGGTCGCCGGGTCGTATTCGGTCAAGGCTAGGCCCCAGTTCTTGATCACTTTCGGGATCGACGCACTCGACTTCAGGCCTCCACCGCCGGGTGAATTGCCGCTGACGTTGCCGATGGCCTTCCAAACGAGCGTTCCACCCGACTTCGAGCACTTCAGGTCGACGTTCGCAGCGTCGTCGTGGACGATCATCCCCGCACTGGTGCATGCTGACCCCGACGTCGGGGCGGCATGTGCTGGCGCTGCAACCGCCACGAGTGCAGCGATGCTCGCGAGAGCGCTGAGGGTGCGTGCACTCAACATTGGGAATCCTTCCGATTCAGTGTTTTCCTAGTATGGGGTGACCTGCAGCGAGATGCCTGACGGGGTCGCGAACGCTTCAAGGCGATGCTTCCCAGTGACGGCAGAGCACAGCACCGCGTATGGGGAGTTCGTTGACGTGACCGCCCGGCCGAGCGAGCCTGACACCGCGGCTGGATTCGAAGTGATGCCAGAGGTAGACGCGGTGGCAAGTGCACGGCAGTTCCCTTCGAGGCCAGCCGCCGGGAGCCTGGCGGCTATTCTCGGCCCGTCATTCCACGGAACGGTCGTTCTTGCGGAACCGTTCGACCCTTGCACCCATTGGGTGCCGGTACGGAGCGTTCCGGCTACCGCGGCAGTGTCAGCATAGGAAAACTGTGGTGATCGCAAGCTCATCAGCATGCTCAGGGCGACAAGAGACCCGACGACGATCAGCGGCAGCCGGACTGTCCTGCGTATCGCAATGCCGCGGGGCCATTGAATCGAGTTGATCCTCTGCTGAACTCTTCCCTGAGGACGGCTGCTGTCGGACGGTGGATACGGCGGCAGTGGTGCCACGTCTGGCCCGAGACGATCCCACGGGCCGACCCGTCCGACTGCCACTTCGGACAGGAGCGCTTCGAACTTCTCCCATTCCCGGTCGGGCACGCGCCGCGGCGGGATACCGAGCAGCAGTCGGGCGTATCCGGCGAGCGTCGCGTCTCCCCTGGGCGGCGCGCCGACTGCCCGGCCGACGGGGCTGAGAGCGGCAGCTACTGCCACGGCGAGTGCGGCAGGCACGCAGACAACGAGCAGCAGCAGGACAGGCATGACGAGTGAGCTCACCCTTGTGAAGGTCCCCTGAACGGCTGGTTGTGCACGGGAGTGGCCGGACGGCTGTTGCTGCCATCTCGTGCACCCCGCGTTGGCGTTCCCTTGTCGCCTCCCCTGCACGGCTGGCGTGACGGACGGACGATCGACAGGCATGGCCTTGTCTCGCGTGCTGGTCACGAGCGCAGCCGTGTCGGATTTCGACCCTCGGCTGTTCACCCTGCTCGATGCGCTTCGAGGATGGCTCCCGGGGCAGTACAGCCGTGAATGGTCCGGGATCACCGTCGATGGGGTTGCCCATGTGCAGCATTCGTGCCCGTTGTCGACGGAAGGCGAGTGGTGGGCAGGTCCCGCCTCGGACACGTACCTGTTCACGCTCGCCGACCTGGTCAGCCCAGGCCCGCGCTGCACTTGGTGCGTCTCGTCTATCCGCCCCGGTGGGTTCGGCGCGCTGTGGTTCCTCAGGGCGTACTCCCCCGTCGTCGACGCCTACTCCGCTGCCCTGCCGGGAACGCCGCAGGCAGCCGTAGGAAAGGCACTGCTGCGGTGCGGACCGACGGAAGCGCTCACGCATGGCGACTGCGACGTCGTGCACGACCGGCTGACTGCCGTTGCCGGGCTTGTCCCGTTCGAATGGTGGCCTGGGGAGTTCCTGCTCGTCCGGCGTGTGTCCGGCAGTGCGCCGGTGGACGATCGGTGGGCTGCCGCTGCGTGCGTCGGCCGCCGGCTGCCGCACGGCTTCTCGATCCTGCCGCGGCTGCCCGGCGTTGATCCTCGACTCGGCCCGGAAGGTGCAGCAGTTGTCCTGCCGCCGGTTGCCGCAGAGGAAGCCGGGCAGGTCGCGCGGACGTTTTCTGCGCTGCTCGGGGACGCGAAGGCGGTTCTGGCAAGGCCGGCCGTCGCATTGTGGAGCTCTGCAGCGCTCCTGTGACGGACTTTGGCGGGCAACCGTCAGAGAGCCTGTGGAGCAGGCGTAGGACCAACCGCACCTTCGGGTGCGGCGGCAGCCGCTTTGAAGCAGGAACCCACCGAAAGGGCAACTCTCAAAGTTGCCTAGTAGGAGTCCCCGGTCTTCAGGAGGGGGAGGATGTCAGTTGAAGCAGTCGTACGATGCAAGCCGGGCGAACCCGGCGAGGTCGCCAGCTTGGTTCACGCATGCGGCTCGCGTCTCGTAGCCTGACACCCACGCGTCACCTAGGGA
>JBMOKH010000221.1:0-3921 GCA_049315365.1 Candidatus Nanopelagicales bacterium
AATCCAGCGATTGGCCGACGGCTCGACGACCGGACGCGTCGTCTACGTTTCCAATGAGTAGTTTCAGGGCCGACGAGCAGTTTCAGGACCGACAGTCAAACGGAGGAGCGAGATGAGTGACACCCCCCGCACGGTCATCGTGACGGGCGCGGCCCGTGGGATAGGCGCGAGCGTCGCCCGTCGCCTGAGCCGCGAGGGCCACGCAGTGGCGATCATCGACCTCGACGCAAATGCCTGCCAGGCCGTCGTCGACGAGATCGTGGCCGACGGTGGCACCGCGCAGGGATTCGCCGCTGACGTCGCCGATGAGGCGAGCGTCGAGGCGGCCGTGCAGGCAATCTCGCGGGAGATGGGCCCCCCGCTCGTCCTCGTGAACAATGCCGGCATCCTTCGAGACAATCTACTGTTCAAGATGACGGTCGATGACTGGGACGCGGTGATGGGCGTTCACATGCGGGGGGCCTTCCTCATGAGCCGCGCGGCCCAGCGTCACATGATCGAGTCTGGCTGGGGCCGGATCGTCAACCTCTCGAGCACGTCGGCGCTCGGTAATCGCGGGCAGGCGAACTATGCCGCCGCCAAGGCCGGCATGCAGGGCTTCACGAAGACCCTCGCCATCGAGCTCGGCCGCTACGGCGTCACCGTCAATGCGATCGCGCCCGGCTTCATCGAGTCCGAGATGACCATCGGCACGGCCGCGCGCATCGGCGTCCCCTTCGAGGACCTGAAGGCCGCGATGGTGAAGGAGATTCCGGTGGGCCGGGCAGGCACGCCCGACGATGTGAGCGCGGCCGTTGCGTTCTTCGTCCGCGATGATGCCTCGTTCGTCTCCGGCCAGGTGCTCTATGTCGCGGGCGGGCCGCGTGCCTAGCGTGATCCGGGAGTTTGGCGGCCTCGATGAGCTCGAGCAGGCCGTCGGCAGCCACCTCGGCTTCAGCGACTGGCATGCGATCACGCAGGAGCGCATTGATCGGTTCGCCGAGGCGACGGGCGACGCCCAGTGGATCCATACCGACCCGGTCCGCGCTGCGTCCGGCCCGTTCGGCACGACGATCGCCCACGGCTACCTGTCGCTGTCGCTCATCCCGATGATGATCGGCGAGATCTACCGGGTCGACGGAATCTCGATGGGCGTCAACTACGGTTCGAACCGGGTGCGCTTCCCGGCGGTCGTGCCGGTCGACTCCCGGCTCAGGGCCGGCGCGGAGCTCGTGGCCGTCGAGCGGCGTCCGGTTGGCGTGCAGGTCACGGTCCTCGTCACCGTCGAGCGCGAGGGCGGCGACAAGCCGGTGTGCATCGCGGAGCTGCTCGCGCTCCTCGTGCCATGACCGATGCTCCTGGCTCCCCGCCCGGACTAGACCTCGATCGGCTCGCCGGGTTCCTCGAGCTCGAATGCCCCGGGCTCACCGCGGGCCCGCTGCGGGCCGAGGTCTTCGACGGCGGCAAGTCGAACATCACCTATCGGGTGACCGACGGGCAGGGTCAGTGGGTCGTTCGACGGCCGCCGCTGGGCCATGTGCTCGCTACAGCCCACGACATGATGCGCGAGCACCGGGTCATCTCGGCGCTGGCGCCGACCCCTGTCCCGGTGCCGCGGACCCTCGCCCTGTGCTCCGACCCCGAGGTCATCGGCGCCCCGTTCTACGTCATGGAACTCATGTCCGGGATCCCCTACCGGCAGCGCGAGCAACTCGAGCCCCTCGGCCCGGTGCGAGTGCGGGGGATCGCCACCCGCATGGTCGAAGTGCTCGCCGACCTCCACGCCGTGAGCCCGGGCGAGGTCGGGCTCGGCGACTTTGGGCGCCCCGAGGGGTTCTTGGCTCGGCAGGTGCAGCGCTGGAAGAAGCAGCTCGACGCGTCGAGGAGCCGCGAGCTGCCGGGCGTCGACGAGCTGTTCGGCATCCTGGTGAGCAGCGTGCCCCCGGATCGGGCCCCCGCGATCGTCCACGGCGACTACCGCCTCGACAACCTCCTCATCGACGAGGCCGATGCCGTGACAGCGGTGCTCGACTGGGAGATGGCGACTATCGGCGACGCCTTGACCGATCTCGCCCTCATGCTCGCCTACCACCGCATGGCCCGGCTGGAGGCGGGTGCGGTGATCGCGAGCGCATCGAATGCGGAGGGCTTCCTGACGGAGGACGAGATCCTCGAGACCTACGCGCGAAAGAGAGGAAACGACCTCGAACACGTAGGCTTCTATCTGGGGCTGGCCTACTACAAGCTGGCGGGGATCCTCGAGGGGATCTACTTCCGCCACCTCGGGGGCCAGACCGTCGGTGCGGGGTTCGACCGGCTCGGCTCCCTCACGGAGCCGCTCATCCAAGCGGGGATCGCGTCATGCGACGCCTCATCGAAGGGGAGTGCTCGATGAACCGGCGCAAGCTCACTGCGGCATCAACGGTCGTCGCGTGCGCGACCGCCGCCGCGCTGATGGCGACCGCAGCCCCGGCGACTGCGGGCCCATGGGACGCAGTTCGCTCCTGGGAGACCGCCACGGTGAAGCGGGTCGTCGATGGCGACACCCTCATCGTGAACGACGAGGTGACGGGCGTCGAATCGCGAATCAGGCTGCTCGGCATCAACGCGCCCGAGATCACCACCTCCGCGCACGCCGGCCAGTGTGGTGGCGCCCTCGGGCGCAAGACCATGAAGTCGCTCGCCCCGGTCGGCACCAGGGTGCGACTGGCGGCCGTGGACCAGACGTCAAAGGGCAAGTCGGCGCGTCCGCAGCGCGTCGTCCTCGCCTTCAACCCGGCAACTGGTGAGTTCGACCAGGACCTCGGCTGGGCCATGGCCGAACGGGGGCTTGGGGTCTGGTTCACCGTCCCGAAAGAGGCGGCGATGAGCTCGCTGTACCGGGAGGCCATCGCGGGTGCGCAGTCGCGGGGCGTGGGCATCTGGAACCCGAACCTGTGCCGACAGGCACTTCAGCCCGAGGCCGTGCTGTCACTGCGCATCGGCCGCACAGCGCCCGGCGGCAAGGTCGCCGACGAGTGGGTGAGCGTCCGCAACACCGGGGCGAGCACGGTCGACATCTCCGGCTGGCTGCTGCGCGATTCAGGGCTGCAGGGTTGGTACACCTTCCCCGGCGGGTCGATCCTCACCCCCGGCGACTACCGGGTCGTCCATACCGGAAGCGGGACCCCGGGCCTGCCCGACGGCCATGATGTCTACGCGGGCGCGAAGGCGCGCCTCTACCAGGATGTCGGCACCGGACCGGCGCTCGTCGGCGACGGCGCCTACCTGCTCGACGCCGCGAAGAACTTCAGGTTCTGGCGCGAGTACCCGTGCACGGCGACCTGCGACGGGGATCCGCTAGCCGCCAGCCTCGTCATCGACGCGGTCTCGGTCGGCCAGGGCAAGGGCGCGGCGAGGGCTGCGACCCAGTGGGTTCGGCTGGCGAACAAGGGTGCGACCGAGGCCTGCCTGGATGGCGTGCGGCTCGACACCGGGGCGAAGGTCTACCGGTTCGCCCCGGGGACCTGCATACCGGCGGGCGGCATCTGGACGCTGAATGTCCGGAAGGGGGCTGCAACTCCGACGGAGGCCTACTGGGGCCTGACCGAGCCCGCCCTCTGGGCGTCGGGCACCGCGCGGCTCATCTCGGACCGCGATCAGGTGATCGCCACTGGATCCTGGTGACCCCCCTGCACGACGAACTCGAGGCGACGCTCCGGGCGAGCGCAGCCTGGCGACTGCTGCGCACTGATCACGCCCCTCTCATCCTCGGGTTTCTGGGCCAGGTGTTCGTCGAGGAGAACGTCCGGTCAATCGCCGGGCCCGACCTCGTAAGTCGGCTCGACGACCTTCTCTTTGCCCTCAACGACGATCAGGTGCCACCGCGCTACCCGCGCTCCCCGGCCGCCTACCTCGACGAGTGGGCGCTGCCGGAGAAGGGCTGGCTGCGCAAGTACTACC
>JBMOKH010000222.1:0-3919 GCA_049315365.1 Candidatus Nanopelagicales bacterium
CCGGGCTTTGGAAGTCGCGGATCCTCATCACGGCAGCCCACTGCGTGACCGATGAGGAAGACCATGCTCGAGTTGCCGCCCCGTCCGACCTCATCGTTTATCCGCCGGGTGGCGATAAACAGGCTGGTCCGGCGCCCGTCACCGTGACCGAGGTGATCGTCGATCCGCGGTGGCGTGACGACCAGGATGACATTGCCTTCCTCATTCTGAGCGCCCCACTCGGAACGCCAATCATCACCCGAATGGCCACTCAGTACGAGGTCGTGGACCTGACGCAGGACGGCGCGCGCATCACCCACGTGGGCTACGGACTCACCGGACCTAACTCCGATGAAGATTCCGTGCTGAGTGATGTTCCACTCGGTGTCACGCAGCGACTCGACGCCGACGGGGATTCCGGTGGGATCGGCACCTTCGAAACCATTGGCGACGGCACGCAAGGCACCTGCCAGGGCGATAGTGGGGGGCCCTGGATGGTCCAGGTGGGCGCTGAACTGCTCTATATCGGCCCGCTTTCCGGCGGCGGCGGGCCGCCTTGTGACGATCCGGAGGATCTCGCCTGGGAGTACGGTGCCGTTGCGTCACGCCATACGGATTTCATCACGCGAGCGCTCGCCGCTGCTGGCGAGACCGCTGACCCATTCACCGCCGTCACTCGCACCTGCACGAAGTTGTCCATCCAGACGACTCCCGACTGCGTGACCGGAACATCGTGGAGCTACGACAGGTGCTGGGAGGCACCCAAGGCATACCTGCAGAAGTTCATCAAGGGAGCCTGGCAACGAGTCTCAAGCACTACGGCCAAGCGCAATCGGGACTGCCCAAAACGGTACCCGTACAACGTGGAGTTTCGCGGCGACGAGGCGACGGGCACCGTGCGATTCCGGGTGGTGCTACCCAAGCAGAAGGGCCTACGCGGAGGCGGCGGAGAGCAGTTCACCGTCACCCATCCGGCAACTATCGCCGGATAGCGGGTTCGATCGAACCTAGGTTGTCCGAGATCCACCTGAGCCCAGCCCTGCGGGAGTCGGCGGTCTGCGCCTGGACTTGGAGAAACATCGCCTCGCGCACCCGCCTCTCGGCTGATGTCCCAGACAGTACGCCGGCCCCGGCGCGGGCGATGACGACCGCGGTCGTCGCACGGACCACGAGGTCGAGCGATGCCGCCCGAAGGTGGAGCCGCTCCGCACTCTGGGACTTCGAAGGCAGGTCTGCCAGCGAGTAGGCGTCCCGCCTGATCTCCCGGCACTGCTCGGCGAGCCGCTCGACCACCCGCTCGATGCCCGCGTCACCACGTGCGACCGCCAGCCCATTCAGTTCGCGCAGCGCGCCACGGGTCACCCCGAAGGCCGCCGGGCTCGCGTCCATCGTCCGCACCGCATCGACTGCGAGCCACCCGCCTAGGTCATCGACCGCGGCCACCGACTCATCTGGGACGAACAGGTCACGCAGGACGAGCGGTCTCGTGTGGGTGCCCCCCATCGCCAGGAGCGACAGAGGTTCGCCGACCTCGAGCCCCGCGATCGGGACGCCTGAGCGGCCCGCCGGCAGAAAGCAGCAGATGACCTTCGCCGCATCGTCTCCGTCGCATCGCGCCATGATCATCACGACGTCGGCGATATCCCACGAGGTCACCCAGTCCAGGGTCCCGTTGAGCACCCAGCCGCCTGCCGTTCGGCTCGCCACCGGGTTCGGCGCGCCCGGCCTTCGCAGATGCGCGAAGGCGACGGCAGCGAGCTGCTGCCCGGACTCAAGGCCCCCTAGCCAACGCCCCCGCAGGGCGTCGGCACCCGGCGACGACGCGTGGGCCAGGGTTCGAAGCGGCGACTGGTGCTGGACCCAGCAGAACCAGGTCGACGCATCCGCCGCCGAGAGCAGTTCGGCGAGTTCGCGCTGGGCTGCGGGCGCCAGCGGGCTGCCGAGGAGGCCGGCAGCCGCCAGTGCGTCAATCGCGGAGCGCTGCACGCCCGCGTGATCGACGAGTTCGGCACTAGGGGCGATGACGGCGTCGATGACGGCTGCAGCGTCCGGAAACTCCTGCGTGTCCGCACCCACTGGATCCATGCCCTGATTATCGCCTGCAGATACCGTTCTGGCATGAGCCGCAGAGAGCCATCGCTCGTCCCTCGCATGGCCGAGCACGCAGCGTCCATTTTCGCCGAGATGTCGAAACTCGCCCACGAGGTGGGCGCGATCAACCTCGGTCAGGGTTTCCCGGACGTCGACGGGCCCCAGTCGCTCAAGGACGAGGCCATCGCTGCGATCCTGGACGGACGTGGAAACCAGTACCCGCCGGCAAACGGGATCATGCCGCTGCGCGAGGCGATCGCGGCACATCAGCAGCGGCTCTACGGCATCACCCTCGATCCGCACACCGACGTGGTCGTCACCACCGGTGCGTCCGAGGCCCTCGTCTCGGCGATCATGGCCCTCGTCGACGAGGGCGATGAGGTCGTCGTCTTCGAGCCCTGGTTCGACATTTACACCGCCGCCATCTCGATGGCGCGGGGCGTGCGGGTCTCGGTGCCGATGTCGGGGCCTGCCCTGCGGCCCGACATCGATGCCCTGCGGGCTGCCATGAGCCCGCGTACCCGGCTCATCCTCCTCAACAGCCCGCATAACCCAACCGGTGTCGTCTTCACTCCCGATGAGCTCGCCGCCATCGCGGCGATCACCATCGAGCACGACTGCCTGGTCCTGTCGGATGAGGCCTATGAGCATCTGTGGTTCGACGGCCACCGCCACGTCCCCATCTCCACCCTGCCCGGCATGTTCGAGCGGACAGTCACCGTCGGCTCGGGCGGCAAGTCCTTCTCCTTCACCGGCTGGAAGGTGGGGTGGGCCACCGGGCCAGCCGACCTCATCGGGGCCGTGCGCGTCGTGCGCCAGCACCTCACCTTCGTCTCTGGCGGGCCCTTCCAGTGGGCAATGGCCCTCGGCCTCGGTCTGCCCGACGAGCACTTCGCGCGATTCCGGGCGGAGTTGACCGAGCAGCGCGACCTGCTCGCCGCCGGATTGCGGTCAATCGGCCTGCACGTCCTCGATACCGAGGGCACGTACTTCATCACGACCGACGTGCGACCCCTCGGGTACGCCGATGGCCTGGCCTTCTGCCGCGATATCCCGACGCGCGCTCGCGTCGTGGCCATCCCGCATCAGGGCCTGTGCGACGACCCAGCGATTGGCGGGCCGTATGTCCGGTGGGCGTTCTGCAAGAAGCCCGAGGTGCTCAACGAGGCGATCAGCCGGCTTCAGCGCGGGTTCGGCGGCTGAACATCGAGCCCTCCGGAGCGATCCCGTGGCACGATGACTCCGTGGCTCGTGTCATCGATATTCCGCCGGAGGTGATCACTGCCCTCCGCGACGCCGGCGCGCGCTTCGCCTTGGCCTTCGGCAGCCGCGCTCGGGGTACCGAGCGTCCGGATTCCGATCTCGACATTGCCGCATACTTTGGCGAGCCACCGCCCGCATCGTTCGACGTACTCCTCCCGGCCGGGGTCGACCTCCTCGTGCTCAACGGCGCCAGCCTTGCCATTGCCGGTCCGGTCGCCCACGAAGGGATCCCGATCCTGCGGGACGACGAGCCCGGTCTGATCGAGTGGCTGGCGATGACACGCACCAGGGTCGCGGACGAGCAACCCAGAACCAACCGAAGCCTGACGGAGTACCGGGAGGCAATCCGCCATGGTGGATGAGATTCGGGCGCTGCGTCTGCTTTCTCGCGCGACGAATAACGTTTCGCTTCTGCTGATCGAGGCCAACGCAGATGAGGCCGCCCGGGGTCAGACCACGT
Organism: Candidatus Nanopelagicales bacterium; assembly: GCA_049315365.1. GTDB lineage: Bacteria > Actinomycetota > Actinomycetes > S36-B12 > S36-B12 > WLND01. The sequence continues at coordinate 3,794 of JBMOKH010000222.1, forward strand.
GGCTTCCCGGAGTGAAGTACCTTCTGCAAACCGCCATAGAGGCCTGCATGGACGTCGCGCAGCACATCTGCGCAGCACCGGGTCATCGAGGCCAGTGTCGAGCAGGCGATGCGTAAGGCGATCGGC
>JBMOKH010000223.1:0-3908 GCA_049315365.1 Candidatus Nanopelagicales bacterium
CGCCATGAGGTGAGCGCGCTCGCAACGATGCGACGTGCGACGCCAGGGGCTGCGGTGTCGGGGGGCAGTGCCCAGTTGCCCGCGGGTTCCATGGTCAAGGTCTACCCCACCGGCCCGGATGTTAAACATTGCGCCCTGGCAGCGCATGACTTGTAGCGTAATGAAGCTGCACCGTAATGTATCGTAAAAGTGGTAACACGGACTTGTATCATAAAGTAAGCATTTACGAGTCTCGACGACGTAGACTGGGAGCCCACGTGGAACTATCGAGTCATGCATCGCTCGGGACTGCCGTGCGCGCTGCCCGCAAGCGTGCGACCTGGTCCCAGCAGGAGCTGGCGAATCGCTCAGGGATCTCCCGTGTTCTTGTGGCACGGGTCGAGGGCGGCGTGGGCAACCCCACCTGGGAGACGGTCGTTCGGCTCGCCAGCGTCCTGGGCATGAGGCTCGAGGTGAGTTGGGAAGGAGAGCCCGCAACTCGTGCGCTGCTGCCGCGCCGACGCCAACGGCGACCCGTCGCGGTCGGCAGGGTGGGCGAGAAGGAGCTCTCGGCGCAAGCAAACGCGTCAAACGGCGAACACATCGCTTCGCAGGGCTCGGTCCCAGCGGAGCCCCCAACCCTGCGCGATGAAATCCCGGAACCGGTGGACCTTGTCGAACTGGTGGCGCGGAGCCGCAGGCCGTGACCGGACCTCTCGCCGTCTTTCTCGAGGGTCGCCACATCGGTGTTCTCGAGCGGAATCGAAGCGGCACTCTCGCACTCACGTACCGCGACGAGTATTCACGCGGGGAAGGCTCCACGCCGCTCTCGTTGAGCATGCCCCCGCAAATGGCCCGTCACAGCGGTGCGGTCGTGCACAACTGGCTTTCGAATCTCTTGCCGGATAACGGCCAGGTACTTGATCGGTGGGCGGCGCAGTTCCGGGTGTCGGCCAACAGCCCATTCGCGCTCCTCCATCATGTGGGGCGTGATGTCGCTGGGGCGGTTCAGTTCATTCCCGAGAGCCTTGTGGCCGAGTATGAGCAGCGCGGGAATGCCGGCGGAGAAATCGAATGGTTGACGAACGACGGCCTGCGCGAGCGACTTGATCGGCTGAGGGTGGATCCGGCCGCGTGGACCCCGGCGCATGCCGCGGGGCAGTTCTCGCTTGCAGGTGCCCAGCCGAAGATCGCACTGAGGCGCGAGGGACATCGATGGGGCCTGCCGTCGGGTCGGGAGCCGACCACGCACATCCTCAAGCCGTATGCCGGCGGGCTTCCTCAGCAGGCTCTCAACGAGCACCTCAGCCTCGCGCTCGCCAGGGAGGTCGGGCTCGCAGCTGCGAGGAGTGAAATCCTGAGAGTGGGCGACCACGCAGTCGTCGCCGTCGAACGCTACGACCGCACCGGTGCGACCCCGATTCGCCGGGTCCATCAAGAGGACATGTGTCAGGCCCTCGGGTTGCCCCCCGGCAAGAAATACCAGAGCGAAGGCGGCCCCGGCATCGTCCGCATCGTCAACCTCATCGGCCGCACGCAAGGGCCTTACGTATCCAGGGATGACATCGACCGGTTTCTGCAGGCCCAGGCATTTGCGTGGGCGATCGCGGCTACCGATGCCCACGCGAAGAACTACGGCATCTTGATGTCTGGAAACCGAATGACACTCGCACCTCTCTACGACCTGCACTCGGCGGCCCCCTATCTGACGGGTGAACGACGATCCTTGAATCCTGGCGAGCTGTCAGTGCATACGGCGGGCCTGGCGATGAGTGTCGGTGGCGAACGTGTCTTCTCGCGCGTCACAGGCAAGGAGTGGCGCCAGTTGGCGTCCTGGTTGACACTCGATGCCGCGTACGTCAGCGAGTTGGTGTTCGACCTCGTGCAGCGGATACCGGGCGCGGTAGCGGTGGTGGCAGCGAGGGAGACTGGGGCGAGGGAGCGGAGCGGAGCGGAATCAGCCTTCGTGGAGCTCTACGCGAAGACCGTGACCCGTCAGGCAAGGCTGTCGTTGGCATCATTGGCAGGGCGAGGCGGCTCGCGCCGACGATGAGCATCGATGCGAGGCCGCAGCTGTGCATGTTTGGCCCGTCTCGACATCGGCGGGACTTGTCCGAAGCAGGGGACCACAATTGCGGAATGACCGAGACGCAGGCTCCGACCCGAGCGGCCCGCATCGTGGCGTTCGCCAATCAAAAGGGCGGCGTCGCGAAGACCACGTCGGTCGTGAGCCTGGCCGCTGCACTGGCGGAGCGGGGGCGCCGGGTACTCGTCGTCGATCTTGATGCCCAGGCTTGCGCAACCTTCTGCCTCGGCTTCGATCCTGAGGACCTCGAGCGGACCGTGGCCGATGTGCTCCTCGGCGCGAACCCGCGACCGGCGATCTCAGTGGTGGTGCCGACCGACGACGGGGTCGACCTGCTGCCGGGGGCGCTCGCGCTGGCATCGGCCGATCAGGCGCTCGCCGGCCGGCGCGGCCGCGAGTACCTGGTCAAGGAAGCGCTCGAGCCGTTGCGGGCGAACTACGACTGGATCCTCGTGGACTGCTCGCCGTCGCTCGGCATGATGACGATCAATGCCCTGACCGCTGCGAGCGAGGTCGTGATCCCGCTTCAGTGCGAGACCCTCTCCCATCGGGGGGTGGGCCAGCTCATGGAGACGATCGACGACGTGCGGCGGCTCACGAACCCGGGCCTGCGGGTCGCCGGAATCCTGCCCACCCTCTTCGATGGCCGGACCACCCACGCCCGAGCAGTGCTCGCCGACCTGCCGTCGCGCTACGGGGTGCCCGTGCTCACGCCGATCTCACGCTCGATCCGGTTCGCCGAGGCGCCAGCCACCGGCCGTAGCATCCTCGCGACCGCTCGCGGATCGCGCGGAGCTCAGGATTACCGCGATCTTGCGGCGAGCCTCGATCAGGTGGTCGCGGCCGACTGACCGCCCTTGGTGCGACGGCGGGCTCGGCGCTCGCGATCGCTCTTCGGTGCGTCAGACTTCGAGCCGTCCGATTTTGAGCCGTCGGACTTCGGGCTGTCGGACTTTGATCCGGAGCCCTTGGAACCGGAGCCCTTGCCGGAGTCTGACTTGCCCGAGTCTGATTTCGGTCGCTTCGGCCGGTCGGAGGACGAGGAAGCGGGACGGGACTTCTGGTCGCGCCCGCGATCCCGATCCCCGCCAGCGGCGGGCTTCTTCTTGCCGGTCTCGCCGAGATCCTCGACCCCTTCGGCGCCGAGGCCCTCGCGGGTCCGGCTCGCCTTCGGGAGGGTTCCGGTGGTGCCGGCGGGAATCCCCAGGCCCGTGTAGACATGATCACTCGACGAATAGGTCTCGATCGGGTCCTTGAAGGGCAGCTTGAGGGCGCGGTCGATCATCTGCCAGCGTGCGATGTCCTCCCAGTCGACGAGGGTCACGGCAACGCCGGACGCACCCGCGCGACCCGTGCGGCCCACGCGGTGCAGGTAGGTCTTCTCGTCGTCGGGGCATTCGTAGTTGATGACGTGCGTGACGTCGTCGACGTCGATACCCCGGGCCGCGACATCGGTCGCGACGAGGACATCGACCTTGCCGTTGCGGAAGGCTCGCAGCGCCTGCTCGCGTGCGCCCTGGCCAAGATCGCCGTGCACGGTGCCGACGGCGAAACCGCGCTCGGTGAGGTCATCGCAGATTCGCTGGGCCTTGCGCTTCGTCCGGGTGAAGATCATCACGAGCTTGCGGCCGTCAGCCTGGAGGATGCGGGCGACGAGCTCGATCTTGTCCATGGGGTGGGCGCGCCACACGTGCTGCTCGATCGCATCGACCGTTGCGCTCTCGTCGTCGGGCTCAGACGCGCGGATGTGCATGGGCTGGGTCATGTAGCGGCGCGCGAGGTTGACGATCTGCCCCGGCATCGTGGCAGAGAAGAGCATCGTCTGCCGGACCGTCGAGACCTG
>JBMOKH010000025.1:0-17323 GCA_049315365.1 Candidatus Nanopelagicales bacterium
ACAACGTGGACCAAAGGCATCGGAACCTGCAGGGTGGGCGAATGCAGCGTCATGCTCAGGTCCTCGCGACGGTCCGCGCGATCATCGACCTGGCCGGTCCCGGTGTGACGTCAACGAGAGCACTCATCGACCTGGGGATCACCGACACGAGGATCGAGACCGCAGTCGCCCGCGGGGAACTCTTGCGCCTGCGCCGCGGGTCGGTGCTCCCCACCTCTACATGGGCTGCCGCGACAGCTGCTGAGCGGCACCGACTCGCCGTCGATGCCGCCCTGATCGCCCACCCCGCTGCCATCGTCAGTCACACCTCGGCGGCGCAGATCCTCGGCCTCCCGCTCGCCGGCTGGACGCCGAGGGCGAATCCTCGCCCAAGCGAACGCCTCGACAGCGGAGCCGATGCCCGAGCCAGTGGACGCATCGGAGTTTCCCCCGCACTGTTTGGGATACCGATGGTGCATCTGACGATTCCCGGCCGCCGCCGTACGCATGCGTGGCTCCGCATTCACGGGTCGTCTCTACCTGCAGCGCAATGGGCGACCCTCGGCCCGGTCCCGGTGACCGGCTACTCCCGGACCCTTGCGGACGCGGCATCAATGCTCAAGCCCGGGCCCGCTCTGGCGCTGGCGGACGCCGCTGTTCGTCAGATCGTGGAAAAGATCGACCCCCTTGCAGATCCTCGCCAAGCAGCGAGGAATGACAAGTACCGGGCCGCCGCCTGCCGCGCGGTCAGCGCTGTCCTGGACTCATGCGCACATCGCACCGGCATCGACGCTGCTCGCCGGGCGCTGGCCCTCGTCGATCCGGCATCGGAATCCGTCCTCGAATCCATTTCCCGCTGGCAGATGCACCGGCACCGGCTCCCGATGCCTCAGTGCGGGATGCCGATCACCGGGGATGACGGGCGGACATATTGGGCCGACTTCGTATGGTGGGACCTGAGGATCATCGGGGAAGCCGACGGTGCATTGAAGTACGACACCCGAGACGATCTCATCCGCGAGAAGGCGCGGCAGGAGGCGCTCGAACGCGCGGGCTGGCTGGTCATCCGATGGAATTGGGCCGAGGCCGTGACAGATCCGAGGATCATGATTCGCCGTATTGAACGTGCGATTGAACGACGCCGGATGCACCCGCCGCTGTTCTAGCGACAACGAACGCCTTCAAGACAGGGCGGCCGGCTGCACCCGAGGTCGCGCCGGCCTTGCGGGTATCTGCGCCTCGAATCCCGACGAGTTGACTCGGGAGCGGGAACTTGGCGGGATTCGGGGTGCGGATGCCGGAACGCAAGTGCGGTGTTGGGGTCATGTTCGGGTTTGGTGAGGACGGCCGTCGTTGGCTGACGGGCGTTCTTGGCTGCGCCAAGGTGTGGGCATGACGATGATCGAGGTGCGGGAGACAGGCCGGCGCACACTGCCGGATTCGCAGTGCGAGCGGTCCGATTCGCTGGTCGCTCCGGCACGGGTAAACGCCGCTGCTGTTTCGTCCAGCGTTATGGCCGAGACGGCCCACCGGGCGTCGCGGCTACGAAGGCCGAAGCGCGCACGGCTCCGGGGCAGTGATGTCACGGCCACATGTATCTTCGTGGTCGCGGTGACCCTCGGGCTCTGGTGGCAGCACGGCGGGATCAGCGCACTGCTCGCGGGCGGTCCGGGCAGGCTCCAGTCGATCGGGCAGGTCACCGGCCTCCTCGCCGCGCTGGCATCGCTGGGAGCGATCATCCTCACGTCGCGCCCGGCCCTACTCGAGCGCAGGTACGGCCTGGACCACATGCTGGCGGCCCACCGATGGTTCGGCATCACCACGGTGATGCTCGTCGTCGCCCACAGCGTCGCGGGAACCCTCGCGTGGGCTGCACTCTCCGGCACGAGCGTGACGGGCGGCCTGATCGACCTGCTCGCCAATGAGTCATGGATGGTCGCGGCCCTCGTGGCGACGACCCTGTTCGTGATCATCGGCCTGTCGTCATACCGGCGCATTAGGAACGCGCTCTCGTACGAGACCTGGTACTTCCTCCACCTCACCGGCTACCTCGCCGTACTCCTCGGCTTCGGCCACCAACTCACCATCGGTTCCGACTTTCTCGTCGACCGCATTGCCCGCTGGTGGTGGATCGGCCTGGCGCTCGCCACGGTCGCCATCGTCTCGTGGTCTCGGATCGGCGTCGTCGTGACGTCGCTGAGGCGGCGCCTCTACGTCACCGCAGTGTCACGCGAGGGCGACGGCATCGGCTCGCTTCACGTCAACGGCCCCGGCCTGCGAAGGATGCGCATCGCAGGTGGGCAGTTCTTCATCGTGCGGCCGCTCTCCAAGGGCCTGTGGTGGCAGGCGCACCCGTTCTCGGTCTCGGCGGCGCCGACCACGGCCGGTATCCGGTTCACGATCAAGGAGCTCGGCGACGACACCCCAAACCTGCTGAGGGTAAAGCCGGGCACGAGAGTCCTCCTCGAGGGCCCCTACGGGGTCTTCACCGCGGAGAAGGCGGCGGACAGCCGGATCGTCCTCATCGCGGCGGGTGTCGGGATCGCCCCCATCCGCGCGATCCTCGAGGACTGCCATCCCCAGCAGCGGCCCGTCCTCATCGTCCGCCTGCGCCACGAGGGTGAGTTCGCCCATCGAGCCGAGATCGAGGATCTCATCCGGGCCAGGGGCGGCCGCCTCCACGTGATCATCGGGCCGCGGGAGTGGTTTGCGGCTCGTGACCCGTTCGCGGCGGGCAGCCTCGAGGAAATCATCCCTGGGATCACCGCCCGACATGCGTTCATCTGCGGGCCGGCGTCGCTCGAGTCGGCCGTGATCAAGGGCCTGCGCAAGGCGGGCATGCCGTCGTCCAACATCCACCTCGAACGATTCGGAGTCTGATCATGGGAACCCTTGCCCGGCGCCTCGCGCCGGCCGCCGCGCTCGGCGGGCTCGCCATCGTCATCGTGGGCGTGCTCGACCCGGCCCTGGCGGCAAGCAGTGCACCGGCCGCAGGCGACATGGCCGGATTCGTCCCGGCGGGTTCGGCCGCGCAGCAGGACAGCCCGGCTACCGTCACCTGTGACACGGCCGAGACGGTGACCGGCCCGGTCGTCACGACGAAATGGGGCCCCGTGCAGGTCGCGGCGACGATCGCCGGCGACACCCTCTGCGAGGCGCACGCCGTGGTCTGGCCGACGGAGGATCGGCAGTCGCGGCAGATCAGTGCCAATGCGATACCGGAGCTCGATGCCCAGGCCGCCCAGCAGGGGGTCATGCTCGACGGCGTCTCCGGCGCCACCTACACGACCGAGGGCTACCGCGAGTCCCTGCAGCAATTGCTGGACTCGCTGTGAGCCTGAGCCTGGCAGTGGCCCGCCCCTGCCACAATGTCGTGTTCGAGACGATGGGCACGATGGCGACCCTCACGATTGCGTCGAACGTCGACGCAGAGCAGGCGGGACGCGCCGCCCGCGCATGCGAGGCGTCGCTCGCCGGCGACGACCATCGCTTCAGCCACTACGACGATCGAAGCGAGATCATGCGCTGGCTCAATGGCGCTCCGATCGGCGAGGCGGCCCGCAGGGACATCCAGGTCGTCATGGATCAGTGCCTCCTCCTGCAGATCGCATCCGACGGGGTTTTCTCCGCCTTCGACCCGGTCACCGGGCGGCTGGACACTGCGGGCTACGCGAAGGGCCACGCGATCGGCAAGGCCGTTCATGCCGTCCGCTCAATGGGGGTTCAGGACTTCAGCGTCAATGTCGGCGGCGACACGTTCTGCAGCGGCCGCCCGGACTCCAAGCGCGCCTGGCGAATCGGCGTGGCGGATCCGAGTCGTAAGCGGCGCATTGCGTCGGTTCTCGAGGTGCGCGACGGCGCTGTTGCCACGTCCGGGACGGCGGAGCGCGGCGCGCACATCTGGCACCGGCGTCCGTCCGCGAACCTGCTCTCCTTCACCGTCACCGGACCGGACATCGCGACCGCTGACGCCTACGCGACCATCGGGTTCGCGATGGGCGAGTCGGGGATCGAATGGGTGGGCCAGCACGAGGGATACTCCTCCCTCGCAATTCGGGTGGATGGCGTCATCATCGGCGATGCGACGGGACTTCTCGCGGGCTGAGATCACCCGTCGAGCGCGGGGCCACCGCTAGGGTCTGACGGGTGAGGATCCCCCCGGGCTACGAGGCGGCCGACGCCGAGCGCTTCGTCGTCGAGCCGGTGAAGGAGACCGTTCGAAGCCCGTTCGCACGTGACCGGGCCCGGGTTCTGCACTCGGTGGGCCTGCGGCGTCTCGCGGCGAAGACCCAGGTGATGCTCGCCGGGGTTGCCGATTTCCCCCGCACCCGGCTCACCCACACGCTCGAGGTGGCGCAGATCGCGCGTGAGCTTGGCGATGCACTCGGGTGCGACGCTGACGTCGTCGAGGTGGCCGGGCTCGCGCACGACCTCGGCCACCCGCCGTTCGGCCACAACGGCGAGGAAGAACTCGATCGGCTGGCCCGAGGGATCGGCGGATTCGAAGGCAATGCGCAGACCCTTCGCGTGCTCGCGCGGCTCGAGGCGAAGGTGACCGACAGCACTGGCGCCAGCGCTGGGCTCAACCTCACGCGGGCTTCGCTCGATGCGTCATGCAAGTACCCGTGGGCCCGCAAGGAGGGCCTGCGCAAGTTCGGCTGCTACGCCGACGACGCAGCGGTGTTCGACTGGCTGCGCATCGGGGCTCCGGGCGAGCAAACCTGTCTCGAGGAGCAGGTGATGGACTGGTCAGACGACGTCGCCTACTCGGTGCACGACGCCGAGGACGCCGTCCACTCCGGCCTGCTCGACCTCGCGGAGTTCCGGTCAACGACCGTGCAGGAGGAGCTCATCGCGATCGCGCGCGAGCGCTACGCACCCGACCGCGATGTCCATGCGCTGAGCGAGGCGATAGGACGCCTCACCCGGCTGGAGTACTGGCCGGGCCAGTTCGACGGCTCGATGTCATCGCTCGTCGAGCTCAAGACCTTCACGAGCTACCTCATCGGCCGGTTCTGCGTGAGCGCGCAGATCGCGACGCAGATCGAGTACGGCAGCGAGCCGCTCACCCGCTATGCGGCGAGCCTCGTGGTGCCCGACGAGGTTCGCGATGAGGTGTCGGTCATGAAGGCGGTCGCGGTCAAGTACGTGATGAACCGGCCGGGAGCCGACGCGGAGTACGCACGCCAGCGGGAGCTCATCGCAGAACTCGTGCACGGGCTTACCCTTGAAGAGGGTCGATCGCTCGAGCCGTGGCTCAAGCCGACCTACGAAGCGGCCGCGAACGATGCCCAGCGCTTCCGGGTGATCATCGACCAGGTCGCGAGCCTGACCGACGTGAGCGTCGTCGACTGGCATCGACGCATCGTCAGTTGAGTGAACCGATGAGCATCGTCAGCTGAGCGACCTGATGATCGCCACGAGCCGATCGATCTCGGCTTCGGTGTTGTAGGCGTGGGGTGAGATGCGAACGAGGCCCGCGACACCGTGGCCGTCGAAGTCGACTCGCGAGTAGTCCGGCGTCGAGAGCGAGACGTTGACGCCGGCAGCCTTGATGCGTGCCGCGAGGTCGGGTGCGGCGAAGCTCGAGTGGGTGATCGTGACGATGCCGCTCGGGTGCGCGCCACGGTCGCGGACGGTGACCCCGTGGACCGCGGCGAGTGACGCGCGCGCGTAGGCGGCGAGTTGCCCGATCCTGGCAGCGAGGGCATCGATGCCGCAGTCGAGGGCGTAGTCGACTGCCGCTCCGAGGCCGAGCAGCGCGGCGTACGACTTCTCCCACGACTCGAACCGGGTGGCGCCGGATGCGACGTCGTAGCCATCGGCCTGCCACACCGCCGAGTGAAGGTCGAGGGGGAACGGCTCGAGTTCGGTGATGGCTCGGTCGGACGCTACGAGGAACCCGGTTCCGCGGGGGCCGCGGAGGAACTTGCGACCGGTTGCGGAGAGCACGTCGGCGCCGATTGCCGAGGCAGACACGGGGAGCTGCCCGACGGACTGGCAGGCATCGACGAGGTACCAGGCATCGGAGCCTGAAGAGCGGAGCACGGCGCCGATCGCTGCGACGTCATTCACGAGCCCGTTCTGCGAGGGGCAGTGGTTGACGGCGACGACGGCCACGTCGGGACCGAGCATCGACGAGAACGCTTCGACGTCGGTGCATCCGTCGGCGTCGTCCGGGATGAACTCGACCGTGACCCCGCGTGACCTGGCGAGTTGCAGGATCGGCAGGACATTCGAGGCGTACTCGCTGGACGAGGCGAGGACGCGGTCGCCGGCGCCGAGCGGCCGGGTGTTGTGGATGGCAGCGAATCCCCTGCCCCATGCGGCGGTCGCGGACTCGACGAGGGCCACCTGGTCGCGACGGCAACCGGTGAGCTCGGCGATGGAGTCGTAGACGGCATCGATGCGGTCCTGAGCGCGGGCGTGGGCCTCGTAGCCGCCGATCGCCTCCTCGAGACGCAGATGGTCGACCTGCGTCTGGGTGACGACCGCCGGCGGAAGAGCCGAGCCCGCGTTGTTCAGATGGGTGACACTGGCGCAGCCGGGGGTCTCTGCCCGGAGCCGCTCGACTTCGAGGACCGGGGGAGGAGGATTCGTCATGGGGCTATCCAACCGCACGTACACTCGCGAGCATGGCCGGCCGGATCCGCGACGACGATATCGCGGTCGTGCGCGAGCGGGCCCGCATCGACGAGGTCGTGCGCGAGTACGTCACCTTGAAGTCGGCGGGCGGCGGGTCGCTCAAGGGATTGTGCCCGTTCCATGACGAGCGCAGCCCGAGCTTCCACGTGACGCCGAGCCGGGGCATGTGGTACTGCTTCGGCTGCGGCGAGGGCGGCGACGTCCTCAGCTTCGTCCAGAAGATCGACCACCTCACCTTCGCCGAGTCGGTCGAGAAGCTCGCGGCCAAGACCGGGGTTGAGCTGCGCTACGTCGACGGCGGAGCGGCGATCAACAAGCAGCAGGGCCAGCGGACCAGGCTCGTCGAGGCCCACAAGCTGGCGGCCGCCTACTATGCCCAGCAATTGGGATCCCCGGAGGCCCAGATCGGTCGGGACTTCCTCACCCAACGGGGGTTCGAGCCTGACGTCGTGAAAGTCTTTGGGGTCGGCTTCGCTCCGAAATCATGGGACGCCCTGACGAAGTACCTGCGCGGCAAGGGCTTCACCGATGCCGAACTCATGGCCGCAGGCCTGGTCAGTCAGGGCAATCGCGGCATCTACGACCGGTTCAGGGGCAGGCTCGTCTGGCCGATCCGCGACCTCGGCGGCGATGTCGTCGGCTTCGGCGCCCGCAAGCTCTTCGACGACGACGAGGGCCCCAAGTACCTCAACACGCCCGAGACCCCGCTATACAAGAAGAGCCAGGTGCTGTACGGCATCGACCTCGCGCGCAAGGAGATCTCCAAGCAGCAGCGCGGGGTCATCGTCGAGGGCTACACCGACGTGATGGCCTGCCATGTCGCCGGGGTCACGACCGCGGTCGCCACCTGCGGTACCTCATTCGGCACCGATCACATCAAGGTGCTGCGCCGGCTGCTCATGGATGACGACCAGATGCGCGGGGAGGTCATCTTCACCTTCGACGGCGATGCTGCCGGCCAGAAGGCGGCGCTGCGCGCCTTCGAGGAGGACCAGCGGTTCGTCACCCAGACCTTCGTCGCGGTCGAGCCGACCGGCCTGGACCCCTGCGACCTGCGGCTCCAGCACGGCGACGAGGCGGTGCAGGCACTCGTCGAGCGCCGGGTGCCGCTCTTCCAGTTCGCGATCAAGTCGATGCTCGTGGGCTATGACCTCGACAGCGCCGAGGGCAGGATCAACGCGCTGAAGGAGGCCGCCCCGGTCGTCGCGCGCATCAAGGACGCCGCGCTTAAGCCGGAGTACACCCGCCTCCTCGCCGGCTGGCTGGGCATGGATGTCGAGACCGTCCGCACCGCCGTCGGACGAAAGCCGGCGGCGGGCGCAACGGCTCCGGAGCCGGCTCGCGGCCTCCCGGCCCCGTCGCAGCAGCAGCAGGACCAGCGGCCCGCGGCCCAGGCGCCGGGGAACCGCCGCGACCCCGGCCTCATCATCGAGCGCGAGGCCCTCAAGTGCGCCCTCCAGCAGCCCGCGGCCGTGTCCGACTGGTACGCGAGCGTCGAGGAGTCAGCCTTCACCCACCCGAGCGCCCTGCGGGTGCATGCCGCGATCGTCGCGGCGGGGCTGCCGGCCCCGGACCACGCGGGCCTCACCTGGATCGACCTCGTGCTCGAGCACTGCGAGGACGATGAGGTTCGCCGGCTCGTGAGGGAACTCGCCGTCGATCCGCTGCCGGCCGAGTTCGGCAAGGACGTCCGATACGCGAATGGCGTCATCGCCCGCCTCCTCGAGCTCGATGCCTCACGAAGGGTTGACGAAGTGAAGGGCCGGTTGCAACGAGCCGACCCGGTAGAGCAGGCTGAGGACCACGCGCGACTGTTCACCGAACTGCTGGCGCTCGAGGAGTACCGCCGGTCGCTTCGGCAGGATTCCGTCGTCGAGCGGGAGTAGCCGGCTGCACCGTCCATTCCACCCGAGGGAGCAGTCATGTTCGATCGGCTCGGGGCCCCAAGGGGCCTGAAGTCGCGGCTGGGCGTGCTGCCCGGAGAGAAGGTCGTCGCCTGGGGCTCGGGGCTGCGCACGACCGGCACCGACGTCACGTATGTTGCTGCGACGAATCGCGCGGTCTACCTCGAGTCGGCGACCGAGCGCATTCCCTGGGACCGGATTAACAAGGCGCAGTGGGACGAGCCGATGCTCGAACTCGTCGTCCTCGATGGCGCCGGTCAGCCGAACCGGCTGGTGAGCGTCCCCCTCGACCAGGCGAATGGCGTGCCGGCGGCGGTGCACGCGCAGGTGGTGCAGAGCGTCATCGCTTCGGAGCGGCTGGATCTCGGCGGAGGCGCAGGGGCCGTGGCCACGGCCCGCCGGAACCTCGACGCCGACAGCATCTGGTGGTCGGTCGTGTTCGACGGCGGGCTCGACCACGCAGATCCGGTCCTTCGATCACGTGCCGATGACGCGCTCGCAGCCCTTCGGGACTCCCTGGGTGTGTGACCGGATTGGGCATTGATATTGTTCTCCTGCGCGAGTTCGCGCACTGCCGCATTCCCCCATAGCTCAATTGGCAGAGCATTCGACTGTTAATCGAAGGGTTTCTGGTTCGAGTCCAGATGGGGGAGCAAGAAGAGTCACCTGTCGCTGCTTCGGCCGGCTGCTCTGTCAAGTGCGACTCGGGATCGAGTGAGTGCTACTCGGGGTTGAGGAGGCCGAGTTCGCGTGCGCGAGCAACGGCGGCTTCGCGGTCGTGCACGTTGAGGTACACCATGATCTGCTGAACCTCCTTCTTCACCGTCGAGTCGGAGAAGCCGAGTCGAACGCTGATCTGCAGGTTCGTCTTTCCGGCGCCGAGGAGGCGCAGCACCTCGAGTTGGCGGCCCGTGATGCGAACGTGTGGGCTGAGCCGTTCGCGCCGCAAGGTGGGGGCGGACTTGCGGTCCTTCTCGCGCAGCGCCATCCACATGCCAACTGCGGCTGACACCGCATCGAGGTGGGTGAAGGCGCTGCGGTCAAGTGCTGCTCCGGCGGGCGTGACGAGGTTCCAGACGCCGATGGAGCGCCCCTTGGACATGATCGGCACCGAGGTGGAGGTCAGGGCCTCGCCTTCGGATGACAGGAGCGAGGCGGCGATCAGCTCGCGGTCATAGTCGCCGATCCATTCATCCTCGACCCCGGAGGTGCGCTCGATGACCTCGCTCTGCCGGTATGCCTGGCACATCCCGAAGGGGCTTGAGATCGAGAGAGTGTGGAAGCGCTCGAGGAATTCAGGGGTGAAGCCGTAGTCGCCTGCGAGGACGAGATCGCTGCCCTGGGCCGCGAAGATTGTCGTTGCGCGAGCGTCGAGGGAGGTCAGCGGCCCGTGGACGGCGGCCTCGGCCACCGCGCCACCCTCAGGTGACGCACTGAGGAAGCGCAGGAATCCGCTAAGCGCAGCGGGCGCCAATTCGGTCACTGATTCCCCTTGGCTCGGCTAGCTGGCAATGGTTGAAAATTCGAGTCAAAACGCCAGCGTGCAGCGGCCGAGCCGTGCCACGCGGGTAGGCCTAGGCATACCTCGTGGAGTCGCACCGTAACAGGAATGCCTGACCGTTGCGCACCGGGAGGAAGGTGCCAAAGAGCTCCCTTTCAGGGGCGGGCACCCCCGCTACTTTCGGGCGCGCAGCTTGAAGACGAACTTCGCCGGGCTCCCGATCTCGGAGGATCTCGTGCCGGTCGTCGTGCCGACTCCCGTTGCACGGGCGTAGGCATTCGTTCCCCCGATCACCTCCAGGGAGGAGGCGAATCGCGCGGCGATGCCGTCGCGAGGGTGCCTGGCTCCTCGAACAGGAGCGTGCCGAGACCGACCTCCCTTCGGGTCGCCTCATCGGTGACGGGGGCCCCGCCCTCGCCGACCGCGCCGAACCCGAACTCCGGGTTCATGGGTGAGCCGAGCTTGCGAACGATGACGACGTCGAGCGGTGCACCAAGTGCCTGCGCGACCTCGTCCGTGACTGGCACGCCGCCGCGCGGGAGTCCAAGGATGACCGGATTAGCGCTGGAGAGGGATTCCCCTCGGTGAATTCCAGCGCGCATCCCGGAGCCTACCTACGCTAACGTAACTTACGTCAGCGTAGGTTCCCCCGGAGGATTGCATGATCACAGCAGGCGATATCCCCGAGATCATCCAGGGCGGTATGGGCGTCGCCGTGTCGTCGTGGCGACTTGCCGGCGAGGTCGCGCGGTGCGGCCAGCTGGGCGTTGTCTCCGGCACGGCCCTCGATCTCGTCCTTGCCCGCCGCCTTCAGGACGGCGACGAGGGCGGCCACGTCCGTCGCGCCCTCGATCGCTTCCCCGATCAGGACGTGGCGGACAGGGTGCTGGCCCGGTACTTCCTCGACGGGGGCCGCGCCGAGGGGGAGTCCTACGCGCCGATCCTGAAGATGGCCATCACGCCGACGAGGTCGACCCAGGAGCTCCTCGTCCTCGGCGGCTTCGTCGAGACCTGGCTGGCGAAGGAGGGCCACGACGGGCTCATCGGGATCAACTGCCTAGAGAAGATCCAGCTTTCGACCCCCGGCACGCTCTACGGCGCGATGCTGGCCGGCGTCGATGTCGTGCTCATGGGAGCGGGCGTCCCGCGTGCGATCCCCCACCTGCTCGACACGCTCGCGGTCCACGGTGACGTGAGGTTCGACATCGACGTGGCCGATGCGGGCGAGGCTGAGTTCGCCCTCGACTTCTCGCCCCGGGACGTCATCGCATCGGGCGATGCGCCGCTGTCGCGTCCGGTCTTCATTGCGATCGTCTCCGCCCACGTCCTCGCGGCCTACCTTGCGCGAGATCCGCAGATCCGTCCGGATGGGTTCGTCGTCGAGGCGTCGAGCGCCGGAGGTCACAATGCGCCCCCGCGCCAGCAACTGCTCGACGAGCGAGGCGACCTCGTGTTCGGCCCCCGCGATGAGCCCGACCTCCAGAAGATCGCCAAGGCCGGCCTGCCCTACTGGATTGCCGGGGGCTCCGGCACGCCCGAGATGCTCGCCGCGGCGCGCGAAGCCGGTGCAAGGGGCATCCAGGTGGGCACGGTGTTCGCGCTCAGCTCGGACTCCGGGCTTGATCCCGATGTTCGCGCGCAACTGCTCGAAGGGGTTGGGTGCGATGACCTCGTCGTGCGCACCGACCCGGTCGCATCGCCGACCGGGTTCCCGTTCAAGGTCGTCGACGTGCCGGGGACGATGTCGGACGTCGCCAACTACGAGTCCCGCGAACGCCTGTGCGACCTCGGCTACCTGCGCACCCCGTTTGCCAAGGACGATGGATCGATCGGCTACCGGTGCGCGGGCGAGCCCGTTCACATGTACGTTCGCAAGGGCGGCGACGAGAGCGATACGGTTGGACGCAAGTGCCTGTGCAATGGGCTGGCCGCCGCCGTGGGCATGGGGCAGCAACGGCGAACCGGCTATCGCGAACTGCCGATCGTGACGCTCGGCTCGGATATGCAGGCTCCGCGCCGACTGATCGGGCGTTACCCAGCGGGCTGGACCGCGGCCGAGGCGATCGACTGGATGCTCAGCCCGGCGCCGCAGGCGGCTTCCGAGCCGGCTGACTCGGAGCCATCAATGCGGTGACCCGCGCAGTGAGCGCGGCTTCGTCACCTACGTCGGGGTCGATCTCAATGCGCTTCGTGCGCGAGGTGTGCCCGCTCACAACTCTGACGTGACGCGGCTTCAGCCCGAGCGCCTCGGCGAGGTCAAGGACGACGGCCTCATTCGCCTTGCCATCGACCGGTTGCGCGTGGACGGCGACGACGAGCGCCGGCGGGTCACCGTGCGAGCCGCCGACGACCGAGCGTGATGCCCCGGGCTTCACTCGGATCAGAATGATCATCGATAGGAAGGCTATCGAGCCAGACTCACTGGAATTCCGCGGCTCGGCTTGCCCATGGACACTGATGCGAATCAGCGCGTCACCGCGACCGTGATCTACCTGCAGCGCTTCTCCCAGGACGCCGAGTCCGATACCTCCGAAGCGAGCGACTGAGCACAGCTCGGCTGGCCGACCCGATGAGGCTGAACAACTCAGTGCCCAAGGACGACCATGCCGGTGAGCAGCCCGGCGCACAAGCACCAGACGGCAATGCCGAGAACCCGCTTCGGCCAGATGTTCCGCCACTCGCCGCCGTCGCGGCCGAAGACATCGACGATGCTCCACAGTGCTGACGGCACGAGAAGGAGTGCCAGGATCCCGGGCAGCAGGGCGCTCCTCTCCTCGGAGCCGAAGATCCACCCGGCGGCAAGCAGACCGATGACCGTGATGATCGTGAGTTTGAGAACCCCTCTGGGGGTCCATCGATGGAGAGGGGATGCATTCGGGACGCGATGGATCCAGACCCGCAGCACGAGGGGAACTGCGAGGAGCCCCGCGATGGTGAATGCGGGCCATGACAGTCCGATGAATGCCGAGAGGACGAGCAGCGTGATCACCGTCCGTGCCACGATGGCCATGAGTCTCAGCGGTGTTGAGGGCGGAGCCATGCCGGGCAGCGCCAGTGCGGCGCAGCGCGCTGGGTAGAGGTGCGCTGCGACGTCCTCAAGCACCAAGCGCGCGACGACTGCGAGGCCGGCGACCAACTCGATTGCCCGGATGTCGCTGTCGGCGATGAGTTCGAGCCCCGAGAGCCCGTTGAGGGCCTTCACCATGCCCGCTGCTCCGAAGGCGATGACGATGGGGGGAATCGAGTAGTCGGCTATCCGGTCGAAGAGGTAGACGAGTCCCTCACCTCGGGCGCGCCGAAGCGGGCGCATGTAGTTGGCAAGCATCGAAAGAGTGACGGCAATGAGCGCGACACCAACCGTGGTTCGCAGGTCGGCGAGATCCTTGATGTGGCCGGTGAGGAGCGCGCCGACGAATATGGTCGCCCACGCGAGAAGGCCGGCCATGGAGTCGAGGATTCCCAGCGCCATGATGACGAGCAGGATGAGCGTGCTTGCCGGGAACACGTGAAAGCCACCCTGGACAAGGCTGACGAGTCCGAGTGCGATGCCGGTGAGCCACAGCACATTCGCGCCTGATCCGAAGATCGCCCGCGCCCATAGGCCGTCATTCATGCAACGGGGCAGGATGAATGACAGGCGACTCGATCGTGATGCCAGAGCGGCGATGAACCCGTCGGATCTGGTGGTGAGGGGGAGTCTCCAGGTCATCGATCGATCACCGACTCGCGTCGCGATGGCGCCGACGCCGAGCAGGTCGCGCTGGCGGAACACGTGGCCGTGCCCGCCGTGCGAGCCATCAGCCCCGTCAGCCCCGTCGGCACGACCGTGCGATGCAGAAGTGCCGCCGCCAGCTTGGCCGCCGCCGGCAGCCCCGCTCGCCCCGGCGGCGGCCGCTCCGGCTGCGCCTGCGACAGCGACGACTGCCGCCCCGGCTGCGGCGACTGCGGCGACGGTCACCGGATGGCCCTGGGGGTCATAGACAGGCTTGCCCGCGGCGAGGGCTCGGGTCATGGCCTCATCACCCGGGGTGAGGCCGTTTGCATCTGCGGGCGGTGCGACGGCGGTGACGACGCCCTCATCATTGAGCTGCATTGCGCCCATGGACTGCACCGGTGCGCCCTCAGCGCCAATCGCCTGAACGACGAGGGTGTGCGCTCCCTGCGGCAGGTTGCCCGGAATCTCCGCAGTTACGTTGGCGTTTCCCGCGTCGTCCGTCTGCACTGTCGCGAGGACCTGCGGGTCGGAGTAGACGATGATCTGCACCGGCGAGTTGGGCAGGAGGCCGGATGCTGCGACGGTGACCGGGGCGCCCGCGGCCTTGGAGCCCACTTCGAGTCCGAGATCGACAGCGAGATCGGGGCCGCCTTCATCGCCGCCGAAGAGGCCGCCGGCGGGCACGGCAACGGGAGCGGGCGGTGCATCGGCCGCGGCTGCGAACTCAGCTGCGGCAATGACCGGGTCGAGAGCAGGAGAGGTGGCCGGGGCAACATCAGCCGGCGCGGGGCCAGGGGAGGGATTCGGCGAGTCACGTGGGTCTGCGATAGCAGTTTCGCTTGGAGAGGCGCTTGCAGAGGGGCTAGCGGACGCAGGTGCGCTGGCGGAGACGCTGGCCAACGCGGTCCCCGACGGGCTTGCCGAAGGCGCTGCGGGGAGTGCCGTCGAGCGGGTCGGCGATGGAGTCGGCGGAAGGGTGGGGAGCTCGGCCAGGACATTGTTGGGCGTCGCCGAGGGGGTGGGGGTTGGCGAAGGTGATGGTGCAGGTGTCGGGACGGGGTCGGGCTGCGACGCACCGGACGACAGGGGAGCGACCGGGGTCACCTGCGATGACGGGGCAGACGCTGTCGAGTCTCCGGCGGCATTGGTCGCCTTGACGGTGAAGGAGTAGGGCGTGCCGTTCGTGAGGTTCGGGAAGGTGCAACGAAGTGGGTTCGGCGTTACGGCGATGAGCGTGGAGCAGGTGCCACCGGTGCCGGAAGCCGTCACGGTGTAGCCGGTGATCGAGGCGCCCCCGTTGACGAATGGCGCCAGCCACGTGACGGTTGCCGTGGCGTTGCCGACCGCTGCCGTCACTGATCGTGGCGAACTTGGAGCTGATGCGGCCTCGAATACGAGGTCGATTCCGTAGTTGTGCGGCGACGAATTCCCGGGAAAGGCGGTCGCCCCGGTGTCGTAGGCGTAGCGAGGGTCGACACTCGAGATCGGGCCAGAGGTGACGCTCGAGAATGGGGTCTGGTACGCCCACTCGCCGTCGAACAGGGTGAATCCCACGATGAAGTCCTGGCCGGCGTCGATGGAGGTGCTGGGGATGCTCACCTGCTGCCAACCTGAGGAGGACTCGCTGAGCGCCGCAGCGGTGGCCAGGCGCGTCCCGTCAATCGACCATAGGGAGACTGTTCGGGTGCCGAGATCTCCGTATGGCCTGAAGTAGCGAATCGCCGTCACGGAGCCGCTCTGCGATGCTCTCACCTTGAGCCCGAGCGTGAGGTTCTCCCCGTGCCCTGACCCCGACGGGCTCGACGTGGCGCCGGGAACCCATGAGCGATAGAGGCTGTGAGTGCCTGCTGGCTGCGACGAGGTCGCGACCGGAACGACCGTATTGCTGGCACTGGACGAGGACGAGTCGCCGGCACTGCTCGTGGCCTTCACCGTGAATGAGGTGTATCTGTTGTTCGTCAGTCCGGTGCAGGCGGCAGTTCGACTCGCGACCGTGACGGGGCAGACCGCACCGGCCGGGGTGGAAGTCACCGTGTAAGCGGTCACGGCGAATCCGCCGTCACTTGCGGGGGCGGCCCATTCCACTGTCGCCGATGCATCGCCGGCAACTGCTGTGACCGCAGTCGGCGGGCCTGGCACGCCGCCGGTGTAGTCGAAGTCGATGCCGTAGTTGGTCCCCTGGTTATTGGGGGGATAGGCGCCGTCAACCGCGGAGTATTCATAGGCACCGTTCACGCCCGAGAACGGCGAGCCGGTCGCCACATCGAAGTTTCCGCGTGGGTAGTGCCCGGCCGAGGTGAAGTATCCGACGGTGAACTCGTCGCCGGATGCAATGGCCACCGGCGAGTTGAGGGTCACCTCCTGCCAGCCTGACGCGGTCTCGCCGGTGAACGCCTGGGTCGCGATCGACGAGCCGCCTGCCGCCCACACGTGAGCGGTGTGGGTCCCGTTGCTTTCAGCAAGTTTGTAGAAGCGAATGCGGGTGATGGTGACCGCTTGCGTTGCGGTCATGCGCACGCCGAGATTCAACGCGTTGGCGTCGATGCCGTCGCTGCTCACCGTGAATGATGCGAGAAGGCTCCTCGCGCCGCTTGTCGTGGCCCCGGCATTGAAGCCCGGCCCGGGTATCAGGGCCAGGGGCAGGAACGCCAAGGCTACGGCAGCGGCCGATCGGAGTGCGCGGGCTCGCAACCTCGACTGTCCACGAGCCCTGCGCGGCGACCAGTGCATCCCCTTGGTGCCTCTCCACGATTCCCCCGGATAAATTCTTTCGAACGTATGCGGCGAAGGTGAACAGCATCGAATTGCTGAGACAGGTCTTAGGGATTTCCCTCAGTTACGCCAGGGGTTCATTGGAGGGTGCGAGTCGGCAATTCGAAGTGGATTTGAGGCGTGCTCCCGGGAATCGAGGAGGCCGAGCTCGCGCGCGTGCCACCGCGGATTCTCGGTCATGCACGTTCAGGAGCGCATGAGATGCCGTCCTTCCTGCTTCACGGTGGAGTCGGAGAAGGCATGGAAGCGCTCGAGGAACTCCGGGGTGAGTCTGTAGTCGCCATCGACGACGAGTTCGCTGCCCTGGACGGCGAAGATGGTGGTCGCCCGCGCATCAAGGGAGGTGAGCGGGCCGTGAACGATCGCCTCCGCGACAGCGCTGGGGTCTAGCGACGCAGTCGGCAATCGCAGGAGCCGGCAAGCAAGGCAGGCGACATCTCGCTCACCGGTTTCGCCCGGACTACTTCCGCACGTGCAGCCTGAAGACGAGCTTTACAGGGCTCCCGATCGGCGCAGCACGTGTGCCGGTCATCGTGCCGATACCGGTCGCGCGAGCGTAGGCGTTCGTCCCGCCGATGACCTCGAGGGCTCCGGTGAATCGGGCGGAGATGCCTTCGGTGACCTCGTCCTCGGCGAGGGCATTTCCCCTCGAGGTGAAGGCGATCTTCGTGCCATCGGCACGGGTCACGGTGATGTAGCCGCCAAAGGCGCCCGAGCCATTGACATAGTTGACATCGCCGAGGAAATCGATCGTCGCTGACTGGTTGCCCCACTTCGTGGTGCCTGTCAGGTGGTTCCAGCCGTAGG
>JBMOKH010000224.1:0-3869 GCA_049315365.1 Candidatus Nanopelagicales bacterium
GATGACACCGCCCGCGAGAACCTCGCCCACGTATCGGTCATGGCGCTCTCCTTCGTCGCGCAGTCGGCCCGTGGCCTCGGCCAGCCGATGATCCCCCAGTCTCAGATCGACCAGGCGGATACGGTCGTCGAGCGATTCATGATCCGCTGGCGCGGTGAGCCCGAGGCGCGGCACATTCAGGCGATGGACGCCTACTTCGTATCCGCCGCCGAGCACGGCATGAACGCATCGACCTTCACCAGTCGTGTCATCGCCTCGACCGGCGCCGATGTCGCCGCCGCGATGTCGGGCGCAGTCGGTGCCATGAGCGGCCCGCTGCACGGCGGTGCCCCCGCCCGGGTGCTCCACATGATCGAGGAGGTCGAGCGCACGGGTGACGCCGATGCCTACGTCCGCGGCGTCCTAGACCGTGGCGAGCGCGTCATGGGCTTCGGCCATCGCGTCTACCGAGCCGAGGATCCACGGGCCCGGGTGCTGCGCCGCACCGCCCACGAGCTCGGCGCCGAGCGCTACGAGGTGGCAGCCGCGCTTGAGCAGGCTGCTCTCGCCGAGTTGCGCGCTCGTCGGCCCGATCGCGTCCTCGAGACGAATGTCGAGTTCTGGGCCGCGATCCTGCTCGACTTCGCCCAGGTGCCCGCTCACCTGTTCACGTCCATGTTCACGTGCGCCCGCCTCGCCGGGTGGAGTGCGCATGTGCTCGAGCAGAAGAAGACCGGACGCCTCATTCGTCCGTCGGCCCGCTACGTCGGCCCGGCTCCGCGCAAGCCCGAGGCCGTCCCGGGATGGGATCCGGTGATGGTCGCGCCGACGGGCTACTCGCCCGGCCTCTAAACCGGCGCTTCATCTGGACCCGCACCGCATCGATCCTGGACCGACCTCGCTCGCAGATTCCTCGCACCCACAGACCGGAGCTCCAACGTGACCGACGCAATCCGAATCCCCGCCGATCTCCTTCCGGCCGACGGCCGCTTCGGATCGGGCCCTTCGAAGGTGCGCGAGGAGCAGGTCACCGCCCTCGCCGGCGTCTGGCAGTCATACTTGGGCACCTCGCATCGACAGGCAACCGTGAAGTCGCAGGTCGGGCGCCTGCGTTCCGGACTCGCGTCGCTCTTCTCCCTCCCCGAGGGCTACGAGGTCGTGCTCGGCAACGGGGGCTCGACTGCATTCTGGGACGTCGCCGCGTTCGGGCTCATCGAGGACCGCGCCCAGTTCCTCACCTTCGGCGAGTTCGGCGCGAAGTTCGCGAGCGGCGTGAAGGAGGCGCCATTCCTCGGCGACCCCACGATCATCACCGCTGATCCGGGCGACGCTCCGTCCTTTCGGGCAGAAGCGGGCATCGACGCTTACTGCAGCCCGCACAACGAGACCTCGACCGGCGTGGCCATCGCGCCGAAGCGGGTCACCGGCGCCGACGCCGGCTCCCTGATGATCATCGACGCCACCTCGGGCGCCGGTGGCCTGGCCGTCGACCCCGAGCAGTTCGATACCTACTACTTCGCGCCGCAGAAGAGCTTCGGATCCGATGGCGGGCTGTGGTTTGCGCTCATGTCGCCCGCCGCGATCGAGCGGGCGGCGCGGATCAAGGCGAGCGACCGGTGGATCTCGCCCTTCCTCGACCTGCAGACCGCGATCGACAATTCCCGCCAGGACCAGACCTACAACACGCCCGCCCTCGCCACCATCCTCATGATGGCCGAGCAGGTCGACTGGTTCAATGCCAATGGAGGGCTCGACTGGTGCGTCGCCCGCACGAGCGAATCCTCCGGCATCGTGTACGACTGGGCTGAGGCGAGCAGCATCGCAACCCCGTTCGTCGCCGATCCACAGAAGCGATCAGGTGTCGTCGCCACCATCGACATCGACGGCTCGATCGACGCCACCGTGATCGCAAAGACCCTGCGCGCCAATGGCATCCTCGATACGGAGCCCTACCGCAAGCTCGGCAGGAATCAGTTGCGCATTGCGGTCTTCCCGGCGGTGGAGCCTGACGACGTGCGCCAGCTCATGCGCTCGATTGACCACGTCATCGGGCAGTTGCAGTAGTGGCAACCGCTTCATGAGCGGGGGGCCGGTCGCCACGCGACTCAGCACGACTCCTGTGCGCGACCGTCCCACCTGGATCGCCTACGCGCAGATGTGCTGCTACGCGTGGTTCATCTACTCCTTCGGCGCGACCCTTGCGCTACTGCGTGATGAGCAGGGCACGTCCAGATCAGTGTCATCGCTCCACGGGAGCCTCGTGGCGATCGGCGGGCTCATCGGCGGGCTGCTCACTGCACGGGCGATCGATCGGTGGGGCCGCGGGCGCGTCTTGCGCATCGCCACGATCGCAACCGCGGCAGGGATCTTGATCTACACCGCGCCCGGCGGCCTCGCCGTCACGCTGTTCGGCGTCTTCTTCGCCGGATTCGCAGGCGCCTTCCTCCTCATCTCGGTGAACGCATTCATCCTCGATCATCAGGGGGAGGCGGGCCCGCCCGCGCTCACCGAGTCAAATGCGCTGTCCTCGCTGGCCGGGCTCATCGGTCCGCTCGTCGTCGGCATCGGTGCGGCCACTGCCTTCGGCTGGCGCATCGGCATGTGGGCGGTCGTGATCGCCCTCGTCATCACGGAGATCGTCCGTGGTCGAAACGTCGCCGTGTTCGGCACAGCGGGCGGGGTCGCTCGACATCACGACGGACGTCACCTGCCGCGTCGCGTCTACTGGACGCTCGCCGCGCTCATGTGCTTCCTCGCAACCGAGTTCTCGCTCACCTTCTGGGGCGCTGACCTCCTGCGGGAGCGCTGCAACTTCGGCCCGGCGGCCGCAGCCTCCTCCCTCGCCGCCGTCACGGGCGGGATGCTCATCGGACGCATCTTCGGGTCTCGGCTCGCCCTTCGGTTTAACACTGAGTCCATCCTCAAGGGCTCGATCGTGCTGGCACTCCTCGGATTCGCCCTCGCCTGGGGGTTCATCCTCTGGCCCGTCGTCATCCTCGGGATGCTCGTCACGGGAGTCGGCATCGGCGTCCACTGGCCGCTGGGCGTCGCACGCGCAGTGCGCGCGTCAGGCGGGCTCACCGATCATGCGGCGGCTGCCGCGTCTGTCGCTGGCAGCATCGCCATTGCGATCGCGCCCTTCGGCCTCGGTGCGCTCTCCGATGCGATCGGGTTTCACGAGGCGTTCCTGCTCGTTCCCGCGTTCCTCGTCCTCTCGCTCGTCATCCTCATCGTGCGGCCGGTGCCTGACGAGCCTGGCGCAGTACGAGTGGTACCGACACTCGAATGAGGCGATCATCGCGCTCGCTGGTGACGAGCAGGGATCGGCCGTCGCTGGACCAGCTGATCGCCTCGCCCTGGGTCTGATACGGCAGGCGGATGCGCGCCACCTCCCTGCCCGGAGGCAGCCCGTCATAGATGACGGCATCGACATAGTCGCGCAGCACGTACCGATCGCCTTGGGGCGACACCGCTCCGTCGGTGATGAGGCCGCCTTCGACCTGCAGCTTCTTCGCCACGTTCACGATCCCGGGGCGCAACGGCGAGGGGAGCCGGTAGAGCGAGCCGTGGGCAAGCTGCTTCGTCACCACCCATAGGCGACCACGGCTCGGCGCGGCCAGCAACGCCTCGGCATTATGCGGGCGATCGGCGTAGGTGAAGGAAAAAGCTTCAGCCGACACGCTCCTTGAACGGAGCCTCTTGGGCTCCCTGATGGCGAGGACCTCCACGGAGTCCCAGGAGTCGAGGTTGTCGCCGACATCACCGAGCCAGAGCACCGGCTTGCCATCCCCATCGCGTCCCGATGCAATCGCCTCGAAATCCCGGGCGCGGGCGCCCTTGACGGTCACCGTTGCGAGGGTCTCGCAGGTCGTCGAATCGACGGCGAACAG
>JBMOKH010000026.1:0-17200 GCA_049315365.1 Candidatus Nanopelagicales bacterium
CTCATCGCAGGCCTGCCTCATCGCAGGCCTGTGTCATCGCAGGCCTGCCTCACCTCAGGCCTGTGCCCCGACGCTGGGCATCGCGCACCAGGTGCGCCACCAGGTCGGCGTAGGCGAGCCCCGATGCCCCCCACATCCGCGGGAACATCGAAATCGGCGTGAACCCGGGCATCGTGTTGACCTCGTTGATGATCACCCCGCCCGATGAGTCGGTGAAGAAGTCGACCCGCGCAAGTCCCTCGCAGCCCAGCGCCTCGAACGCCAGGCACGCCTGGCGCCGGACCTCCGCCTCGAGGTCCTCGTCGAGTTCCGCTGGGACGACGAGGGTTGTCGAATCGTCGAGGTACTTGGCATCGAAGTCGTAGAACTCGTGGCTGCCGCCGACGATGATCTCGGCGCAGCGACTCGCGCGCGGAACCCCAAGCTCGTCCTCGATGACCCCGCACTCGATCTCCCGAGCCCCTTCGACCCCCGCCTCGACGACGACGCGCGGATCGTGGGCGCGTGCGGCCTCGATGGCCGATTCGAGGCCCTCGATGGAGTGCACCTTGGAGATGCCCTGCGAGGAGCCGGCACGCGCCGGCTTCACGAACACCGGGAACCCGACTGCGCTCGCCCGGCTCAGGGATGCCTCGCGGTCGGATCGCCACTGGCGATCCGTGATCACCGCATACGGGCCGACCCCGAGGCCGGCGGAGGCAAACAGTGCCTTCATCGTGGCCTTGTCCATGGCGACCGCGGATGCCAGGACCCCTGACCCGACGTAGGGGATGCCGGACATCTCCAGGAGTCCTTGGATCGTGCCGTCCTCGCCCCACGGCCCGTGGAGCACCGGGAACACGACGTCGATTTCCCCGAGCTCCGCGGATCGAACGGCAGGATCGGCGCTCAGGACCACGGGCCGGTCGTTGGCCGCCACCGCGGGGACGACGCCATCGACTATTCGGAGCAGATCGGGATCGACATCCTGCAGGAACCACCCTCCGTCCGGGGTGATGCCGATCGCCACCGCTTCAAAGGACTGGGGATCGAGCGCACGCAGGATGCTCCCTGCGCTCACGCATGAGATTCCGTGCTCACTGCTACGACCCCCGAAGACGACGGCGACCCGGACCTTCTGCACGTGCTGACCGTACCGGTCGGCGATGGGTGCGACTATGGTCGGTCCGTGGCCGAGCAGACGAGTGAACCATTGAGAGCCGAGACCTTCGTCGTGACGGCCGGCCGGCCGCCCCGGAGCCCCGATGCGCCGCTCAACACCCCCATCGTGCCGGCATCGTCATTCATCGCCGGTGGCCCGATGGAGTACGCCCGCGAGGATTCCCCGAGTTCCAGTGCGCTCGAGGAGGTCATCGGCGGCCTCGAGGGCGGGGCGGCCACGGTCTTCTCATCGGGCATGGCAGCCGCAGGCGCAGCCATGGACCTCGTGCCTCCGGGCGCGATCGTCGTCGCCCCGAGCGCGGCCTACACCGGGGTCGCCGTTCGCCTGCGCGAACTCGACTCGATCGGACGCATCAGGCTCCGTATCGTCGACGTCGACAACACGGCGGCGGTCGTCGACGCATGCGACGGGGCCTACCTGCTGTGGCTCGAGTCGCCCACGAACCCGCTGCTGCAGGTCGCCGACCTGCCCGCATGCATCGATGCCGCCCATGCTGCCGGCGCACTCGCCCTCGTCGACAACACCTTCGCCACGCCGCTGCTCCAGCGTCCGCTGCAGGATGGCGCGGACATCGTCCTGCACAGCGTGACCAAGGCGCTCAGCGGCCATTCGGACCTGCTCATGGGTGCACTCGTCGCCCGAGATGCTGAGCTGGCAGAGCGCATTCGGCTCAGGCGGGTCCTGCTCGGCGGATCGACGAGCGCATTCGACTGCTATCTCGCACTGCGCGGGATCCGCACCCTGGCGCTTCGCATCGAAAAGGCCCAGTCCAGCGCGCGCACCATGGCCGACCGGCTCAACGGGCACCCGGCCCTCAGCAGGGTGCGCTACCCCGGCTTCGGGACCATCGCCGCGATCGAGGTGGCCGGCGGACCCGCAGCCGCCGACACCGTTTGCCGCCTGACGTCGATCTGGACGCACGCGACGAGCCTCGGCGGGGTCGAGTCACTGCTCGAGCGCCGCCGACGCTGGGCCCTGGAGAGCACGACCGTTCCGGAGAGCCTCATCCGGCTCTCGTTCGGCATCGAGCATGTCGATGACCTCTGGGCTGATCTCAGCGGTGCCCTCGACGCATCCCTGCGCGATTCGTAAGCGTCCGTCCGCGATCAGCTAGGCGCCAGCGATCGTCTCGCGCTTGGTATCGCGCGCCATGAAGGCGGCGGCAAGGGACTTCGGCGAGCGGCCGTGATGCACGACCTGAACGACCTGCTCGGTGATCGGCATGTCGACCCCGTGCTCCCGGGCGAGGGCCAGGATCGGCTCGCAGCTCTTGTATCCCTCGCACGTCTGCTTCGTCGCCTCGATGGTCTCCGCGACCGTGAGCCCGCGGCCGAGGTTCAGGCCGAACGTTCGGTTGCGCGACAGCGGCGACTGGCACGTCGCGACGAGATCTCCGACACCGGCGAGCCCTTGAAACGTGAGCGGGTCGGCGCCGAGCGCCACGCCCAGCCGCGCCATTTCCGCCAGACCCCGGGTGATGAGCGAGGCCTGCGAGTTCTCACCCAGGCCCATTCCGACGGCCATGCCGTTGGCGAGGGCTATGACGTTCTTGACCGCGCCACCAATCTCGGTCCCGACGACGTCCGTTGTCCAGTAGGGCCGGAAGTAGTCGGTCGTACAGGCATCGGCGAGAATTCTGGCGCTCGACTCCAGGTCGCATGCAATGGTCGTCGCCGTGGGCTGGTGCTCGGCGACCTCCCGAGCGAGATTGGGGCCCGACACCACTGCGACGCGATGGATCGCCACCCCGGTCACCTCTGCGATGACCTCACTCATTCGCTTCATGGTCTCCAGCTCGATCCCCTTGATGAGGCTCACGAGCACGGAGTTGGCGGGGAGCCTCGGGGCCCAGATGGCGAGGTTGGCGCGCAGTACCTGCGCCGGGATCGCTAGGACGACGAGGTCGGCGCCCTCAAGGGCACCAGACGGATCAGTCGTTGCAGCGACGGTCTCGGGCAGGTTGATGCCCGGGTGATACGCCTCGTTGCGATGGCTGTCGTTGACCTGCTCAGCAACGTGATCATCACGGGTCCAGATGGTCACGTTGCTTCCGGCATCGGCGAGCACCATGGAGAAGGCTGTCCCCCACGATCCACTGCCCATGATCGCCACCCGGCTCATGAGGGTCCGTTTCGCTCGAACACCATTCGCTCCTTCGGCGGGGTCTGGTGACGCATCTCCGCGAGGAGGTCGGTCATGGCATCCATGAGCCGGTCGGTCGCGATGTGCAATGTATCGGCATCGAGCGGCCGCTTGGCGAGATCGCTGAGATCCACCGGCGCCCCGATCCGCACGTGCATCGTCTTTCGCGGGAACAGTCGCAGCTGCTTGCGATACGGAGCCATGACCTCCTGGGCCCCCCACTGGGCGAGCGGCAGCAGCGGCCTTCCAGTTGCGAGTGCTATCCGGGCTGCGCCCGTCTTGCCCTGCATGGGCCACATGTCCGGGTCACGGGTGATCGTGCCCTCCGGGTAGACAACGATGCATTCACCGCGCTCCACGGCGGTCACGGCGTCACGGACGGCGTCGACGGCCTCGGCTGTCTCGCGATACACCTTCACCTGGCCGGCACTCGTGATGATCGGTCCCATGATCGGAACCCGGAACACCGACTCCTTCGCGAGGAACCGCGGCGGACGGTCAACACTCCAGAGCATGTGCGCGACGACGAGGGGGTCGAACCACGAAGTGTGATTCGGCGCGACGATGATGCCGCCCGGGTCTGCCTCGAGATGCTCGACCCCCTGCCAGTCGCGCTTGGTGAGCAGTTGCATCGGCAGCCATAGCAGGAAAACCGCTACGCGAAACCCCCAGCCCAACCGCCATGCGCGTCTCGTCCGGGTCATTTCCACAATCTAGCGCCCGAAGGGTTACGGCAGGGTCATGAGTGAGATCCCGGTTTGATTGGATGGGCACCATGGAATGGACGGCAGTGGTGCCCGTGAAGTCGCTTCCGGACGCCAAGAGCAGGCTCCTGCCCGATGATGACCCGGCCCGTCCCGAGCTCGCACTTGCCTTCCTCGAGGATGTCCTCGCCGCGCTGGACGGCGCTGCTGACATTGCCCAAGTCGTCGTCGTCACCGATGACGAGCGCGTCCGCCGCATCGTTGACGCCTCACCCGCACGGTGGATCGGGGAGTTCCCGCACACCGGCCTGAACCCGGCCGCTGCATTCGGGGCCGCGAGCCTGCCTCCAGGCTCTGCCGTGGCGATCGTCGCCGGCGACCTCCCCTGCCTCACCTCTGAGGCAGTCGATCAGGTTCTCGCCCTCGCCGGGGCTCGCGAGCGCGCATTCATCAGCGACGCCCAGGGAATCGGGACAACCATGCTCCTCGACAGCGTGGCCGCAAACTGCTCGCCTGCATTCGGCGAGCGGTCCCGCGCCCGGCACGTTCAACTCGGCTATGTCGACCTCGGACTGGACTCGAACGCCGAGGCCCGCCGACTGCTCGCTCGGGCTCGGCGTGACGTCGACACGCAGGTTGACCTATGGGACGCCATGCGCATCGGCGTCGGCGCAGCGACGAGTGCCGTCCTGCTCGGGGCCCTTGCCGGATGATTCCGGCAACCGTCCGATCAACCACTCCCGCAGGCGATGTCATCATCGTGGGCGACGATGGCGTCTCGCTGACCGTGCCGCGTTCGGTCGTCGAGGCATCCGTGTTCCGTCTCCTTCGGGTCGGCCAACGACTCGGGGTCACCATCGATGACGGCGCCCCCGTCCGGATCGACCTGCCGTGATCAATCTTCCGCGATCAACCTGCCCTGACCACCTGCCCTGACCGACCCCCTTGCGGGCAGCCTTCTCCCACTAGGTTCCTCCCATGGACTCGTCACCGTTGACCCCGAGCGAGGTCGATGTCATCGTGCTCGGCTCCGGGGCCGCCGGGCTGGTCGCGGCCCTCGCTGCCGTCGATGCCGGGGCGAGCGTCGCCCTGTTCGAGAAGGCCGACCTCATCGGTGGATCGACCGCAATCTCTGGCGGCGTCTGCTGGGTTCCGATGAACCACCACATGGACGAGGCAGGCACGCCCGATTCGCGCGAGGCAGCCCTGGAGTACCTGCACTCGTTGTCGCTCGGCCAGATGAATCCCGCCCTCGCCGAGGCTTTCATCGCCGGCGCCCGGACGACCGTCGAGTGGCTCGAGGAAGTGACCGATCTCGAGTTCACCCTCATCCCCGGATATCCCGACTACCACCCCGAGCATCCGGGCGGCCGACCCGAAGGCGGCCGTTCCCTCGACCCGGGGCTCTTCAGCTACGAGAGCCTTGGCCCGTGGGCCGGACGGGTCGCCAAGAGCCGCCGCAGCGCCCGCCTGCGCATCACCGACACCACCTTGGGCGGCGGCACCGGCTTCCTCGACGATGCGACCCTCGCCTACCGCGAGGAGCACGACCTCCGAGGCTGCGGAGCAGCGCTCGTCGGGCCGCTCCTCGCCGCGCTACTGCGCGCCGGCGTCGTGCCTGTGCTCGATGCACAAGCCACCGACCTCGTCATCGAGGATGGCCGGGTACGCGGCGTCCGGCTCGCCATCGGCTCGGACGGGAGCCGAGGGCAGGTCCGCATCGCGCACGCTAGGCAAGCCGTCATCATCGCCACCGGCGGCTTCGAGTGGAATCCGGAGCTCGTGAGCGCGTTCCTGCGCGGGCCGATGACGGCTCCGGCATCGGTGCCGTCGAACGAGGGCGACGGCCTGCTCATGGCGCTGCGCGCCGGTGCTGCACTCGCGAACATGCCGCACGCCTGGTGGGCGCCGACCGTGTCGGTGCCGGGTGACGAGGCCTTTGGCCGGCCACGCGCGACCCTGCTCAACCGCGAGCGGACCCTACCCGGATCGATCATGGTGAACAAGGCAGGACGCCGATTCGCCAATGAGGCAGCCAATTACAACGCGCTCGGCGGTGCCTTCCACGAACTGGACCCGGTGGACTTCGGATACCGGAACCTGCCCTCTTGGCTCATCTTCGACGGTCGCAACGCGCGCGAATTCGGATCCTTCGGGACCCCGGCCGGCACTCCGATCGCGCCATGGATCACCCGGGCCGAGACGATCCCCGAGCTTGCCGAGACCCTCCACATCGACGCCGCCGGCCTCGCCGAAACGGTTTCCCGCTGGAACTCCTTCGTCGATGCAGGCGACGACGCCGACTTCGGCCGCGGTAGGAGTGCCTACGATCGCTGGAGCGGCGATGGACGGTTTCGGGGCGAGGTCGCCTCTACCCTCGGCCGCCTCGACGAGGCGCCGTATTTCGCGGTGCAGGTCCACTCCGGGACCCTCGGAACGAGCGGTGGCCCGAGAACCGACCCCGATGGCCGGGTGCTCGACACGACCGGAGCGGCGATCCCGGGCCTGTTCGCCGTCGGGAACGCCGCGGCCGCTCCCACCGCACTCGCCTACGGAGGCGCAGGCGGCACCCTCGGGCCCATCATCGTGTTCGGACGGGCCGCGGGCCAAGCGGCCGCGAAGTCAGGTGCCGAGCGGTCGTCCGGCGGCCGGACGATCGGCTGATCCCTGCCTGAAGACCGACGGGTCCATCGGCATCGGGGCGTGGGGCAGGGTCGTCGTGCCCTCGTGGACACAGACCCGGTGGATGATTCTCCACTCATCGCCGCGCCGCTCGTAGCGGTCGAGATACCGGCCGAGCCACAGCGACCAGGGGCCGTCATCGTCGGGGATCAGGTACGTGAGATTCGAGATCTCCCCGCGTGCCGTCATTCCGCCGTCATCGAATTCGATGCTGTGGTTCATGTTGCAGTGCATCGTCGCGCGCCAGCGTCCGTGCGTAGAGATGACCCGATCGACGAAATCCCATCCATTGCCGCTGAACCGGCCGTGGTCATCAGTCGCCTCGGGCCAGTAGGCCGATCGCATGACGTCGCCATCGAGCCGGTCGACCCCGCGCGCATATCGATAGGCCACCTCGCGGATCGCCTCGCGGTCGGCCAGCTGGGCTGCATCAACGCGCATGGGCTGCTGCCTCCTGTCCGGCGATCCGCCCGAACGTCACGCAGTTCCCGTAGGAGTTGCCGCTCCCCACGTAGCGCGGGCCGACGATGCCGCCCGCGACCTCACCTGCCGCAAAGAGCCCCGGAATGACCCGGCCCTCCTCGCCCAGCACCCGGGCCTCGCGATCGGTGCGCAGGCCGCACGCAGTGAACGCGACCGTCGCCGTGCGAACCTCCACCGCATAGAACGGCGCCGCCTCGATGGGCTCGAGGAAGATCGCGTCCTTGAGGTAGTCGGCGTCGTCCCCTGACTGTGCTCCGGCATTCGAGCGCTCCACCGTCGCGACGAGGTGCCCCGCCGGAACTCCGATGAGATCGGCGAGCGCGGCCACACTGTCGGCGCGATGCACCTTGCCTTCCTTGAGCATGAGCTCGATGACGTCGAGGTTCCAATGCGGGCTCTGCTTCTTCGACGACCCCGGGATCGCCTGCTTGTACCTCGCAGTGCCGAGGCGAGTGGCGTCGAGGAGGGTCCGATGGTCGAAGACCGCGAAGGCGATATCGCCCTGCTCCTTCATGAGGCCGTCCATGATCCCGTAGGGCGCGGTCTCGTTGCAGAAGCGGCGTCCCTCGCGGTTGACGAGAACCAGCCAGCCGGGCAGGTAGGCCTCGTAAATGCGGTCGAAGTCACTGTGGACGAGCCGTAGCCCGCGGTCATGGCCGGCGAGCTGGGGGCGAACATCGCGAGTGAAGTCGAGGGCGTCGCCACGAGACCCGTCGGCGCCGATGTACCAACTCCAGCCGGTATTGGCGGCTGAGGGGAAGTGCTCGGCGAGCTTCTCCGGGCTGTTGCCGAATCCGCCTGTCGCAATGACTACCGCCCCGGCGGTGATGACGTCATCGCCGACCGCCACTCCCGTCACGGCGCCGCCTTCAGTCACGAGGCGGTCGATTCTGCGGCCGAGCGCGAAGTCGACGCCGCGGTCGCGGCAGTGCCGGGCGAGGACATCGACGACGGCCTGCCCCCGCCCGATCGGGCAGTGCACGCGGGGCTTCGTCTCGTCCCCGCCGAAGACGAGCTGGTCGTAGTACTCGACCCCGAGATCACCGAGCCATTCGACTGCCGCCCCAGCCCGCTGCACGAGTCGCTGGACTACAGCGGCTTCGACCTGCCACTGGTTGAGCGTCATGTAGTCGTGGAAGAGGGCCTCCCAGCCATCGTCGATGCCCGCGGCCCGCTGATAGCGGGTCCCGGCTCCCATCATGAGACCGCCGGATAGCCGGGAGGATCCGCCGATGACCCCCTCGGACTCGGCCACTAGGACACGCTCAGCACCCGACTCGCGGGCCGCCAGCGCTGCCGCGAGGCCAGCGGCCCCAGATCCGACCACGAGCACGTCAACGTCATGTCCGCTCATTCCTCACCCCAATCATCTACTCGTCGCATTGCGCATCACATTGCCGCACCCACCCAGCGCAGTGCTCACGCCAGCGCAGTGCTCACGCCAGCGCAGTGCTCACGCCAGCGCAGTGCTCACAGCACAGTCGCCCGCCGTCAGTGGTGCACGTCCGAAAGCTCCGCGGCCGGGGGCAGGAAGATGCCGGCGTTCGCGGTGATCCCACCGTCGCACATCACGGTGGTTCCGGTCACGAAGCTCGATGCGGCAGTTCCGAGAAACCAGATGACCTCTGCCTGCTCCTGTGGGCGTGCCATGCGCTGCAACGGGATCGGGCGGCGAAGCGCCTCGAGATGTTCGTCGGTGACGGCGCCGCCCTGAAGGATCGGAGTGAGAGTGGGTCCCGGGGCCACCGCATTCACTCGGACTCCCCTTGCGCCGAAGTCGATCGCGGCGGCCTTGACGAGATTGATAACCGCGGCCTTCGATGCGTTGTAGGCCCAGCGTTCCGGGTCACCGCCGACGCCCGAGGTCGATGCCGTCGCGACGATCGCCCCGCCCCCTTGATCTGCCATAGCCGGGGCCGCATGCCGGATTCCTGACACGACGCCGCGCACGTTCACGGCCATGATGCGGTCGAACAGAGACATCGCATCAGCGTCCTGCCAGCCGATACGGCGGGCAATTCCGGCGTTGAGCACGACGGTGTCGAGCCTGCCGAACGACTCAAGAGCGAGGGCGACCATCTCTGCGGCCACCACGTCGTCGCTCACGTCCCCCACGAGCATGCGCATGCCCTCGCGGTCGCGGGTCCAGGCGAGTGCCTCGGCCGAGATATCGACGGCGACCACTTGATACCCGCGGTCAGCGAAGAGCTCGGCCGCCGCCTGGCCGATGCCGGTTGCAGCACCGGTGACGATTGCGACCCGAGGCTGATCGGGCGGCATCACTTCGAAGAGGTTTTCGAGCGGACGCGCACCGGGTCGCTGACACCGTCCCACTGCTCATGGGCGATCCGAAACGTGTCGAAGATCTCTGCAATCTCGTCATTGAGCCCGTGCAGCTCGACGAAGCAACCAAGCTGCTCTCGGCAGTCGAAGTAGGCGACGGGCACGTATGAGATGAGCGAACTGGCGACCGGGAAGCCCGCCGCCTCGAACCGCGAGACCTCCCTGGCCATGTCCGCGGCCGGCACGAGGCACGCCACGTGATGGAATCCCGCCTCGCCCGCCGGGTACATGTCACGGTAGATCGACGGTCCGGGATCATCCTGGGCAATGAGCTGCACCTGCGTGTTGCCGGACTGCCCGAATGCGTAGTGCACGAGCGTCTGGCTCGGCGCCCCCCGGTAAGTGAGCTCTCGGCCCACGTGGTTTCGGCTCACGAAGAACGGCCCCGCTCCCAGCACCTCGATCCAGTGACGAATGGACTCGTCGAGATCCTCGACGACGTACGCGTGCTGGACAATCGGGTAACGAATGAGGGGCTCGCGCATCTGCGGACGCTATCGCAGGTCCGACAGCGAATGAGGGGACCCCCGACATCGATCGGGGATCCCCTCATCGAGGACTTCAGGTCACGCTGATGGCCGATACTAGCGCGCAGCGGCCTTCTTGGCCGGAGCCTTCTTGGCCGGGGCCGCCTTCTTCACGGGGGCCGCCTTCTTCGCAGGAGCAGCCTTCTTCGCCGGCACGACCTTCTTAGCGGCGGCCGCCTTCTTCACGGGAGCAGCCTTCTTCGCAGGAGCAGCCTTCTTCGCAGCGGCCGGGCCGGCCGGCGCCTTCGCAACGAGCTTCTTCGCACCCGAGACAACAGCCTTGAACTCCGCACCTGGGCGGAACTTCGGGAGCTTCGTTGCCTTGATCTTCACGGTCTCGCCAGTGCGCGGGTTCCGTCCGAGGCGGGCCTTGCGTGCCTGCTGCTCGAAAACGCCAAAGCCGCTCATCGCGACCTTCTCGCCCTTGATGACGGCCTTCTTCGTCTCTTCGATGAACGCCTCGACGATATCGGTAACGTCACGCTTGCTGTGTCCGAGGCGGGCAGCCACGACGTCAATAAGTTCAGCCTTGTTCACGAGAAAAACCCCTCCGAAGGGTACGAGGT
This sequence comes from Candidatus Nanopelagicales bacterium, assembly GCA_049315365.1. Classification (GTDB taxonomy): domain Bacteria; phylum Actinomycetota; class Actinomycetes; order S36-B12; family S36-B12; genus WLND01. The sequence goes on from JBMOKH010000026.1 coordinate 10,610, forward strand.
CGACCGTATGCCGACTCACACAACCTAGTGCGAAGCCTCGCCGCACGCTCGCCGACACACCGCCGGGGGCCACGGAACAATCTCATCTGCCCTTGCAGCAGAACGCGTTTTGACGATTCGCCTTCCCATGACGGCGGCATCCCCTACACGGTTGTCGGCATGAATTCCGGCCGCTTGGACTCAAAGTCCGAGATGGCGTCGACATGAGCGAGCGTGATGCCGATGTCGTCAAGGCCCTCCATGAGCCTCCAGCGCACGTAGTCGTCAACATCAATGCGGGCCACGATCGAGCCTGCCTTCACCTCACGGTGCTCAAGGTCGACCGTGACCTCTAGGTCAGGGTTCGCCTCGATCGCAGTCCACAGATCCTCAATGACCGACTGATCGACGTGGGCCGTAAGCAGGCCACCCTTGCCTGAGTTCCCACGGAAGATGTCTGCGAAGCGCGAGGACAGCACGACCTTGAACCCGTAGTTCTGCAGCGCCCAGACGGCATGCTCCCGGGAGGATCCGGTCCCAAAGTCCGGGCCGGCGACGAGGATGCTCACGTCGGCATGATGCGGCAGGTTGAGGACGAAGTTGGGATCCTTGCGCCAAGCCGCGAAAAGCCCATCCTCGAACCCGTGACGGGTGATGCGCTTGAGGTACTCGGCCGGGATGATCTGATCGGTGTCGACATTGCTCCGGCGCAGGGGCAGTGCGGTACCTGTGTGGCGGACGAATGGTTCCATGATGACTCCCGTTTCAGGCGATGGTTGCGAGATCGGACGGGGCGGCGAGGTGTCCGGTCACTGCGGTTGCAGCGGCGACGGCAGGCGAGACGAGGTGAGTGCGCCCCCCCGGGCCCTGCCTGCCTTCGAAGTTCCGGTTCGAGGTCGATGCGCTGCGCTCACCCGGGGCGAGCTTGTCCGGGTTCATTGCCAGGCACATTGAGCAGCCGGCCTCCCGCCACTCTGCTCCTGCCGCGATGAAGACTGCGTCAAGGCCCTCCTCCTGCGCCTGGTGCTTCACGCGGACGGAGCCTGGGACCACGAGCATGCGGACCGACGGGGCCACGGTCCGGCCCTTGAGCACCTCAGCAACCGCGCGCAGGTCTTCGATCCGGCCGTTCGTGCATGAGCCGACGAAGACCGTGTCGACCTCGATCTCACGCAACGGCATCCCGGGCGTGAGGCCCATGTACTCGAGGGCGTGCGCGATCGCCGCACGCTCGACCTCATTTGCCGCGTCATCAGGTGTCGGAACCGATCCGGAGAGCGGCAATCCCTGCCCCGGGTTGGTTCCCCAGGTCACGAAGGGACTCAAGGAGGAGGCGTCGAGGATGACCTCGGCGTCGAAGGTCGCATCGTCGTCGGTGCGCAGCGTGCGCCAGTAGTCGACCGCCGCATCCCACTCGGCTCCCGTGGGGGCGTGGTCGCGGCCCTTGAGGTACTCGAAGGTGGTGTCGTCCGGGGCGATCATGCCGGCGCGAGCGCCGGCCTCGATCGACATGTTGCAGATGGTCATGCGTCCCTCGATCGAGAGCGCCTCGATCGCGGAGCCGCGGTACTCGAGCACGTAGCCCTGACCGCCACCCGTCCCGATCTTCGCGATCACCGCGAGGATGACGTCCTTGGCCGTGACACCCGGGGGCAGGTCGCCCTCGACGGTGATCGCCATCGTCTTGAAGGGCTTGAGCGGCAGGGTCTGGGTTGCGAGCACGTGCTCGACCTCGCTTGTGCCGATCCCGAATGCGAGGGCGCCGAACGCACCGTGGGTGGACGTGTGCGAATCGCCGCAGACAACGGTCATCCCGGGCTGGGTCAGGCCCAGCTGCGGGCCGACGACGTGGACGATTCCTTGCTCCACGTTGCCGAGCGAGTAGAGCGGAACCCCGAATTCGGCGCAGTTGGTGCGCAGGGCCTGAACCTGGGCCCGCGAGATCGGGTCCGCGATCGGCTGGTCGATGTTGATGGTCGGGATGTTGTGGTCCTCAGTCGCGAGCGTGAGGTCGGTACGACGAACGACGCGACCTGAGGCCCGAAGGCCGTCGAACGCCTGCGGCGAGGTGACCTCGTGCACAAGGTGGAGGTCGATGTAGAGCAGGTCGGGCTCGCCCTCGAATCTGCGAACCACGTGGGATTCCCACACCTTCTCAGCCAGCGTGCTGCCCATGCTCACTCCTCACTTCGTGGCTGCTCGAGCCGTGCCCTGGCAGCGCTCCACTATTCTCCGCAGTGTTCCCGCAGTGTTCCCGCAAGACTTGACGTCTCACAATGTGAGACACCAGTATCAGTGCGTGGACAAGTCTAGCGGCGTGGGGGTCGTCGACAAGACGGTGGCGGTCCTTACCGCAGTAAGTGGATCGCCTCGATCCCTCGCCGAACTCGTCTCAGTCACCGGACTGCCCCGCCCCACCGCCCACCGCCTCGCCGTCGCCCTCGAGTATCACGGAGTCCTCGACCGCGACGACGACGGCAGGTTCATTCTCGGCCCGACCCTCTCAGGCTGGTCGTCAGGCACAGACCCGTGGCTCGCACGTGCACAGCAGGCGGTGCTGCACCTTCGCGACCAGACCGGCGAGAGTGCCCAGGTGTACCGCCGGGCGAACGGTGACCGCGTCTGCATCGCCTCGGCCGAGCCGCCCAGCGGCCTGCGCGACACCGTTCCCGTCGGTGCCATCCTCACCATGAGGGCCGGGTCAGCGGCGCAGGTGCTCGCCGCGTGGCTTCCCGCCGACGAACGGACGTCGATGCTCCGCGGCGCCGCCTACACCGCGGCGCACCTCGCCGATGTTCGGCGGCGGGGCTGGGCCCAGAGCATCGGTCAGCGAGAGCCGGGAGTCGCGTCGATCTCCGCTCCGGTGCTCGGCACCGATGGCACGGTGGTCGCGGCCGTGAGCATCTCCGGTCCAATCGAGCGCCTCGCAACCCCGTCGGTTGCCCAGCGCCGTCACCTCCTGGCTGCTGCCACGTCGCTCGCGTGAACCGCGTCCCCAGGCACACTGCACCGCCCGCGCACACTGCACCGCCCACGCACACTGCACCGCTCCCGCACACGGCACCGGGAAAAAGCAGAAGGGACCCCCCGCTTGGTGGGAGGTCCCTTCCTGCGTAGCCCCGACGGGATTCGAACCCGCGCTACCGCCTTGAGAGGGCGGCGTGCTAGGCCACTACACAACGGGGCCGTGCATTTTCCTGCTCGTACATGACAAACGGCCGCTTGCGCGACCGCGCGTCGCTGGGGTACCAGGACTCGAACCTAGACTAACTGAACCAGAATCAGTTGGGCTGCCAATTACCCCATACCCCAAAACTCGCTTACTTGGCTCGATCTCACGTACCTGATTCACACCGATCGCTCGGTGCCCACGAAGTATAGAGGACTGCTAGATCGTCCTGCGAACCGCTCCGAGTCTGGCGATCGTGACCATCTTGCCGAGGATCTCGATCGACTCGAACAAGGGCGGCGAGACCCGGCGCCCGGTGACCGCGACGCGCACCGGACCGAACGCAACCTTCGGCTTCAGCCCGAGGCCGTCGATCAGCGACGACCGCAGCGCTTCCTCGATGGCCGGTGTCGTCCACTCGGCAAGGCCATCGAGCGCAGCGACCGCCGCGTCGATCACCACCATGGACTCCGGCGAGAGCACCGCCTCGGCATCAGCGGCATCGACCTCGAAGCGCTCGCTCGGCACCAGGAGGAACGCGAGCATCCCGACCGATTGGCTCAGCGTCTCCATTCGCTCCTGGACGAGCGGCACAGCCGCCCGCAGGACGGCTTGCTGGTCCGCCGTCGGCGGGTAGTCGATGACGTACGCATCGACGAGGAATGGCACGATCCGGTCGATGAGGTCATCCCCGCTGAGTTCGCGGATCCAGTCGCCGTTGATCGCCGTGCACTTCTTCAGGTCGAATCGGGCCGGATTCGGGTTCACCCGGTTCAAGGTGAAGTGCTCGGCCATCTGCTCCTTGCCGAAGAACTCCTGGTCATCGCCCATCGACCAGCCGAGCAGAGCCAGGTAGTTGAGCAGCGCCTCCGGCAGGTAGCCCTGGTCGCGGTACATCTGCAGCGCTGACTCCGGGTCGCGCTTCGATAGTTTGCGGTTGCCCTCCCCCATGACGTACGGCAGGTGGCCGAACCGCGGCGTCGTCCCGTCGCTGACCCCGATGGCTGCGAGCGCCTCGTAGAGGGCGATCTGCCGCGGGGTCGAGGACAGGAGGTCCTCCCCGCGCAGCACGTGCGTGATCCGCATGAGCGCGTCGTCAACCGGATTCACGAGCGTGTAGAGCGGCTCGCCATTGCCACGCACGAGCACGTAGTCGGGCACGTGCTCCTTCCCGAAGGTGATCTCACCGCGGACGAGGTCATCCCAGGTGAAGTCTCGATCGGGCATCCTGAAGCGCAGGACGAAGTCGCGGCCCTCGGCGACGTAGTCGGCGGCCTTCTCGGCCGGGAGATCCCGGCACTGCCCGTCGTATCCGGGCGTTCGGCCTTCTGCCTTCGCGAGGTCGCGTCGCTCCTCGAGCTCGGCCTGGGAGCAGTAGCACGCATAGGCGTAGCCGGCGTCCCTCAGCCGCGCGGCGACATCGGCATAGATCTCCAGTCGCTGCGACTGACGGTAGGGGCCGTGGGGACCGCCGACTTCGGGGCCCTCGTCCCAGGTGAGGCCCAGCCAGCGCAGCGCCTCAAGGAGAGCGTCGTAGGACTCCTCGCTATCGCGCGCCGAGTCGGTGTCCTCGATTCGAAAGACGAAGGTGCCCTGCATGTGACGGGCATAGGCCCAGTTGAACAGGGCGGTGCGGATCATCCCGACGTGCGGGTTTCCGGTGGGCGACGGGCAGAATCGGACGCGAACGCGCTCACTCGCCCCCGTTGCGTTAGCCACGGTCAACCACCGGATTCGTCAACGTCCCCACACCTTCGATCGTCACTGATACCTCGTCTCCGGCCCGGATCGGGCCCACCCCGGCGGGGGTGCCGGTCAAGATGACATCCCCTGGCAGCAGGGTCATCACCGAACTTATCCACGACACCAGTTCGGCGACGTCGAACACCATGTCGCCGGTCGACCCGCGCTGCCTGACTTCGCCGTTCACACGGCATGCGATCGGCGCGGCATCGGCCTCGAGGTCGGTGACGATCCAGGGCCCGAGCGGGCAGAACGAGTCGAATCCCTTGGCCCGGCCCCACTGGCCATCGGACTTCTGGAGGTCGCGGGCGGTCACGTCATTCGCGCATGTGTAGCCGAGGACGACGTCGGGCACTCGGTCGACCGGAACGTCGCTGCAGAGCCTGCCGATCACGACTGCGAGCTCGGCCTCGTGCTCGACCTGCTCGGACTGCCACGGCAGCAGGATCGGCTCCCCCGGTCCGATGACCGAGGTGCTCGGCTTGAGGAAGATCATCGGCGATACCGGTACCTCGCCGCCCATCTCCTTGGCGTGGGCCGCATAGTTCCGCCCCACGGCGATGATCTTGCTCGGCAGCACGGGGGCGATGAAGCGTACGTCCGATGCCTTGAGGATGCGTCCCTCCGGAGCGAGTTCGCCGAACGGATGACCGTCGAGCAGCGCGACGAGGGTGCCCTCGCCGATCTCCCCGGACTCGGACAATCCTTCGATGAGGCCGAAGAACAGGTCGCCATCGACGGAAACGCGGCAGATACGCACCTGCGGAGCCTATCGACTCACGCAGTGTCCTCGGTCGCCCGCGTATTCCTCAGGAGGCCGAACAGCACGGCATCCTCGAGCGCCCGCCACGAGGCAGCGATGACATTCTCGTGGACACCCACGGTCGACCATTCGCTCTTGCCATCAGTCGTGCCGACGAGCACGCGCGTGACCGCTCCCGTCCCCAAGGCCCCTTCGAGGATCCGCACCTTGTAGTCGACGAGCCGCAGGGCATCGAGTTCCGGGTAGATCTGCATGACCGCCCCGCGCAGGGCCTTGTCGAGCGCATTGACGGGCCCGTTGCCCTCTGCAGTGGAGATGATGCGCTCCCCTCCCGCAAACACCTTGACCGTCGCCTCGCTCTTCACCTCGCCGTCCGACAACTGCTCAACGATGGTTCGCCACGACTCGACCTCGAACGCCTTCGTGAGCCCGTCCTCCGACCGAAGCAGGAGCTCGAAGGACGCATCGGCCGCCTCGAAGGTCCAGCCCTTCGACTCGAGTTCCTTCACCTGATCGACGACTCGGGTGAGCAGCCCGGGGTCCTGTGACAGGTCGTAGCCGAGCTCACGGCCCTTGAGCTCAACTGAGGCCCGGCCGGCCATCTCCGTGATGAGCACCCGCTGGTCACCCCCGACGAGGGTCGGATCGATGTGGTTGTAGAGCTCGGCATTCACCTTCAGCGCACTCGCGTGGAGCCCGGCCTTGTGAGCGAACGACGAGACGCCCGCATATGCCTGGTGGGTGTCTGGCGCAATGTTCGTGATCTCCGCGATCGCATGCGATATTCGGACCGTCTCGCGCAGGTTTCCCTCGGGCAGGCACTCGATGCCGAGCTTCAGTTCAAGATTCGCGACCACTGGGAACAGGTCTGCGTTGCCGGTGCGCTCTCCGTATCCATTCGCGGTGCACTGAACATGACTGGCACCGGCCTCCACTG
>JBMOKH010000225.1:0-3850 GCA_049315365.1 Candidatus Nanopelagicales bacterium
GCCACGGCGCCGCGGGTGATCCCGGGCTCGAACTCCAGGTGCCGGATCACGCGGTCGGGGTGGTCGATGGCCACGCGCTCGTCCTCGATCGCGAGGATCCAGGCGGGGTCGTCGCCGGGAGTGCCCGCGAAGACGACGTCGCCGCCGAGGTTCACGAGCACGCCATCAGCGCCAGCGCCCATGAGCTCGTCGACGATGATGTCTGCCGCGAGACCCTTGCCGATGGCACCCGGGTCGATGCCGATGCCGGCCGGCAGGTCGACCGTGCTGAGGACCTCATCGACGATCACCCTTTGCATTCCGGGGGCACGCTCGACGACGAGCGAGGCACTCGACGCGGCGATCGCTCCCCGGGCGATGACGGTGGCGAAGTCGGCGTCATAGCCGGCCGCCTTGATCGAGGGGAGGATCGTCGGGTCGAAGAGCCCGCCGGTCATCTCCCATGCCGCCTTCATGGTCGCGACAAGGCGGACGAGGTCCGCTGAGCACTGCACCGGGCCGGACCCGGCCCGGTGATTGAGCCGATTGAGCTCGCTGTGGGTCCGAAACCGGGACCAGCAGTCCTCAAGCAGCTCGATTCGCGCCTCAGCGGCGTCAGCGAGGAGCTGCCCGGTGTCAGCCGGCGCGTAGCAGATCACCGAGCAGTCGGTGCCCATCGCTCGCAGGTTCCGGATGACGGCGGGCATCGCTCAGCTGCTCTTCGTGTTCGACTGCGGCTTGGGAGCGGCCTGGGCCGCCGGCTTGCTCACCGCGGGCTTGGGCTTTTTGACGCTCGGCGCCTGCGGATTGGCCGGCACGGCCGCGGGACCGCTCACGGTCACGCCCGCGCTGCCGCCCGCGGACGCCTGCAGCGTCTGTGCGGCGTCAACGAGCTGGGCGCGATAGTCGGTGAGGCGCTGGGCTTCGGCCGCGAGTTGCGCGGCGTAAGCATCGAGATCGGCCTGCGTGTAGCCATCGGTTGACGTGGGAACCGCGACTGCACCCTCCTGAGACTGGGTTGCCGTGCTTGAGTCGGCGGCGGCGCTGTCCTGCGCGGTGCGAATGCCGATGACGCCGACGAGCCCGACGCAGGTCGCGGTGGCGAGCCCTGCCGACACGATCTTGCTTGCGGTCGAGCTGGTGCGGCGGCTGGGCCGGCGGCTGGCGTTGGTCTTGGTCCTCATGGTCTGTTCTCCCTTGCGAGCGGTTCGGTTGCTTCGACATCCCTTGCGGGTTTTTCCTTCTCCTCAAAGGTAGGGATCGGGCCGCCAAGGATCGAACAAGGAAAGGTAAAGACGAGTCAAAGAGTTTCGGGACGGCTGACGCGCGGAACAGTCATGAGTGCTTCGTCAGACGAAGGGCGCCAACCGGGCAGGCGGCGACTGCGCGCTTTGCCTCGCCTGCGGAATCCTCGGGAATGTCGGTGACGAGTCCCCCGGCGACGAAGACGGGGTAGCCCCACTCATCGAGGTCGATGAGCTCGGGCAGGAGTTCGGCGCAGAACCCGTGCGCGTCGCACAGGGTCGGGTCGAGATGGAGTTGACGCCGCACATGCTTGCTCATCGGAAGTCCTTTCCTGCGCGCTTGACGGGGCTCTTGCGGACCTTGGGAATCGGCAGCGAGTTGCCTGAGCGGCTCGCGCTGCACCCACCCCTGAGGTGCTCGGCAACCTCTGCGCTGAACACCGTGAGCCCGGTCCCGATGAAGCGTGCGGTGCCGTCCGGGTGCTTGCATCCGCCGCGGTTCACGACGAGGGCGAGCCTGGCATTGATTCGGGCGAGATCCTCCCTCGTGCTCGATGCACGAGCGAGGTCCGTCAGGTCATCGGCTACCGATGGCAGGCCGAATTGGCAGGGTCCACACTGGCCTGCGCTCTCACCGGCCATGTAGGTGGCGACCCTGGCGATCTCGTGGAGCGGGCAGATCCCGGCGTCGAGGGCCCACAGGATGCCTGCACCGATCACCCCGCCAGCCTCTCGGACCTGCGCCGGGGCCCACTCGGCCGACCACAGGGCCTCGCTCGCGACCCAGGCGCCTCCGTAGCCTCCGGTGAGGAACCCCTCGACGGGGCCGTCCACGTCGCCGCAGCGGGCGAGGAGCTCCGAGACGGGAGTGCCGGTCGGCACCTCAATGACGCCGGGCTGCCGGACCCGGCCTCCGACGGTGACGAGGGTGGTGCCGGGCGCTTGGGCGTCGCCGACCTCGGCAAACCACGCTCCCCCGTGGCGGGCGATGAGCCCGAGGTGGGCGAGGGTCTCGACATTCTGGACGAGCGTGGGCCGGCCGTTCATGCCCCGCTCGAAGGGCCGATCCCCGTACACGGGCGTTGCGCTGCCATCGCCCGCCCAGTGGGCAAGCGCGCTCTCCTCGCTCGCCACGTACCTTGCCGGCGGGGTGATGAGCTCGACCCGGACCGGATCGGACCGGCGTTCGGCGATGGCCCGGTCGAGGTCGTCGATCGTCGGGGTGCCACGGTGCACGGCGAGGTAGGCATCGGTCGCGCCGACGGTCGCCGCCGCTGCCTGGATGCCGTCGAGGATGAGGTGCGGAACATGGGAGAGCAGAACCGCGTCCTTGCCGCTCGCAGGCTCACCCTCCATCGCATTCGCGATGACGACGGGCCGACTGCCGGGGGAGCGCTGACGGCGGCCAGCAGCGCTGTCAACGACCGCCTGCATCTTGCGGGCCGTCGGGAACCAGCCGCCGCCACGGCCGCACAGTCGCGCCTCGGCAATCGCCTCGATGAGGGCGCCGGGGTGCCCGTCCGCCGCTGACGGCACGGTGGGCAGCGGGCCGAAGGCGGCGACGTGGGCGGCGAGGGATCGCAGGTCACGGGCCCGGCCCGTCTGCGGATCGATCGGGAGCAGACGATGGGTCGACATACACCAATGGTGCCCTGTCCGTCCTGGGCGGTGCATCAGGACCGGGCCAATTCGCGGTAAGGACCTCCGCGGATCGCGGGCGACGTAGCGACACGACACAATGCCGCCTTTTCCTACCTATTTACTAGGATATGGTGAGCCGATGTCCATCATCGACATCGACCTCGCGCTCGCCCTCGGCGGCCTCTTCGCCGGAGTCATGGTCGGCCTCACCGGCATGGGTGGCGCCGCGCTCGTCACGCCCATGCTCGTCCTGCTCTTCGGTGTGTCACCCGCTGCCGCCGTGTCGAGCGATGTCGTCGCCGCAGCGATTATGAAGCCGGTCGGCTCATGGGTCCATATCCGCAATCGCACCGTCCACTGGGGCCTCGTCGGCTGGCTCTCCGCCGGATCGATACCGGGAGTCCTCGTCGGCTCGTGGGTGTTCTCCGCCGTCCTCGCGACCTCGGGGGCCGACGAGACCATCCGCGCGTGGATCGGCGGCGTCCTCATCGTCGCCCTCATCGCGATGCTCGCGAAGGGCTATCTCACCAGGAGGGCCCGCCTGCGCGGCGCGGAGCAGCAGATGACCGGCACCGACACCGAGGTGAAGATCGTGCGCACCGTCATCCTCGGTGTCGTCGTCGGCCTCATCGTCGGGATGACGAGCGTCGGGTCCGGCTCCCTTATGGTGACGATCCTGCTGCTCATCTACCCGCTCCTTCGCCCCTCGGTGCTCGTCGGCACCGATCTCACCCAGGCCGTCCCGATGCTCGTCGCGGGCGCAATCGCCCACGCAGGGCTCGGCGAGATCAGCATCGCGGTCGTCGTCTCGCTCCTCATCGGCCAGATTCCCGGCGTGATCATCGGGGCCCGGCTTTCGACACGATACGACGGGCACCTGCTCCGGTGGCTCCTTATGGTTATCCTCGCTGCGACGGCACTGAAACTCCTCGGTGCCCCCAGCCTGCTCTCAGGCGTGATCGCGATTGTCGGGGTGCTCATCGTGG
>JBMOKH010000226.1:0-3849 GCA_049315365.1 Candidatus Nanopelagicales bacterium
AGCACGACGCGTCCGGTCTGGAGGACGTATCCGCGGTCCGCGACCGAGAGCGCCATGTTCGCGTTCTGCTCGACGACGAGCATCGACACCCCCTGCCGGTGGAGATCATCGATGAGCTCGAAGGACTGCTCGACGAGGAGCGGCGACAGGCCCATTGACGGTTCGTCCATGAGGAGAAGCTTCGGCTTCGACATGAGGGCGCGTGCCACCGCGACCATCTGCTGCTCCCCACCAGAGAGCGTACCGGCGAGCTGGTTGCGCCGCTCGGCCACGCGGGGAAACAGCGTGAAGACGTAGTCGTAGTCCTCCTTGGGGACGTTTCGACGAGTGAAGGCGCCGATCTGGAGGTTCTCCATGACGGTCATCGGCCCGAACAGCCGGCGATTCTCCGGTACCACGGCGATTCCTCGCTTGATGCGACCGCCCGGCTTCTCACTCGTCACGTCGACCCCATCGATGAGGACAGAGCCCGACTTCGGGATCACCAGTCCCAGCGCCGTCTTCAGGGTCGTCGACTTGCCGCAGGCGTTGCCGCCGAGTAGGGCGACGAACTCCCCGTCGAATACCTGAAGGTTCACGCCCTGGAGGATGTGGATCTGCCCGTAGTACGTGTTCACGTCGCGCAGTTCGAGCAGGGGCACCCGTTCGGTCATTTCTTCGCCGCCGATCCGCGCCCGAGGTACGCCTCGATGACCGCAGGGTGGGTCGCGACGTCGTCGAACGAGCCCTCGGCGATCTTCACTCCGTGGTCGAGCGCGATGACGCGATCGCTCACTCCCTCGACCACATGCATGTCATGCTCGATGACGACGATCGTGTAGGCGCGATCATCGCGCAGGCGGCCGATGATCTCGGTGATCTCATGCGTCTCCTTCGGGTTCATGCCCGCAGCCGGCTCGTCGAGGAGCAGCACTCGCGCACCCGTGGCCATGGCGCGTGCGATCTCCAGCCGTCTCCTGTTCGCGTAGGACAGGGAGTAGGCAGGCTGGTCCAGGCGGTAGCCCTGGAGCCTCGTCCCGAAGAAGCTGAGGGCGTCGAGCACCCGCTCCTCGTTCTCCCGTTCCTCGCGCCGAGCCCGCGGGGTCCGCAGGACGATGTCGAGGAGGGATGCCTTCGTGCGGCCGTACATGGCTGCGGTGATGTTCTCTCGAACGGTGAGATTCTGGAACAGCCGCACGTTCTGGAAGGTTCGAGCCACGCCGCGCATCGCGACCTTGTGCGGATCGATCCCCTTGATCGACCTGCCGAAGAGGAGGACATCGCCCTCATCGGGGGTATAGACCCCCGTAATGACGTTGAAGAAGGTGGTCTTTCCGGCGCCATTCGGGCCGATGACGCTGAGGATCTCCGATTCGGCGACCGAGAGCGACAGTCTGTCCAGGCTGGTGAGTCCGCCGAACCGCTTCGTGATGTCGACGAGCTCGAGGGCCGCCGGCGCCGGGACCGTCGTCATCACAGCACCTCGACCCGTGGCTTGCCGAAGATCCCCTGGGGCCGGGTGGCCATGAGGACCACGAGCAGGGCCCCGACGAGCAACTGCCGGGTGATGCTCGGTTCGAGCATCAGGCGCACCTCCCAGGTGAAGATCGCGAGCCACAGTACGAAGGGCAGCACGATGAGCCGTGCCCGCCTGCCCAGGAGCGACATCCACGCCACCGCCACGATGAGGCCAACGAAGGCGATATTCCCGATGAGCACCCGCTCCTCGGGCATGAAGATCCAGGAGCCGAGCACGGGGGCCAGCGGGCCGGTCGCCCATTCCGAGGTGGTGAGGTACGGGACCCCGAGCGCGAGGAACACGATATTCGCGATGAAGCCGATGGCGATCATGCCGCCGAACACCGCGAGTACCAACTTCCACGATTTGAGGTACCTGATCGTCCCGAGGACGAGCACGATGAGGAAGAGCCAGTTGCTGTACTCGGGGAAGCGCAGCACCTCGGGCAGGATCGTCATGATCGCCGCACCGAGGAGCACTCCCGGGATGCTCCCCAAGCCGCCGAGAATGAGGGCTGCGTAGATGGTGATGAGGAGCGGAAGCTCGAACGTGCTCGGGTAGACGCCCTGCTGCACGGACGCGAAGATGGCGCCCGCGAGCCCGGCGATCCCTGCCCCCAGGGTGAATGCCAGGAGTTTCAGTCGCACGATCGGGACGGTCATGTGCTGCGCGGCAAGGGAGTCCTCGCCGAGGCTGCGCCAGGCGAGGCCATGCCGCGAGAAGTGGATGCGCTTCGTCGCGACGGTGGCAAGCACGACCAGAACGATGAGGAGCAGGTAGTACGACAGGTTGGAGTCGAACGTGAAGCCGAGGACCGACAACTGGTCGACGTTGGCGATACCGTTCGCCCCGCCGGTGAGGTCCATTGGCTCGTCCATCCACGGGAACTGCACCGCGTCAGAGGAAACCATGAGGACCACGAACATCTGCCCGAAGAACAGGGTCGCGATCGCTAGGTAGTCGCCGGTCAACCGCCTCGAGGGCAAGCCGAGGGTGAAGCCAAAAGCCGCCGTCGTGGCGACGACGATGATGATGGCGAGGAGCGAGGGCAGGTGAAGGCCGAACTGCTCGCTCGCGAGTGCCGCGTACGCGTAGGCACCGAAGCCGTAGAAGGCGATGAACCCCAGGTCGAGCAGCCCTGAGTAGCCGACGACCAGGTTGAGGCCGATGGCGAGGAGCAGGAAGAGCCCGAGATTGATGCCGATGCGCAGGATGTACTCGCTCGAGCCAGCGAAGGGCACGAGGATGACGAGGAGGAGCGGAATGCCCCAGCGGACGAGAGCGGGCAGCCCCATCCAGGCGCTTCCGATGCTCGCGTAGAGCCCTGACTTCTGCTGGGCTCTCTCCTCGTGCTGCGCAACCCACTCATCGGTGCCGATACCACGGGCGTCATCGGGCGTCGTGCTCATCTCATACCTTCGCGATCGCGGGGCGGCCGAGGATGCCGCGGGGACGGATGAGCAGGACGAGGATCAGGATGAGGAAGGCGATGAAGTCGGCGTAGGTCGGGTTGAGGTAGCCGGTCACGAGCGCTTCGGTGATGCCGAGGAGGAACCCGCCGAGCATCGCGCCCGGGATGGATCCGATGCCTCCGAGCACCGCTGCACTGAAGCCCTTGAGCCCGGCGAAGACGCCCATGTACTGATCGACCGGGTAAAGCAGGAGGCCCGACATGACCCCCGCCGCGCCCGCCAGCGCGCTGGCGATGGCGAAGGTCCAGACGACCGTTCGATCGACGTCGATGCCGTTCATCACCGCGGCATCCTGATCGACCGCCACCGCGCGCATGGCCCGGCCGAGGCGGGTTCGATTGACCATGAGCCAAAGGCCGAGCATGAGGAGAAGCGCGCCGATCACGACCATCATCTCGGTCGGATCGATATTGATCCGACCGATGGAGATCCCCGAGCGCAGGTCGATGAACTGGCCGGTATCGTATAGCCGCACGCGGGCGCCGAAGAGCAGCAGTGCGGCATTCTGCAGAAACAGCGAGACGCCGAGGGCGGAGATGAGGGGTGCCAGTCGACTCGACTTGCGCAGCGGCCGATAGGCGAAACGTTCGACGGCCACTCCGAGCAGCGCGCCTCCGCCCATGGCGACGACGAACATGACGCCGATCATCACGACCACCGGGACGGCGCTTGCGGAAGGTCCCCCGAGTGCGGTCATCGTGAAGAACCCGAAGAAGGCCCCCATCATGTACATCTCGCCATGGGCGAGGTTGAGGAACTGCAGCACCCCGTAGATCAACGTGTAGCCGAGGGCGATGAGCGCATACACGCCGCCCATGACGACTCCGTTGACGAGCTGCTCGCCGAAGTACTCCACCGTCACGCACCTCTATGGGGAAG
>JBMOKH010000227.1:0-3804 GCA_049315365.1 Candidatus Nanopelagicales bacterium
TGAGATTGGAGTACCCGGAACCGAAGTCATCGACGCAGATCTCGGCCCCGAGCCTGCTGAGCAACTCGATGGCATTGAAGGAGCGCTGGTGATCCGGCAGAAAAATGGACTCGGTGATCTCCATGACGACCCCGGAGAGCCCCGTCGGGGACGGCCACCATCTCATGAGCGAGGTGAAGTCCTTGTCCTCGAGCTGTGATACCGACACATTCACGCAGGCTCGACCTACCTCGCTTCCGCTCGCCCGAAATGCCGCGAGGTCCTCGCGCAGCCTGCGGAAGGTGAGGGGCGCGAGGGCCCGAATCTGCCCCGTCGACTCGCTGAAGGCGATGAACTCCTCCGCCGCGACGATCTCGCCGTCGCGATGCCAGCGCATGAGCGCCTCGACGCCCCACACCTCGCCGCTGACCGCCGACAGGATGGGCTGGTAGTGGAGGGAGAAGGACTCATCGCGGATCGCGTCGCCGAGGTCCGAGCGCAGGTGATGGCGGATCTCCGCCTCCCGGGTGAGGTCCGCGCGGAAGTACTCGTACCCGTCACCGGTTCGTTTCTTGATGGCGTACATCGCTGCATCGGCCGATCTCATGAGGTCCTCGGGGGTCAGTCCGTCCTCGGGGTAGACAGCCACTCCCATGCTGCCTGAGATGACGACCTCTGCCTCTCCGACGGAGATCGGCTGCCGAAGCGCCGTAAGCATTCGCTCGAGCACCACCTCGAGCTCTGAAGCCGACTCGAAGTGGGCGAGGATGACCCCGAATTCATCCCCGCCGAGCCGGCCGACGATGTCATTGGATCGCACCGAGGATTCCATCCGCTCGGCGCTGCAGCGCAGCACCTCATCGCCTGCAGCATGGCCGTAGCGGTCATTGACGTCCTTGAACTGGTCGATATCGACCCAGACGAGCGCCACGGACGTTCCCTGGGTCTGGCACCTTGCCATGTGTCGGGCAAGGGTTTGCTGGAAATGGTCGCGGTTGAGCAGGCCGGTCCCGGCATCAGTGCTCGCCCGCCGCGAGAGCTCAGCGTTCTGCTCGCGAAGCTCAGTGACGTCGCGGACGATGAACATCGAGGATGCCTTGCCCACTCCCCCATTGACGGCACGAATCTCGACATTCGCCCAGCACGTGGATCCGTCTCGGCGGGTGAGCTGGCGCGCCGGGAGCCCGCCCACATTCTCATGTAGCCATCCGTTCCCGTTGCCGAATGTTCCCGCACCGGCCGAGGGAGCGCCGTGCCTTGAATCATCCGCGGCGACGTAGCCGAGTGCAGCGAGGGGCATGCCCACGACTGAGTCGGCGGTGTAGCCCAGCAGGTCGCAGAACTGATCATTTGCTAGGAGGATGCGCTCATCGCCGTCGATGATGGCAACGCCGACGAACGGGGCTCGAAACACCGCCTCGAAGATTATGCGCTGCTCATGCTCGCGTTCCATGCTCCGCACCTGCTCGGTGATGTCGACGATCGTTCCGACGACGCGATCGCCGCCGGCCACATCAGTGACGAGCGATGCCCGCTCGGTGACCCATCGCACCGTGCCATCCATCGCCTGCACGCGAAACTCGACCGACCACGGCCGGCGTCCGTCCCCCCTCGCAGACATCACCCGATCACGGTCCTCCTTGACGATGAAATCGTCGAGTCGGTCCGCGTCTCCTCCGAGGCTGTCGACCGTCGTCCCAAGGAGGTCCTCGATCCCCCTGCTCGCATACAGGAGCCTGCCCAGCGTGGGATCGCGCTGCCAGACGACCTCCTCGAGGGCATCGGTGACCCGCTCGAAATCCAAGAGCATCGCATCCGACTCACGGCGGGTGCGGTCAAGCTCATCGGCCCGGCTGCGCAGCTCACGGTTTGCCGTCGAGAGCTCCTCATTGCTCGCCTGCAGTTCCTCATTGGAAGTCGCGAGCTCCTCGTAGGAGGACTGCAGCTCCTCCGACGACGCCTGGAGCTCCTCATTCGACGCGAGCAATTCCTCATGCGCCGTCTCGAGATCCGACAGCGATCCCTCGAGCGACGCCTGGCTCTTGACCAGCTCCTGCTCGAGCCGGGCCAGCTCGGCATCGAAGTCGGGCCCACGCTCGCCCATCTGGACCGGCGGGGCGACCTCGATGTCCTCGGCGACGAACTCCAGCAGGGCCATCGTGCGCTCCCCGACGATGAGGGGTCCGGCGACCATCCGCGTGCCGTGCTCGGAGCCGGCGAACGTCACGGCCCGACTCGACACCCGTTCGCCCTTCGCCCGGAGCACGAGGAGCAGAGCCCGGGCCTCGGATTCGAGCTCCGGGCGCAGGAGCGATGTGACGGCCACCGACGGCCGGCCCTGCGGGATCCGGCAGAACTGCTGGACGTCGCCGATGACCTCGACGACCTCGTGCCGCTCGTTCAGCACGAGGCAGGGCGCATTCCTCGTTCGGGCCAGCGCCTCCAGCACCGAAACGTGGGTGTCCGAAGGCAGGATCGTGTCCGCCGTTAGCATCTGCGGCTGCCGTGCTGCCTCGCGAAGCCGCGGGACGGGGCCGGGGAGGTACGCCTTGCGCGGCGTCACCGTCTCGCGCGTGCGCACGAAGATGCGATACGTCGCGTCGATCGTGTCGAAGCCGGCCGTGTCGGCGGCGAGTGCCTCGGATGCGCCGAGGAACAGCAGGCCCCCAGCCCGAAGGGCGTAGGCGAACATCTGCAGCACCCGGTGCTGGAGAGGCGCGGTGAAGTAGATGAGGGTGTTGCGGCACGAGATGACGTCGAGCCGGGCGAACGGGGGATCCTGGGCGACGTTATGCCGGGCGAAGACCACGACTTCACGGAGCTCGAGCGTCACCTCGACGCCCTGCGGCGAAGGATTGAGGTAGCGGGTCCTCATTTCCTCCGGGACGCTCGACAGCGAGACATTCGGATAGGCGCCGCGGCGCGCCACCCCGAGCGCCGCCTCGTCGAGATCGGTGCCGAAGATCTTCAGGCGCTGGGCCAGGTCGATCGGATCCCCGAGCAGCGAGCTCACGATCATCGCGATGGAGTAGACCTCCTCTCCCGTGGCGCATCCCGGGACCCAGATCCTTATCTGCTCGGTCCGGGGGAACCCGCTCACCAGCGGGCGCAACTGCTCCCGAAGGGCGGCGAAGGCTTCGGCATCCCTGAAGAACGAGCTCACCGTGACGAGCATCCCGTTCATCAGCGCAAGGGACTCGGATTGATCGGCGAGGATCAGCGGCAGGTAGTCGTCGATTTCGGACACCTGCAGGATCGACATCCGCCGTTGGATCTGCCGTTGGAGCGTGGACTCCTTGTAGCGAGAGAAGTCGATTCCGGTCGATCTCCGGAGCTCGGCGACGATGCTCGTCATGACGTCGGGTCCCGGAATCGGCAGGAGCTCGCCGATCCAATCGGCTTCGGCTGCGCCGAGATGGCTGATCCGCTCGCCGATCTCCGTGGGCGGGAGCACGAGGTCGCCTACGCCGAACGCGAGAGCGGCCCGGGGCATGCCCTCGAACTTCGCGGTCTGGGGCGACTGCACGATCGTGAGGCCATCGGCCGCCTTGATGGCGCGCATGCCATAGGCGCCGTCGGCGCCGGTGCCCGAGAGGATGACGCCCACGCCGTGCTCGCCCCAGGCTTGGGCAATCGAGTCGAGCAAGCGATCGATGCTGGGGCTCGGCCCGATGCCGGACGCGGCATCGACCACCTTGATCATGTTCGCTGTCACGAGGATGTCGTGGCCGGGCGGGGCGATGGCGATCACGGCCGCCGCCAGCGGGGTGTCGTCGACCGCCGTAACGACCTCCAGCGAGGTGGTGCGTGCGAGGAGGTCGGCAA
>JBMOKH010000228.1:0-3782 GCA_049315365.1 Candidatus Nanopelagicales bacterium
CTTGAGTGCCGGGTCAAACAGCTGATCGACCGAGGTCATCGAATCGGTGCCGGTCGCCTCCTTGAGCTTGGCCTTGTTCCAGCCGAGCGCGCCGAACCCGGACTGCCACGGCAGGGAGTAGTCGCGGTTCGGGTCGAAGGCCACCCCCTGAAGCTTGGGGATGAGGTTGACCGAGTTCGGGATGATCGCCTTGTCGAGCTTCTGGGCGTAGCCGTTCTCGATCCACAGGGCCGCCATCCAGTCGGTGAGGACGACAATGTCGCGGCCGATGTCCTGTCCCTGCTCAAGCTGGGTGCGGACCTTGGCGAAGAACTCGTTGTTGTCGTTCACGTCCTCGGTGTACGTGACGGCAACGCCGCTCGCCGCCTGGAACGCCTCGAGGGACGGCCGCTTGCCGGACTCCTCGTCAATGTCGATGTACAGCGGCCAGTTCGACCAGTTGGCGACCTTCTCGGTATCGGACTGATCAGCGGCTGCTGCCGCGCTCGGGGCGCCGGTCGCCGAGGCAGCATCGTCGCCGCCCGTGCCGCAGGCTGCGGCCGCGAGGGCCACCCCGCCGATGCCGGCCGCCTGGAGAATTCGTCGTCGGGAGAGGCTGGATCGCACGATTCCGGCGATGTCCTGCGCGGGTGTGGTCTGCTCGTGGTTCATTGCGGTCCTTTCAGACGTTCGTGCCCTCGGTCGGCCATGTGTAGGGATCAACGTACTGCGATCACGAGTCTGGCGGGTACGGGACTCACGAAATGCCCCGGACGATCCCCGAAGTCACAGCGACGATCTCCAGACTCACGGCGACGATCTCCAGGCCTTCATGCAAGCGGCGACCTATACCCCTCGGAGTGTGGGCCCCGCATTCGCCGCAGCCACCAGTGCTGCGAGCACGTCATGAAGCTGAGCTGGGTCATCCTCGTCCAGCAGGCCTGTCGTCACGCGAACGTGCTGGCCCCGAGTGGGGGTGACCTCGAACGGCGTGCCAGGGGCTACCCGCACACCCCTGGCAGCCAGCGTGATGAGCGCGGATCGCTCATCGGCCACCTTGACCCAGGCATTGATCCCATCGCCCATCGAGCTCGTGATCCCATGCCCGGCCAGCCCCGCCCGCAGCGCCAGGCTTCGCACCGCGTAGGCGGTTCTCGCACGGAGCACGGCGGCCACGGACGCGGGATCGGTGAGCAGTTCGACGAGGACGGCCTGGAGCAGCCTGCTCGTCCAGCCGGGGCCAAGCATCCGCCTGGCCACGAGCGGATCGATGACATCGGCGGCGCCACCCACTGCGGCGATTCGAAGGTCGGGCCCGTGTGACTTGGAGTAGCTGCGAATATGAATGGTTCGCTCCGCCAGAAACCTTCCGATACTCACGTCCTCGCCGGTCGCGATTTCCCCCGAGTGGTCGTCCTCGATAATCCACGGCTCATGGCCGGTGAGATCGGCATGACCGGCGATCAGCGCCGCCAACTCGCGGCAGCGACCGCTTGTCATGTTGGTTCCGGTCGGATTCTGGGCTCGGGGCTGGAGGAAGATCGCGACCGGTGCGAGTTCCAGCGCGCCAGCGAGTTCGCCGGGAAGGATGCCCTCATCGTCGAGGCCGACGGGGACGATTTCCGCACCACTGCGCTCAAGCAGATCGATGAGCGGAGGGAACCCGGGGTTCTCCATCACGACGCGGTCCCCGAGGCGGACCACCTGGTCGACGATGCGGGACATCGCGTCGAGTGCGCCGTCGACCACCGTCAGCCGGGTCGGCTCGAACGGCCAGGTGTCGAGGAGCAGGCTCGCGAGCTCGGGCAGCACTGGATCGTCGAGGTAGCTCGTCGTCCAGGTGAGCGAACGAGTCGTGACCCGCTCAAGGGCCTCTCGCAGCGAAGGCAGCAAGGCCGGATCCGGCGTGCCGGTCGACAGGTCAAGGCCGTCGGCACCCGGCGCTGCTCCGATGCCGAGGTAGCGCGTGGGAAGGGATGGCTCAATCGTCTGCCTCACGAACGTGCCGGCGCGCCCGCGCGCCTGGATGGCGCCGACCGCACCCAGTGCCTGCCATGCCTCGCTCACCGTCGCAGGGCTCACGCCGAGGTCCACCGCGAGCTCGCGCACGGTCGGCAGCCGATCACCCGAGTCCAGTCGGCCGGCCCTGATGAGTCGGTGCACTGCCGCAGCGATGCCCTTGGGTGACCGGTCGGCAATCTGGTCGGCAACGAGGCGACGAACGGCCTCCTGCCGAGATTTCGGGCCCAAGGGTTCGGGCGCCGCAGCGAGCGTCATGGCCCTCCAGGAGAACTTCTCGAAGAATTTTCTTGATTCCGTGTTGTAACACATCCGAAACTGTCTAAGGTGCAGAATCACATAAATCGCCCGTTAGGAGATTCGCATGACCGTTGTACGAGCCGCACTCGTGCAGACGAACTGGACCGGCGACAAGGAGTCGATGATCCAGGTCCACGAGGACTACGCGAGGCAGGCAGCCGCGCAGGGCGCTCAGGTGCTCTGCTTCCAGGAGCTGTTCTACGGCCCCTACTTCTGCCAGGTGCAGGACAAGGCATACTACGAGTACGCCGAGTCGATCCCCGGCCCCACCACCGAGCGCTTCCAGGCAATTGCCAAGGAACTCGGAATGGTCATGGTCCTGCCGATGTACGAGGAGGAGCAGCCCGGCATCCTCTACAACACGGCCGCGGTCGTCGACGCCGATGGAACCTACCTCGGCAAGTACCGCAAGCAGCACATCCCGCACGTCGGCGGGTTCTGGGAGAAGTTCTACTTCCGCCCGGGCAATGGCGGATACCCGGTCTTCGACACGGCCGTCGGCAAGATCGGCGTCTACATCTGCTACGACCGCCACTTCCCGGAGGGCTGGCGCGCTCTCGGGCTCAACGGTGCCCAGATCGTGTTCAACCCCTCGGCCACGAGTCGCGGCCTCTCCCAGTACCTATGGAGCATCGAGCAGCCCGCGGCAGCGGTCGCGAACGAGTACTACGTAGGCGCAATTAACCGGGTTGGCATCGAGCCCCTCGGTGACGACGACTTTTACGGCCAGTCGTACTTCGTCGACCCGGAGGGCAACTACGTCGGGGAGAAGGGCGATGCCTACAACCCCGAGTTGATCATTCGGGATCTCGACATGGACCTCCTCACCGAGGTGCGAAACCGCTGGGCGTTCTACCGCGACCGCCGTCCCGATGCGTACCAGGACCTCACCCGTCCATAATCACCACCAGCGTTTTCACCATGAGCAAAGCGAATCGTTGACCGATACGAGCACGAAGGAGTTGCCATGACCGTCCTCATTAAGAACGGCACCGTGGTGTCACCCACGGGAATCATCAATGCCGACGTGCTCGTCGATGGCGAGCGCATCGCGGCCGTCCTGTCCCAGGGCGACACCTCACTAGGTGCCAGCCTCGAGTCGACCGCAGACCGGGTGATCGATGCCGCCGGAAAGTACGTGATCCCCGGCGGCGTCGACTGCCACACCCACATGGAACTGCCCTTCGGCGGCACCTTCGCGTCCGACACCTTCGAGACAGGCACGAGGGCTGCCGCCTGGGGCGGCACCACGACGATCATCGACTTTTCGGTGCAGACGCAAGGCCAGCGGGTGCAGGATGGCCTCGCCGCCTGGCATGAGAAGGCCCGGGGTGAATGCCATATCGACTACGGCTTCCACCAGATAGTCGGCGGTGTCGACAACGATTCGCTCAAGGCCATGGACGAGCTCGTCGATGAGGGCGTCACGAGCTTCAAGCTCTTCATGGCCTACCCGGGAGTCTTCTACAGCGATGACGGCCAGA
>JBMOKH010000027.1:0-16771 GCA_049315365.1 Candidatus Nanopelagicales bacterium
CACTCGTGGACTTACGTCCTTGAGGGTTATCTCAAGCTGATAGACCGATCTCATGGGGCAATTAGTACTCCCAAAGGCAGGGTTGTCCCGGCCTCAGCACATGCGGCTATCGGTTATCTCGCAAGCCTTGCCCCTCCGGACATGACACGATTGCCACATGAGTGCAAACACCCTCCCCGCAGTGAACCCGCATGAGGACGCCTTCCACCAGGATCCCTTCCCGACCTACGCGATGCTGCGCTCAGAGGCGCCCGTCTATGAAATCCCTGATACGCCTGGGCTTTTCTTCGTTACCACATGGTCACTCGTCCGCGAGGCACTCATGGACCCGGGCCGGTTCTCGAACGTCATGCCCCATGCCCGCCGTACGTCGCCGCCTCCCGAGGTCGAGGCCGAGGTTCAGGCGCTGCGTGATGAGGGATATCCCTATACGCCCGCCCTCGGCACCAACGATCCGCCGCAGCACACTCGCTACCGGAAGATGGTGAACCGGGCGTTCACGGTGCGGTCCCTTGCCTGGATGGAGCCCCTCGTCGACGAGGTCGCCGATCAGTTGGCCGAAGCCCTGCCCGATGGCGAGGTCGTCGACATCATGGAAGCGGTGACTGTTCCGTTGCCCGTCTGGGCGATCATGCGCATCCTCGGCCTCGATGACCGCTACCGCGATGACCTTCGCCGCTGGTCGGACTCGTCGAATGCATCGCTCGGAGGAAAGCTGACGGCCGAGCGATGGATCGAGACGGAGCGCGATGTCCTCGAGTACCAGCAGGTCATCTGCCGCGAGCTCGACGACCGCCGAGAGAACCCCAGAAACGACCTGCTCAGCACCCTGGTGCAGGCCGAGCCCGGCGAGACCCCGCTCACGAACGCCGAGCTGGTGTGGCTCGTCCGCGAGCTGATCGTCGCCGGAAACGAGACCACTATCAGGGCACTCGCCGACATCATCTTGAACCTCGACGCGATGCCCGGGGTCTGGGACCGGCTCCGCGATGACGAGCAGTTCCGCCGCGGCGTCGTCGAGGAGGGCATCAGGCTCGCAGCCCCGGTCATGGGCCTTTGGCGAAAGACCACCTGTGATACCGAGTTCGGCGGGGTCGCGATCCCCGCTGACAGCACCCTGTTCCTCGCCTTCAGCTCCGCGAACCGCGACGACGCGGTCTTTGCCGAGCCCGATAACTTCGATCCGATGCGCGAGAACGTACGCGATCACCTGGCATTCGGCCACGGCATCCACGTGTGCGTTGGCGCCGGGCTCGCTCGCATCGAGGCGACCTCTGCACTGCGTGCCCTAGCGGACAATGTGACGGCACTCGAGGTCGTCGATCGTGATGCTCTGAGGTACGGGCCGAGCTACGGCCTTCGGGGCCTCATGGGCCTGCCCGTCCGGGTGCGGCGCCGATGACCCCCGCCGAGATCGTCACCGCACTCGTCGGCGCCTGCGAGCGACGCGACCTCGACGCGGTGTGCGCCTTGGTGACCGATGACATCGAGTACGACAACGTGCCCATCGGCAAGGTGTACGGCCCAGATGGCGTGCGCAAGGTCCTCAGCAGCGGGGTCATGGCGGAGGCGGCCGAGATCGAGTGGCGCGTGCTGGCGCAAACCGCCGAAGGTGACACCGTCATGAACGAGCGCATCGACCGCTTTCTCATCGGCGATCGATGGATCGAGATTCCGATAGCCGCGGTTTTCCGGGTGCGCGAAGGGCGCATCTGCCTGTGGCGCGACTACTTCGATCTCGATACCTATCGCAAGCAGCGGTAGTTCGCAACGTTCAGTTCGGGAGCTTGCGGAAGATCGGACGGGGCAGGGTCTTAAGCGCCGCCATGACGAACCGAAGTGGCCCCGGGGCGTAGACGGTCTCCTTGCCCTTGCGGAGCGCGGCCACAACGATACCGGCGACGACATCGGGGTTGGTCGTCATCGGCGCCTCCTTGAGGCCAGCGCTCATCTTCGTGCGGACCATCCCCGGGCGCACGACGAGCACATGCGCGCCCGAGCCGTGCAGGGCATCACCGAGTCCCTGGGCGAAGGCGTCAAGGCCCGCCTTGGTAGAGCCGTAGACGTAGTTCGACCGACGGGCACGGTCGCCAGCAACACTCGAGAAGACAACGAGGGAGCCATGGCCCTGTGCCTTCAGCCGGTGCGCCACTCGCAGCCCGACGCTCACCGCGCCGGTGTAGTTCGTGGTCGCGACATCGATCGCGTGGTCGGGGTCGGCCTCGGCATCGTCCTGATTGCCGAGGATCCCGAACGCGAGGAGCGTGATATCGATGTCGCCGGCATCGAAGATCGAGTTGATGAGGTCGGCGTGCGCACCGGTGTCCTTGGCGTCGAAGTCAACAGCGCTCACCCCGGCAATCCCGGCCGACGTGAGCGCGGCCACGGCCTCGTCGCGCGCCGGTGACGGCCGGCCCGCGAGGACAACTCGCCGGATGCGATCACGGGGAAGCGCCTTGACGGTCTCAAGCGCGATCTCGCTCGTGCCGCCGAGCACGAGGACGGACTGGGGCTCACCGAGGGCATCGTTCACAGGGAAAGTCTCCTTGCCAGGTCGGACGTGAACAGGCCTGTCGGGTCCATTCGGTCGCGGATCGCCTGCCATTCGGCCAGGCGAGGGTAAGTGCGGGCGAGCATGTCGGGTGACTGTCGAGAGTCCTTGGCGAGGTAGAGGCGGCCGCCGGCGCTGGCGACGAGCTCATCTAGCTGGTCGAGTGCGCGCCCGAGCCCCGGCACGCTGGCGGGCACATCGGCGGCGAGGGTCCAGCCGGGCTGCGGGAATGAGAGCGGGCCCGGGTTCGCGGCCCCGAACCGCTTGAGGACGGTGAGGAAACTCGGCGCTCCGACTCGCTGGAGCGTGCGAAGGGCGGTGCCGACGACCTCGCTCGCACTATCGGGGACGACGAACTGGTACTGGACGAAGCCGCCGGGACCATAGACCCGATTCCAATCCTGGACGAAGTCCAGCGGATGGAAGAACTCGGCGATTGGCTGGAGTTCTGCGACCCTTCGCTGAGGTGCCTTGCGGTACCAGGCCTCATTAAAGGCACGGACGGTGAGCTTGTTGAGGAGGCGCCCAGGGATGAACGGGGGGGCTGTTCCGACCACCTTGGCGCGGTAGTTGAGCGCCGATCGGCGTTGCTCCGCAGGCAGTTGGCTGATGTCGGCGTGGTCACCGCGGGTGATGACGCCCCGGCCGCTCGGGTGGACGCTGTCGATCCACGCGACGCTGTAGCGGTACCGGTCGTCGCCCGCGACCATGCTCTCCATCGCCGAGTCGAGGTCGGGGGTCCGCTCGGTGTCGACGCTGATGAGCGAACTGGTGATGGGGATGAGGTCGACGGTCGCGTCGGTGATGACCCCCGTCAGACCCATGCCGCCGACCGTGGCCCAGAACTCCTCGCACTCCCGGTTCGATCCGGTCGGAGACAGCTCCTGTCGCTCGCCGGTGCTCCCGAGTAGCCCGAGCCGGCGAACATGCGACCCGAAGGTCCCATCGACGTGGTGGTTCTTGCCGTGGACGTCGGCGGCGATAGCCCCGCCGACCGTGACCATGCGGGTGCCAGGGGTGACCGGGACGAAGAAACCGGCCGGCACGATGCGCCGGAGAATGTCGTCGAGACTGGCGCCCGCGCCTGCCGTGAGGGTGCCTGCGTTGGCGTCAAGGTCGATCGCTGAGACGCCGGTCATGTCGAGCACGGTCGCGCCGCCGCTCTGAGCGGCATCGCCATACGAGCGTCCCAGCCCCCTTGCGAGCAGCCCGCGCGGGCCGACCTCCGCGATGGCCTGCTCGATATCGGCGACGTCGCGTGGCTCGCGAACACGGGCAAGGCTCGGGGAGGTGCGGCCCCAGCCGGTGAGGAGCTGCTCCTCCCCTGTCGTGCGAAGCGGCGAGATCGCGGACATCGTCAAACCCCCAATGCGCCGAGGCCGAATGTGACAACCCATGCCGCCGCGATGACAAGGAGCACGCGGTCGCCGAGGACGGCATCCTCGGGAGCCTCGGCCTGCCCCTTGTCGACCACAACGCCGTAGCGCAGGATCGCAAGCACGAACGGGAGCACGCTCCATTGCGCCCACGGCAGGGTTGAGGGGGCGGCCGCAACCTCGAAGGCCCATAGGCAGTAGGCGGTGATGGTCACGGCTGCCGCTGTCGCCCACACGAACCTCAGGTATCCGAGGGTGTAGCCCGAGAGGCTGCGCCGGCTGGACTGCCCGGGATCGAGGCCTTCATCGTCGCCCAGCCGATTGATTGACCGGTCGAGCTCGCTGTAGCGCTTGCCAGCCGCCATGAACAGGGATCCGAAGCCCGCCACGATCAGGAACCACTGCGAGATCGGCAGATCGGACGCGACGCCGCCCGCAATCGCCCGCAGCAGGAAACCCATCGACAGCAGGGCGAGTTCGATGACCGGCTCATGCTTGAACTTCAGCGAGTAGGCGAGGGTGAAGGCGAAGTAGATCGCGACGACCCCTGCGAGGGAGGGCCGGATCGCGAGGGAGAGCGCGAGGGATGCCAGCGCGAGGACCGCAGCCGCCGCCCAGGCGACGGATGCGGGGAGTTGTCCGGCTGCGATCGGCCGGTATCGCTTCGTCGGGTGCTCACGGTCTGCCTCGACGTCGCGCGCATCGTTGATCAGGTAGGTAGAACTCGAAATGAGGCAGAACGCCACGAAGGCCCCGATGGTAGGCACTAGGACGCCGGGCTCGAAGATCGCGCCTGCAGCGAGCGGGGCGGCGAATACCAGGACGTTCTTCAGCCATTGCCGTGGACGCATCGCGACGACGAGCGCGATGGGCCGGGAACGGTGGGGGATGTCAGTCGCCACGGTCAACGCTGGCTCCCGGCTCTGAATCTCCGACGATGCGCGCGAGTTGCGGGACGACAAGGAACCAGGTGACGACGTGCATGACGACCAGCCAGATTCGGGTGGACCACAGGACATCGGCCGGCTGGGTGAACGGCCCGACCGCCGAGCCGAGGGCGAGCAGGGTCCCCACCCAGAAGGTGATGAGGCGCGCACGCCGCCTACCGAGAAGCAGGCTCGCCGCCAGGGCGCCGAGGACCCCGAAGGCAATCGGGACGAGCAGGGGTGCCAGCCAGGTCACCTGCGCCTGCGGGTCGCCTGATCTGGTGACGACGAGGAAGGGCACGCCAGCGAGTCGGCCGAGTCCGTAGATGGCCAGACAAACGACACCTGACCAGGCGCCCGTGACGATTCCGGCATAGACCATGAATCTCAGCCCGGGATTAGCCACCGTCGGCGGGGCCACCGGAGTCATCGACTGCAGCCACGGCGAACTCATGGCTACATTCTGTCGGCTTCGGCGCGAAAGTCGTAGGCAAGCCGGATTTCCCCGGGGGACTTGCGTAAGTTACCCATCAGTAGGACTATTTGCTTACCGATGGGTAGGAGGCCGCGCGAAGCTGCGGCCATGAGTGAGCGGATGGTCATGGGTCACTACAAGAGCAATCTTCGCGACATCGAGTTCAACCTGTTCGAGGTGTTCGGTGGCGGTGAGCGCCTCGGGCACGGCCCCTACGCAGAGATGGACGTCGCGACCGGACGGGAGATGCTGCGCGAGGTCGAGCGCCTCGCGACCGGGCCCCTCGCTGAGTCCTTCGCCGACGCCGACCGCGAGCCCCCCGTCTACGACCCGGTCACCCGCACCGTCACGATGCCGGAGGGCTTCAAGAAGTCCTTCAAGGCACTCATGGATGCCGAGTGGTGGCGGCTCGATCTTCCAGAGCACCTCGGTGGCACGGGCGCACCCCCGTCACTTCGGTGGGCCGCGAGCGAGATGCTCCTCGGCTCGAATCCTGGCGCCTTCATGTTCATGTCTGGGCCCGGCTTTGCTGCAATCCTCGACAACCTCGGCACCGCCGACCAGAAGCGCTGGGCCGAGCTGATGATCGAGAACGCGTGGGGCGCCACGATGGTGCTCACCGAGCCCGATGCCGGATCCGATGTCGGAGCAGGCCGCGCCAAGGCCTTCGACAATGGTGACGGAACCTGGCGCATCGAGGGCGTCAAGCGCTTCATCACATCGGCCGAGCACGACATGGCCGACAACATCATTCACCTCGTCCTCGCCCGACCAGAGGGAGCCGGCCCCGGCACAAAGGGCCTATCGCTCTTCGTCGTCCCGAAGTTCCACGTCGACCTCGCCACCGGTGAGCTCGGCGAGCGAAACGGGGTCTACGCGACAAACGTCGAGAAGAAGATGGGCCTGAAGGTCTCCACCACCTGCGAGCTCACCTTCGGCGAGAAGGAGCCGGCGATCGGCTGGCTCGTGGGCGATGTCCACAACGGCATCGCGCAGATGTTCAAGGTCATCGAGTACGCCCGGATGATGGTCGGCACGAAGGCGATCGCCGCCCTCTCGACCGGCTACCTCAATGCGCTCGACTACGCGAAGAGCCGCGTGCAGGGCGCCGATCTCACCGAGATGACCGACAAGACGGCGCCACGGGTGACGATCACCCACCACCCCGACGTCCGCCGCTCGCTCATGCTCCAGAAGTCATACGCCGAGGGCATGCGTGCCCTCATCGCCTACACCGCCTCCTGGCAGGACATCATCGAGATGGGCAAGGCCGGCGCAACCGACATCGATGTCGAAGCGGCAGAGCGCATGAACGACCTGCTCCTGCCGATCGTCAAGGGCGTTGGCTCGGAGCGTTCGTACGAGATGCTCGCCGTCTCGCTTCAGACCTTCGGCGGCTCGGGGTTCCTCCAGGACTACCCGATCGAGCAGTACATCCGCGACGCGAAGATCGACACCCTCTACGAGGGCACGACCGCGATCCAGGGTCTCGACTTCTTCTTCCGCAAGATTGTCAAGGATCAGTTCAGGTCCCTCATGACGGTCGCGGGCCAGATCACCGAGACGGTGAAGGGCGACGAGGGCAGCGGCCAGTTCACGGTCGAGCGTGAGTTGCTCGGCAAGGCCCTCGAGGACGTCCAGGGGATCGTTGCCGTACTCGGGCAGTGGGCCATGGCCTCGCAGTCCGAGTCCGAGCAGATCTACAAGGTGGGTCTCAACACGACCCGCCTGCTCATGGCGTCAGGAGATCTCGTCATCGGCTGGCTGCTCCTGCGCCAGGCAGAGGTGGCCTCGGCCGCCCTCGCCGGCGAGGTCGCCGAGAAGGACCGTATGTTCTACCTCGGCAAGATCGAGACGGCACGCTGGTTCGCGCGCAACCGCCTTCCGCTGCTCGCGGCAGAGCGTGCCGTGGCAGAGGCGACCGACCTCGACCTCATGGAGATGCCCGAAGAGGCATTCTGAGTCAGCACCGTGCGGGCGGGTCGTAGGCTCGAAGGCGTGAACCTCCGTCTCGCCCGCATCGTTGCCGTACTTCTTGCCGTCGCCCTCGGGATGCTCATGCCCGCGAGCAGTGCACTGGCCCACACCGATGTGGTGTCGACCGTGCCCGATGCCGGCGCGGTTCTCGATGCTGCGCCCGGTTCAGTGACCTTCACCTTCAACGAGGAACTCCTCGCGGCATCGGTGGAGGCCTCGATCCTCGACTCCGCCGGGGCCCTCATTTCGTCGGTCACGCCCGCGGTCGATGGAACCGTCGTGACGATTCCCTGGCCGGAGGGCCTGCCCGCAGGCGGATACGAGGTCGCCTACCGGGTCGCCTCCGGCGATGGGCATCCGGTCACCGGCTCGGTTGAGTTCAGCTACGCCTCCGAGTCAGGGGTGGCGCCTCCGGTCGGTGCCACCCCCTTCGCCCCGGCCCCTGACCCTGCTGAATCGACTCCAGCCGCAGCAGACGCCGGGGGCATGGCGATCAGTCCGTTCTTCGTCGTGATCCTGCTCGTCGTCGCGGCAGTCGTGGGCGGCGTCATGGCCGTGAGACGCAGCCGCCGATGACAACCACCGCACCTGCCCGGGTTCGGCCAGGCACCCCGACCGCACCGCTGTTCCTCGTCGGCGCTGCGCTCGTGGCAGTCGCCCTCTCGGCGCTCGCGGTTGCTCTCGTCGTGGGCGGCGGGGCCTACGAGGCACCGCCCCCCGGCATCACCGATGCTGGGCCAATCGTCGTGTGGGGGACAGCGATCCTGCGGCTGCTCACCGATCTCGCGGCAATCGCGACCATCGGCTGGCTGCTCGCCGCAGCATTCCTCGATCCGGCCGGCAAGGGCGGGATCGTCTCGAAGGAGGGGCGCGCCGATCTCAAACGAGCCGCCATCGCGGCGGGCGTGTGGGCAGTCCTCGCCTGGATACAGATGCTCTTCACCCTGGCCGACGTCCTCGGCGTCCCCCTCGCGACCGCACTCGATCCTGCCGTCTTCACCACCTACGTCAACGAGATCCCGATCACGAGGGCCCTGCTTGGCATGACCGTGCTGGCCATGGTCGTGTGCATCTCGGCGATCACCACGTCGACAACCGGCGCGGCGGCAGCGTGGGTGACCATCGCGGTGGTCGCGGCGGGCCTTCCGGCCCTCGCCGGCCACGGCGCTGGCATGGGCGACCACGCCCTGGCTCTCACGGCCGGGGTCGCGCACGTCGTCGCCGCGGCCATCTGGATCGGTGGCCTGTTCGCGCTCGGCGTCCATGCCGCACGCCGCGACCTCCCGCTTCGCCGGGCCGCTGAGCGATTCTCGGCCATCGCACTGGTGGGATTCGCCCTCCTCGCGGTCAGCGGGCTCGCCAATGGCTACACCCGACTCGAGACCCCTGACCAGATCCTCACCACCGGATACGGGCAGCTCCTCCTCACCAAGTTCCTCCTCCTCATTGGCCTCGGTGCGTTGGCCTGGATCATCCGAACGAGAGTCATCGGCACGCTCGGCACCTCGTCGCGAGCGTCGGTGTTCGCCCGGATCGCCGGCCTGGAGCTCACCGTCATGGTCATCGCGGTCGCCCTCGGGGTCGCCCTCGCGATGACCGCCCCACCCCGGATCAACGTCGAGTTCGCGAGCTTCGGGGAGTCACTCCTCGGATTCGCCTATCCACCCCCGCCAACCGCCTCCGGGCTCATCCTCGGCTTCCGGCTCGATCCCCTCTTCCTCGTCGGATCCCTTGTCGCAGCGAGCCTCTACTGCATCGGCTACGCCCGCCTGCGCGCACGGGGCGACGCCTGGCCCATCGGCCGTCTCATCTCGTGGCTGCTCGGAATCGGCGTCGTCATCTGGTGCACGAATGCCGGCATCTCGTCCTACGCACAGGTGTCGGTCGGGCTGCACATGCTCGCCCACATGACCATCACGATGCTCGCGCCGATCCTCCTCGTGCTCGGGGCACCCGCAACCCTTGCCCTTCGCGCCCTACGCCCTTCCACTGGCAATGAGCGTGGGCCCCGCGAGTGGCTCACCTGGCTGCTCCACAGTTGGATCACCCGCATCCTGACGAACCCGGTCTACGTGTTCATCGTCTACGTCATCGGGCTCTACGGCCTCTACCTGACACCGGCGTTCGGCTGGCTCATGGGCAGCCATGTCGGCCACATCATCATGCAGGTGCACTTCCTGGTGTCGGGGTACCTGTTCTACTGGGTCGTCATCGGCATTGATCCGCGACCTAGGCCCCTGCCGTACTGGGGTCGCATGCTCCTGCTCCTGCTCGCGCTCGCGGTGCACGGGATCTTCGCCGTCATCCTCATGATGGGGGCGACCCCGCTCGCACCCGAGTGGTACGGCATCGTGCGCCCGCCATGGGTCACCGACCCACTCCAGGACTCCCTCTACGGCGGGCAGGTGGCATGGGGCCTCTCGGAGATCCCGACACTCCTCGTGATGATCGTCATCGGCATTCAGTGGTCCCGGAGCGATGATCGGGAGGCCACCCGCAACGACCGGCGTGCGGATCGCGATGGGGATGCCGAATTGAACGCCTACAACGAACGCCTCGCGAAACTGGCCGAGCGCGACCGATCGGGTTAACCTGAAATTGTGCAGAGGTTCAGGCGTGCCTTCATCGCAGTTTCCGCCCTGTCGCTGATCGGGATCGCCCCAACGGCGGCCCACGCGGCGCCCGGTGGGTTCGATCCCTCATCGCTGCCCGGCATCGGGGGGTCATCACAGGTCATCGTCGTCACGGCAACGAACGCTCGGACGTCGTTCGCGAAGCTCCGTGCCTACGAGAAGCGAGCCGACGGCACCTGGAGGACCGTGATCGACGCGACCCCGGCACGCCTCGGCTACTCCGGCTCAGTCAAGGCCTCCGCTCGCCGTCAGGGCACCGGCAAGACCCCGATCGGCACGTTTCCGATCGTCACCACCTTCGGCCGGCTAGCTGACCCCGGCACGCAGATGCCCTACGTGAGATTCGATCGCAACGACGCCTGGACCTACAACCCGCGATCCCCGTCGACCTACAACCTGTTCCAGACGGCGAACCGTTCGTGGCGTTCCTTCGGCAGCTACGTCGAATGGCTCTGGCGCTACGGCAGTCAGTACAACTACGTCGCGGTCCTCGACTACAACCTGCCGAAGGGTGCGGTACGCACGGGGGCCGACGGCATCAGGCGCGCCGAGAACCCGGCCAACACGTCGAAGGGCGGCGGCATCTTCCTTCACGTGACCAACGGCAAGCCGACCGCCGGCTGCATCGCTATCCCCCAGGCGCAGATGGCCAAGGTCATGCGCTGGATCGATCCGGCGAAACAGCCACTCGTTGTCGTCACCCTGGACTGAGCAAGCGTTCGCGATCCAGGTTGCAGCTCAGGAAATGCGAATGTCCTGCAGCGCCGGGAACTGCTCGCGCCACGTCGCACTGGCCCCCGGATCAACCTCCGCATACAGGATCGTCTCTCCCTCCGCGGCTCGCGCCACGACCGCGCCGAGCGGATCTATGACGCTCGAATGCCCGCCGAGGGCAATCCCGGGTTGAGCGCCCACCTCGTTGCAGGCGACCATCCATGCCTGGTTCTCGATGGCCCGTGCCGCGGTGAGGATGTCCCAGTGCCCAATGCGCGGGGTCGGCCAACCGGACGTGACGAGAAAGGCTGTTGCGCCCCCGGCCGTGAGTGCGCGGAACAGCTCGGGAAAGCGAAGGTCGTAGCAAGTGGCGAGGCCGGTCGGCCCGAGGGGAGTGTCGACCACGACGAGCTCATCGCCGCTGCTCATGAGGGTGGTCTCGCCGCCATCGAAGCCGAACAGGTGGATCTTGCGGTAGCTCGCGGCGAGGCGTCCGTCAGGGGTGAAGAGGATCGCGGTGTTGTAGTGGCTGCCATCGTCAGCGACCTCGGCGAACGAGCCGCCGTGCAGCCAGACCCGGTGCTCCTTGGCCAGCGCGGACAGGCCGGTGACGAGCGGTCCGTCGATCGGCTCCGCGTTGGCCCTCGCGGCATCGATATCGAATGCCCCTACGTGCCATAACTCGGGAAGGACGATGAGGTCGGCTCGCCCTGCGGCCGCGGCGACGAGTGCGTGGGCTCGCTCGATCCGCGACGCGACCGGCTCGGCGGAGGTGCAGTCCAGCTGGATGAGGGCAACCGTCACAGGCATGCGTGGATGGTAATGCCCTGCAGGAAGGGCCGCCGGTCTACGGTTCACCCATGGACAAGCAGCAGGCAACCGCGCGTGATCTCATCGATGCTTGGCATGAGGTGATGCTCGACGCTCGGAGCAACGCCGATGACCCCGCCGCCTGGTCACTGCCCACCTCGTGTCCGGGGTGGAGCGTCGGTGACCTCATCGCGCATCTGCTCGATATCGACGGCTTCCTTGCGGGCGACCCGCGCCCGAGCCACGAGCCCGACTGGGATGCGCTGCCGCATGCCGTCGGGCCCATCAGCCGGGTCACCGAGGTCGGCGTCGATGCCCGCCGCGGGATGCCGATGGCTGAGGTCCTCGCCGAGTTCGACTCGGTCCTCGAGCGGAGATCCGCCCAGCTCGCTGCCGGGCCGGATGACCTCACGACCCTGGTCATGGGCCCGTTCGGATCCGACCGGCCCCTCGGTCGCGTCCTGACGATGCGTACCTTCGACGCCTGGGTGCATGCGCAGGACATCCGGGCCGCCCGCGGCCTTCCGTTCCAGCTCGAGACAGCGGCAGCGGCCGTCACGGCCGATCAACTGCTCTCCGGGCTCCCGCTCATCTGGGGCAAGACCCTGGCGGCCCCGCCGGGAACCGTTCTCGGCCTCAACATCACCGGGCCGGTTGTCGCCGCAGCCCTTCAAATCGGCGTCGATGACGAGCAGCGCGGGGTCATGGTCACCGGTGCGGTTCCCGACGTCAGCCTGACGATCACCTGGCCCGACCTTCTCGACGTCATGACCGGTCGAGTGAGCCCGGACAATGCAGGCCTCCTCGAGCGCATCGCGCTCACGGGCGACGAGGGGCTGGCAGGCAGGCTGCTCGCTGCCCTCAACGTCACCCCCTGAGCGCTCAGCCCAGCAGGAGTTCCGCAGCAGGATCAGCGAGGAACACGGCCACGCTCGCGAGCGCCCGTGAGCCCTGCGCTCCATCGCACACCCGATGGTCGAATGACAGCGAGAGCTGCATGACCGGCCGCACGCGCACCTCGCCATCGACGACCCAGGGCTTGTCGATGATTCGGCCCATTGCCAAAATCGCCGACTCCCCCGGGTTGATGATGGGCGTGCCGCCATCGACCCCGAACACGCCGATGTTCGTCAGGGTCACGGTGCTGCCAGTGAGGTCCGCGGGAGTGCTGCGCCCGGCACGCGCCGTGTCGATGACCGCCTTCTGGGCTCGAGTGAGCTCAACAAGGCTCAGGCGGCCTGCGTCGCGCACGACCGGCACGAGAAGCCCGCGGGGGGTGTCGGCGGCGAGGCCGAGGTTGACGTCGGCATGCTCGGTGATGACCGGGCCTTCGGGGCCATCGACCCACGTCGCGTTGATGCGGGGGTGCTCACGGGCGACGCGGACGAGGGCGGCGCTCACGATCGTGAGGGCGGTGGGCCGCAGGTCGGCGAACGCCGGGTGCGCCCGCATGCGCCGCACGAGCCCATCGGTCCGCGTCATGTCGACGTCGACCCACACCGTCACATGGGGGGCGCTGAAGGCAGAGAGCACCATCGCCTCGGCCATCGCGCGCTGCACGCCGCGAACGGCGACCGGCTCTCCCGTCGCGATCACGTCGAATGCCTCGGGAGCGGGCGAGACTCCGTGGACTGCTCCGAGGACGTCCTCGCGGGTCACGACACCGTGATCGCCGGTCCCGGTCAGCTCAGCGAGATCGACCCCGAGGTCCTTCGCGAGCTTGCGCACGATTGGCTTCGCCCGCGGGGCCGGCTCGCGGTCGGGCAAGGGGACCACGCGCGGTCGCAGCGTCGCCGGAGCAGGCGCAGCCGTCACTCGCCTGGCACGCCGCCGCGGCTCTCCGCCGTGCTTTACCCCGTATCCGACGAGCACCGACTCGCGCTGATGAAGGGGCGCAGCGCCCGTGATGCTCACGATGGGGGAGCCGACCGGCACCACCTCGCCGGGCTGGGCGTGCAACTCGGTCACGATGCCCGCGAACGGGCACGGCAGTTCGACGGCGGCCTTGGCTGTCTCGATCTCGACGAGGGGCTGGTTCACGGTGACGACGTCGCCAACCTTGACGTGCCAGACGAGGATCTCGCCCTCGGTCAACCCCTCGCCGACGTCCGGGAGCGCGAACACCTGGATCTGGTCGGGCATCGAAGCCTCCATCAGTAGGACATGACCCGGTCGACGCCATCGAGCACCCGGTCGAGATCGGGCAGGAAGAACTCCTCGAGCCGGTTCGGCGGGTAGGGCACGTCGTAGCCCGTCACCCTCATCACCGGTGCCTCGAGCATGGTGAAGCATCGCTCGCTGATGCGTGCCGCGATCTCGGCGCCGAGGCCAGCATTGCGCGACGCCTCATGCACGACGACGAGCCGGGCGGTGCGCTCGACTGAGGCCGCGATGGCGTCGTAGTCGACCGGCGAGAGCGACTGCAGGTCGATCACCTCGATGGAGGCCTCGCCACTCGCGAGCGCGGCCTCCAGACAGGTGCGGACCATCGGGCCGTAGCAGACGACGGTGACATCAGACCCGGCTCGGAGGGTGCGCGCCCGCCAGGGGTCCGGCGCCATCGGCGCGTCGAGAGGATCAGTGGAGGCATCTACCGCGCCCTTGTCCCAGTAGCGGCGCTTCGGCTCGAGGTAGATGACCGGGTCGTCGCTGGCAATCGCCTGCTGGATGGTGTCGAAGGCCGCCTGGGGATCGGACGGGGTGAGCACCCGCAGCCCGGGCGTGTGGGCAAAGTAGGCCTCCGGCGATTCACTGTGGTGCTCGACCGCGCCAATGCCCCCGCCGTAGGGGATTCGGATCGTGATCGGCAGGGCGATGGCCCCCTCGGTGCGGCGGCGGAGCTTCGCGACCTGCGAGACGATCTGGTCGAAGGCCGGGTACACGAACCCGTCGAACTGCATCTCGAGCACCGGCCGGTATCCGCGCATCGCGAGGCCGACCGCTGCCCCGACGATGCCGCTCTCGGCCAGCGGGGCATCGATGACGCGGTGCTCGCCGAAGTCCTTCTGCAGCCCGTCGGTCACCCGGAAGACGCCGCCGAGCCGGCCGATGTCCTCGCCGAAAAGGACGGTCTTCGCATCGCGCTCAAGCGCGCGCCGCAGTCCGTGATTGAGTGCCTGAGCCATGGTCATCGTGACCGGTTCGTTCCTGTCGATGCCAGCCATGTCAGCGAACCCCCTCCTCGACGAAGCTCGCGAGGTAGGCGTCCAACTCAGCGCGCTGTGCCTCGATCTCCGGATGACGCCCTGCGTAGACGTGGTTGAACATCGCGCCCGGCTGCGGGTCGGGCATCGATCGAACCCCGGCACGGACGAGTTCGCCGAGCGCCTCTGACTCCTGCTCGAGTCCCTCGAAGAAGGAGTCGTCGGCGATGCCCTCGGTTTCGAGGTGGACCCTCAGTCGCTCGATGGGGTCGCGCTGCCGCCAGGCCTCGAGCTCCGCGGCCTCCCGGTATCGGGTGGGATCGTCGGAGGTGGTGTGCGCGGCCATCCGGTAGGTGAACGCCTCGATGAGCGTCGGCCCCTCACCGGCCCGCGCACGCGCGAGTGCGTGTCGGGTGACGGCCATGACCGCGAGGACGTCATTGCCGTCGACCCTGATCCCGGGGAAGCCGAACCCGGCGGCACGCTCGAACAGCGGGGTGCGGGTCTGGCGATCGGTCGGCTGCGAGATCGCCCACTGGTTGTTCTGGCATAGGAACACGACTGGAGCGTTGAAGACCGCGGCGAAGACGAAGGCCTCATTGACATCACCCTGCGCGGTCGCGCCGTCGCCGAAGTACCCGATGGCGGCGTCCTGCGATCCGTCGAGCTGGATGCCCATCGCGTAGCCGACCGCGTGAAGCGCCTGATTACCGATGACGATGGTGCTCGGGGCGCAGCGGTAGCGGTTCGGATCCCAGCCGCCGTTCGTCACCCCTCGGAGCATGGCGAGCATGTCGAGCGGAGGGACACCCCGAACCCACGAAACGCCATGCTCGCGATAGGTGGGAAAGGCATAGTCGGACACCGCCATCGCGTGCGCGGACCCGACCTGGGCAGCCTCCTGGCCAAGGCACGAGGCCCACAGCCCGAGCTCGCCCTGACGCTGCAGGGCAGTCGCCTCTGCATCCAGCCTGCGGACGAGGGTCATGTCACGCAGCAGGCCGCGCAATTCTTCGTCAGTCAGGGATATCGCGTAGTCGGAATGCTCGACTCGCTCGCCCTCGGCAGTGAGGAGTTGCACTCCTGCCGCGCCAAGCCCTGATTCGTTCATGCAACCGACCTCCCACCGAATACTTCCACGCCATGCCCACGCGAGCGCAGGCATCCGGCTCTTTGGCCCGGCACAATGCATTCATGCCTGAAGCAGCGGATGAAATCCGAGTATTCCTCATGGACGATCACGAGCTCGTGCGTCGCGGCCTCGCCGATCTCCTCGCGCTCGAGCGCGACATGACGGTCGTGGGCGAGGCCGGCACCAAGGAGGAGGCCCTGCACCGGATCCCCGCGTCACGTCCCAATGTGGCGGTCCTCGACGTGCGCCTTCCCGACGGCTCAGGCGTTGAGGTCTGCCGCGATATCCGGTCGTTCATGCCGGAGGTTCGGTGCCTCATGCTCACCTCGTACGCCGATGACGAGGCCCTCTTCGACGCGATCATGGCCGGTGCGTCCGGTTACGTCCTGAAGGACATCCGGGGCAACGACCTTGTCGATGCCATTCGACAGGTCTCGGCCGGGAAGTCGCTCCTTGATCCCGTCGCGACGCAGCGGGTGCTCGACCGCCTGCGCAAGGGCGAGGAGCATGACGGACGCCTCGATGGCCTCTCCGACCAGGAGCGCCGAATTCTCGGCCTCATCGGCGACGGCATGACGAATCGGCAGATCGGCGAGGCCATGCACCTCGCGGAGAAGACGGTGAAGAACTACGTGTCAAGCCTCCTTGCTAAGCTGGGGATGGAGCGGCGCACCCAGGCCGCAGCCCTGTCTGCACGGATGTCGGTGGAGCAGGAGCATCGAGGCGTTCAAGGAGGCGGTCAGTGAAGCGTCGGACGGCTCTGGCGGCGGCTGCCGCCGCGCTGGTGATGACCGCAGCGGGCACGACAACAGCTGCTGCGATGGGCACCGGCAACCCCTATCAGGACCATCAGGTCGGCGTGACCTACACCGTCTACCAGCCCAGCTTCGTCGCAGGGCTCGGCATTCAGCACGTCGGAGGCGACGACATGTGCCCGCCAGGTGTCGACCAGTCGCTGACGGCCGTCTACGGAAAGCATTCGGGGCGTCAGTTCACCCTGAACGAGGGTAATCCGATGTGCTTTGACATCGGCA
>JBMOKH010000229.1:0-3751 GCA_049315365.1 Candidatus Nanopelagicales bacterium
GCCGTGAACGAGCTGACCCGCCGGATGCCGCAGTGGGCCGTGGCGGTGACGATCGGATCGGTGCCGGTGCTCGCCCTCTCGGGGATTCCCGTCTACCTGGTGCTCACTCTCGGTAGCACCGACGCGACGGTGGCTGCCCGGCTCGCCCTGACGGGAGCCTTGTGGGTCGCCGTTGCTTACCCGCTGCTCAACGTCGCCCGTGGCCTGGGCATCGCTGGCCGCGATGTCGTCCGCGGGCTTCAGCAGTCGGTGACCGAGGCCGACGTGCGAAGGGCTGCGCTGGCACGCGAATTGGACCTCCTGCGCCGCGAGGTCGCGATGCACCTGCACGGCACCGTCCGGGGCCTGCTCACGACCTCGGTCATGCGACTGGAATTCGCCATCAACGCCAACGATCCCGAGGAGGCCAGGAACGCCCTTGCTGAGGCGCGCGCCCTGCTGGACAGCGCGCAGACGTCGCCGCAGGGGCCAGCCGTGGGGTCGATGCGCGAGCAGGTCGCCGACCTCGCCGCCGCGTGGGAGGGCCTGGTGGACGTCCGCGTCGAATTTGTCGGAGTCGGCGATCCCGGGCCCGCCGAGGAGCGGACGATCCTTCGCGTCGTCACCGAAGGCGTTCACGATGCCGCCCGCCATGGATCGGCGACGCGCGTCGAGGTGACGATCAGCGAAGGGGCTGCTGGGTGGGAGGTCTCGGTCGTTGACGACGGGATGCGCGACCTGCCCGCTCAGGGGAGTGAACCCGCGGCGCTTGGCCTCGGCAGCCAGCACCTCGATGCCGTGGCGCCGGGATCCTGGCAGCGGGTGAGGACGCCGGAGGGCCGAACCGCGCTGACCGCACGCATCGCCGTAACGACCTGACGGCTCCGTCCCGCGTGCCACTGCTGGCGGACGAGGGCACTAATGCAGGAATGTAGGCTCAGGTTTCTCCTGGCATTGAACGGGCTTCATCGGAAGGTGTCGAAGGCGATCATGACTGTTCCCCCGCCCACGGACGAGCAGCTCGACACGTTCATTTGGGCCCGTCTCGCCCTCGTCGGCATCGACCTCGACGACCTGCCGGTCGATGACCCGGCTGCGCCGGCTGATCAGGTGCGCCTCATGTCATCCCTGCGTACCTTCCTGCGGAACGTCCCGGCGGCCATCAGCGATTTCTCGATGGACCCGCAGTTGCGTATCCCGTCCTTCTATCCGCCCGAGTTCATCTCTTGGACATCGACTGGCTCACAGGCTCCCCGGTGACGGACAGGCCGGTGACGGAGGGCCCGCCGATGGGCGGGCCGAGCGACGTAGGACTCGACCGCCGTGCGTTCATCCAGCGTCTCGCGGCAGTGTCGGCGCTGGCCGCCGGCGTTGGCTCGGGAGTGGCCGCCGGCCCTGCGGCGGCCAGCCCGCGGACGCGTCCGGTGGTGGACGTCTACCTTGACGAGGCACCCGACCCCTCCCTCGACCCGATCGACCTGACCTTGGCCCAAGCGGCGCTCCTGCTGCGGCGGGGCTCGCTCACGCCGGTCGAGCTCGTCGAGCGCTACCTTGCGCGCATCGCCGAGTTCGACGGGACGTATCAGGCGTGGAACACCGTGCTGGGCGAAGCGGCCCTCCGGCGGGCACGGCGGCTCGAGCAAGCCTCGCCGCGGAACGCGCTGTTCGGCATCCCGATCGCCGTGAAGGACAACTACTACACGAACGGCGTGCGGACCACGGCGAACAGTTTCATCTACCAGGACTTCGTCCCGACCTTCGACGCGACGGTCGTCACGCGGCTCCAGCAGGCGGGCGGCATCGTCCTCGGCAAGACCCAGATGGGGCCGCTCGCGACCACGCGGGCCACGACCCCCGACGGCATCATCACGACGGTGAACGCCTGGACGCCACAGAACCCGGCCGTGTATCCCGGCGGCTCGTCGACCGGGTCGGCGACCGCCGTCGCCGGGCGCATGGCGACGAGTTCGATCGGAACCCAGACCGGGGGCTCGATCACCTACCCGGCACTCGCCCAGGGGCTGACAGGGCTGAAGCCCACCATGGGCCGATGCTCGCTTTTCGGCGTCATCCCTCTCACATACACGCGAGATCACCCAGGACCGATCGCGCGCGACGTCAAGGACGCGGCGATCATGCTGCAGTCGATGGCAGGGCCGGACACCAATGATGCGCGCACGCTTGGACTGCCAGGGGTCCCCGACCTCGTCGCCGCCGCGACTCCCGTGCGCCGCGGCACGAAGGCCGTGTGCCGATGGCCGACGAGGCTCGGGGTCTTTCCCGACTACCTGTCGGGCCCGAGCCCCGTGGTCGACCGCCGCCGGTCGATGCTCGACACGATGTCGGGCCTGGGCATCCGGATCATCACTGTCGAGCCTCCCGAGGAATGGAGCGTGCTTTCCGGATACGCGTTCAACAGCGCCCGCCTCCCCGAGCGAAGCGAGGCCTTCCTCGAGTACCTCCGCTCGGACCTCAAGCTCTTCGGCGTGTCGCTCACCACCTGGATGCAGGGCCTGTTCCTCGGCGGCGACGAGTACGTGCGCGGGCAGCGCTCCCGGCTGCTTCTGGCCGAACTCGCATTCGAGCGGGTCTTCGATCGCTGCGACGTCGTGCTGCAGGGCACCGCCGATGCGTTCGACATCATCGGATTCCCGCTCATTGCCTTCCCGATCGGCGTGGCCCGCGACGATGAAGCGGGTGCCGACCTGCCGGTGGGCGCAATCATCGGCGGTCAGCCGTATGCCGAGGACCGGCTGTGCGCGGTTGTGGCCGCCTACCAAGCGGTCACCGATGCCCATCGGCTGCGGCCACCGGATCCGGCTGCTGTGCGCCCGCGACGCGGTCCGGCCGAGCCCCTCCGGCTTACCCTCGATGACGTCGAGAGGCTGGGCGCCTAGCGCTCGTTGGCCAAGGCCAAGGCCATGGACCGGTGGCCGAGGGAGAACGATCGCCTGGCATCTCGAGTGGATGCCAGGCGACCGCCGCCCCGTTTCGGGATTTCCTAGGAGACCCGCGACCACAGGGAAGGGGCGAGGATCCAGTTGGGATCCCCGTGTCCCTGGTAGGCCTGGATGCACCGATATGTCGCGCTACCGTTGGTGACGAGATCGCCGACGACGTATCGGCCCGTGGCGCTCCAAGATCCGGCGCTCGCGGAACCGGTGCTCGTCGCTGCGGCCTTGGTGGTCACCGTGAGCGATGCGGAGCGAGGCGATGCATTGCCTGCCGTATCGGTGGCGAGGACCTCGTAGCGGTAGGTCGCCCCTGCTCTCCGCCCGCTGTCCTTGTAGCCCGTTGCCGCGGTCTGGGCTACGACTAGGCCGTCGCGCAGCACGGTGTACGACTTCACGCCCACGTTGTCCGTGGACGCCGACCACATGAGGTCCACGGTCGACTCGGATACGCCCATGGAATGCAGGCCAACGGGTGCCGTCGGTGACTGGGTGTCCTTCGGCGCAGCTGCAGTGGTTGTTGTCACCGTGACGGCGGTGGACGATGCCGAGGTGTTGCCCGCAGCATCACTGGCGCGCACCGAATAGATGTAGGCACG
This sequence comes from Candidatus Nanopelagicales bacterium, assembly GCA_049315365.1. Lineage (GTDB taxonomy): Bacteria > Actinomycetota > Actinomycetes > S36-B12 > S36-B12 > WLND01. The sequence continues at coordinate 3,530 of JBMOKH010000229.1, forward strand.
CCCGGCTGCCAGACCGGTGTCCGTGTAGCGCGTGGCCGTCGTCGTTCCAATCACGGCTCCATCGCGAAGCACGGTGTATCCCGCGACCCCCACAGTGTCACTCGACGCCGACCACGTGAGTTCCACGGTGCCGGGCGTCGCGCCGGTGGCGAGAACTTGGCTCGGCACCGAGGGTGCTGCACTGTCATTGCTGCCACCGGTTACGTTGACATCGATGACGTT
>JBMOKH010000028.1:0-16677 GCA_049315365.1 Candidatus Nanopelagicales bacterium
CGGCCCCGGCAAAGTCGGCCCCGGCAAAGTCGGCCCCGGCAAAGTCGGCCCCGGCCAAGAAGGCTGCTCCCGCCGCCAAGAAGGCCGCTGCGCCGGTCGTGGCGGATGCGCTACCGGAAGACGTATTTGTCGAGGTGCTCGAGACAGAGGACGGCCTCGTCGCGATTGATGCAGATGATGTGCCGGAGGCCGAGCTAGAGGCCGTGGCGGTGCTAGAGAAGGATCTTGAGGCGGATATCGCAGTCGACATCGCTGAGGTCGAGGCCGAGGCTGACGTCGAAGAGGAGAAGCCGGCCGTCGAAGCCGAGGAGCAGGGCTTCACCATCTCCGACGTCGACGATACCGACGAGCCCGTGCAGACGGTCACCGTGGCAGGGGCTACGGCAGATCCCGTCAAGGACTACCTCAAGCAGATCGGCAAGGTCCCCCTCCTCAATGCGGAGCAGGAGGTTGAACTGGCCAAGCGAATCGAGGCGGGCCTGTTCGCCGAGGAGAAGTTGAACGAGCCGAAGAAGAAGTTCGACAAGAAGATGCAGCGCGATCTCGAGTGGATTGCCGAGGACGGCCGTCGCGCGAAGAATCACCTGCTCGAGGCAAACCTGCGACTTGTCGTGTCCTTGGCCAAGCGCTACACGGGTCGGGGCATGCTCTTCCTCGACCTCATCCAGGAGGGCAACCTCGGCCTCATCCGGGCCGTCGAGAAGTTCGATTACACCAAGGGCTACAAGTTCTCGACCTACGCGACCTGGTGGATCAGGCAGGCGATCACCCGGGCCATGGCCGATCAGGCGCGCACGATTCGCATTCCCGTCCACATGGTCGAGGTCATCAACAAGCTTGCACGCGTTCAGCGGCAGATGCTCCAGGATCTCGGCCGCGAGCCGACACCGGAGGAATTGGCCAAGGAACTCGACATGACGCCCGAGAAGGTCGTTGAGGTTCAAAAGTACGGACGTGAGCCGATCTCGCTCCACACGCCGCTCGGCGAGGAGGGCGACAGCGAGTTCGGCGACCTCATCGAGGACTCCGAGGCCATCGTCCCGTCAGATGCCGTGTCGTTCACCCTTCTACAGGAGCAGCTCGAGTCGGTGCTCGACACCCTGTCCGACCGCGAGGCCGGGGTGGTCCGCATGCGATTCGGCCTCACCGATGGCCAGCCGAAGACCCTAGACGAGATCGGCAAGGTGTACGGGGTCACACGTGAGCGGATCAGGCAGATCGAGAGCAAGACGATGTCGAAGCTTCGGCACCCGTCGCGGTCACAGGTGCTGCGCGACTACCTCGACTAGTCGACGGGGCGTCGGACAACTACTTCCCGGTGAAGTTCGGGGTCCGACGCTCGTTGAATGCCGCGATTCCCTCGCGGTAGTCGTCGCTCCGCCAAGCGGCATTGCGCCGGCTGGTGAGGTGTTCGAAGGTGCTGCTCGTGAGCGGGGATGCGTCGGTGAGTGCCGTCATCTCGGCCTTGATCGCGCCAATCGCCAAGGGTGCGAGCGAGGCGATGCGGGTGGCCAGGACGCCTGCCTCGCTCGTGAGCTCAGGCTCGCTCGAGACGAGCCTGTTCACGACGCCGAATGCGGCCATCTGCTCGGCGGTCAGCGGATTCGCCGTGAAGAACATCTCCTTGGCGACGTTCAGGGGCAGCCCGCTCACGAAGTGGGCGACGCCTGCGGTGTTGTAGGGAACGCCGAGCTTGACGGGCGTAATCGCGAAGCTTGCGGTCCGCATCGCAACGACGAGATCGCAGGTGAGGACGAGATCGCATGCGCCGCCCCAGACCCCGCCCTCGACTGCGGCGATGACGGGAAAGGGCATTCGCCTGATGGTCCGGAAGAGTTCCTCGAGCGGATTGGACCAGGTGAGCGGATCGGTTCCGTCGGAGGGAAGTTCGCTGATGTCGTGCCCTGCCGACCAGGTGGTGACGCCGGCCTCAGCACGAATGATGACCGCGCGAGCCGCCCTCGCCTCAGCGGAGACGAGGGCGTCGATGAGTTCGCGGAGCAGTTTGCTCGATAGAGCATTGCGCTGCTGCGCATTCGAGATTACGAGCGTGGTGACGAACTCGGACGCCTCGATACGCAGCAGTGACATCGGGGGCTTGATACCTCAGCGGTTGTCTGAGGCGGGAACCGCGGCGAGCCGGTGCGTCTCATCCACCACCTCGACAGCCTGGGCGCGCAGGACCGGCTCATGGCGGGTCCAGTGATGGCCGCAGAAGAGCAGGTCAACGCCGCCGGGGAGCACGACGCGGACGTACGCCTGGGCGGCGCAGCGGTCGCATCGGTCTGTCGTACTGAGTGCCGGCGCGGTCATCGTGGTTGTCATGGACGTGAGCACCTCCGCTGTCGATCGAGATCATCCTGTTGGTGACCCTCGTTCCGCTCAACAGTCTCCCACCCCCGGCTTGTTCCCGTGTCGGCGCGCCGGGAAGGTTCACCCAAAGCGAACGCGGGCATGTGAGGGGACTCACACCTCACCCGACACGGATCCCAGGCGGGGGCCGGTGTCAGTGCTGGTCGGTAGGTTGACGGCATGGCTACGACCCCCGCTCGGTCCCCCCGCGCAGTCTCGCCCGCGAGCGCGAAGAAGGATTCGGCCGAGGGTTACTCGGCGAAGAACATCGCAGTCCTCGAGGGCCTCGAGGCGGTGCGCAAGCGCCCCGGCATGTACATCGGGTCAAATGACGGCCGCGGGCTTATGCACTGCCTTTGGGAGATCGTCGACAATTCCGTCGACGAGGCCCTCGGCGGCCACTGCTCGAAGATCATCATCACCCTGCACCCCGACGGATCCGCCGAGGTTGCCGATAACGGCCGAGGCATCCCCGTCGACATCGAGAAGAAGACGAAGCTGACCGGCGTCGAGGTGGTGCTCACCAAGCTCCACGCGGGCGGCAAGTTCGGCGGCGGTTCCTACAACGCGTCCGGGGGCCTGCACGGTGTCGGAGCCTCCGTGGTGAACGCGCTTTCCAGCCGTCTTGACGTCGAGGTCGACCGCGGAGGAAAGGTGCACGGGATGTCCTTTCGGCGTGGGGTCCCCGGCGTGTTCGATGGGCCGGACGAACTGGCCGACTTCACGAAGAAGGGCGGCCTGACGATCTGCGGCACCTGCCCGCGGACGCGCACCGGCACCAGGGTCCGCTGGTGGGCTGACAAGCAGGTCTTCACCAAGGATGCCGCCTACGACCGCGAGGCGCTGCGCGAGCGCGCCGTCCAGAGCACCTTCCTCGTCCCCGGGCTCACCATCTCCATCAACGACAACCGCGATGCCACCGATCTGTTCGAGGAGACCTTCCAGCACAAGGGAGGCATCGGCGAGTACGTCGAGGCGATTTCGAGCGGGGAAGCCGTCTCCCCGGTGATCCGGCTCCAGGGCAGCGGCCACTTTCACGAGACAGTCCCGGTCCTCGACGACAAGGGACACATGACGCCCGAGGAGGTCGATCGTGAGCTGGGCGTCGACATCGCTCTGCGCTGGGACACCGGCTATGAGAGCAACGTCCGGTCGTTCGTCAACGTCATCGCTACCCCGAAGGGCGGAACCCACATCGCCGGTTTCGAGCGATCCCTTGTCAAGGTGCTCAACGATCAGCTCCGGGCAGCGAAGGTGCTGCGTGCCAGTGAGGACAACGTCTCGAAGGACGACTGCCTCGAGGGAATGACCGCCGTCGTCACGATCAGGCTGGCCGAGCCGCAGTTCGAAGGCCAGACGAAGGAGGTGCTCGGCACGCCGGCGGCGTCGCGAATCGTCGGCAACGTGGTGGCCAAGGAGCTCGCCTCCTGGTTCACGTCGCCGCCCCGCGGCGACAAGGCGGCGACGAAGGCCGTCCTGGACAAGATCGCGAACGGGATGCGCGCCAGGGTGTCGGCGCGTGCTCATCGCGATACTCAGCGGCGCAAGACCGCCCTCGAGTCCTCCGCGCTGCCTGCGAAGCTCGTCGACTGTCGCAGCGACGACGTCGAGCGAAGCGAACTGTTCATCGTCGAGGGCGACAGCGCGCTCGGCACGGCCAAGACCGCACGGAGCTCGGATTATCAGGCGCTGCTGCCGATTCGAGGCAAGATCCTCAACGTCCAGAAGTCATCGCTTTCAGACATGCTGAAGAACGCGGAGTGCGCCTCCATCATTCAGGTGATCGGCGCGGGTTCCGGTCGGTCCTTCGCAATCGATCAGGCCAGGTACGGCAAGGTGATCTTGATGTCGGACGCTGACGTCGACGGCGCCCACATTCGCTGCCTCCTCCTCACCCTTATCCACTCCTACCTGCGGCCCCTGCTAGACGCCGGCCGGGTGTTCGCTGCCGTGCCACCGCTCCACCGCGTCGAGATCGTCAACGCGGGCAGCAAGGCCAACGAGGTGATCTACACCTACTCCGATGCTGAGATGAAGGCCGTTCTCGCCGACGCGCACAAGCGCGGTCGCAAGGTGAAGGACCCCGTTCAGCGCTACAAGGGCCTCGGCGAGATGGATGCCTCTCAGCTGCGCGAGACAACGATGGATCCTGCGCATCGGACCCTTCGGCGCATCACGATGCGCGATGCCGAGTCCGCCCGCGAGGTGTTCGACCTGCTCATGGGCAACGATGTCGCCCCGCGCAAGGAGTTCATCGTCGATGGCGCGTCGGGCCTCGACCGCGATCGCATCGACGCCTGACGAGTCCTGCCACCGGGGACTGTCGCCGGGCTCGTGCCCGGCGGGAGGCTAGTCCTCGGATGGGTGCTGCGGGGTTCCCGCGTACCCGGGACCTCGCCTCTGCCCGGTGGACTCGTCCAGGGTCCGCGGGGTCGCTGCCAAGCGCAGCTGCAGCCAGATCGAAAGCCGGTCATCGGCATCCTCGAGGGAGACGTCGAACAGCTCGCCGACCCTGCGAAGCCGGTATCGCAGCGTGTTCGGGTGGACACCGAGCTGCGAGGCGGCCTTCCCCATGTCGCCCACCGCATCAAGCCAGGCGACGACAGAGGCCGCGTAATCGGTCCTGTTCTCCTGGTCGAACGACACGATGGCATCGACCCCGGGATGCCGCAGCCTCGGTTCCCGGCTGAGTTCGTCCTCGAGCCTGGTGAGCAGCACTCGCGTGTGAACGTCCTTGAGGGCCGCGACCGCTGGGAGTCCCTCCTGCCTGGTCGTGACTCTCAGGATGTCATCGACCTCCCTGCGCATGGCGGGGAGCTCGGAGGGATTGGCTGACGTGAAGGAGACGGCGGACTTGATCCTGTCCCCGAATGATGTTCGCATCGCGGGCAGTGCCCCGGTGGCGAGCCGCAGGGCGGCGTCATTGCCACCGCTCGGGAGCAGGGCATAGACCGCGCGCGCCGTGGTTGCGATGGCGGCGTCCGGGCGGAACGCGGCGATGTAGCGGCCGAGTTCGCTGCTCACGTGCGTGATGAGTGGCGTCGAGCCGTCGGCCAGCGGCACGGCAGCGAACCCCGCGAGAACGAGTTGGCTCCCGCCCGGCAGAGCGAGTCGAAAGGACACCTCATTGGCGGTGAGCGACCCATCGAGGGCGCCGCGCAGTGCGCTCTCTCTGACGTGAAGCTCCAGCTCGCCGGCGTTGCGGCTTCGGAGCATGTGAAGCGCCGCCAACTTGGCGCCGTCGACAAGCACCCGCTCCGCATCGGCTCCCGGGCCCTCGAGACCGATGATCGCCCAGATCGTCCCGAGCGGCTGATTGCCCGCCCTGATCGCGATCGCCCAGCGGGCGAATTCATCGATCACCTCCGGGAACTGAACGACGCCGGAGGCCGCCAGGACGCTCCGGTACTGGGCGAGGTTTCGTTCCATGTCGGGGACGCGGCGGTTGAGGATGCCGCGCTCCCTGATTTCGTCAATTCGCTGATCGGGCAGGGACGAATAGGCGATGACCCTTCGGTCGATGTCCTCCATGGCGACCGAGCCTCCGATGACAGCGGCTATGGCGTTGGAGAGCGCGAAGAGCTCGTCCCCTGCGCCCGAGTGGGATGACGCCGTCAGGCCATGCGAGCCGAGGACCGAGAGGAGGAGGGAATCGAGGTGTCGCCAGGGCACCTCGTCGGCGGCCGCGAGGACGGCAATGCCCAGCCTCGAAGCCTGCTCGAGGAGCGCACTCACGTCGCACCCTCGTGACTTGATGGCCACGACGCGGTAGCCGATGTCGCAGGCCGTGGTGAGCAGGGATGCGGCTTCCTCGGAGTCTGATCGGATCCCGGATGCGAGGAGCATGGCGTCCGGCTCATCGCGCAGCGGGTCGACTGGGTCGTGGAGAACGGTTGACCGCACCGGAATCTCGAGCCCCCTCGGGGCCACGAGAACGCGGAGCACCTGGGGGCCGATGGCATCGACGAGGTGGCGAACGGTCACTGTCTCCGGAGCATTGAGCTCCTCTGCGCTTAGAGGATTCAACAAGGCCATGCATGGATGTTAGTTCGCTGGGTCAATGGCGGGCCCGGGTCGACGTGGCACGCTGTGGAGCCCGACGACTGAGGAGTCACATTGATCGACGGTCACAACGACCTGCCGTGGGCGATGCTCAAGCACTTTGACAGCGATCTCGACCGTGTCGATCTCCTCGCGTCGGTCCCGGCCCTGCATACTGACATCCCGCGTTTGCGGGCGGGCGGTGTCACGGGGCAGTTCTGGTCGGTCTACGTGCCGTCCTCGCTGCAGGGTGCTGACGCCGTCATGGGGACGCTCGGGCAGATCGACCTCGTTCGCCGGTTCGTGGCGAGGTATCCACGGACCTTCATGCTGGCAACGACGGCTGATGAAGTGGAACAGGCCAGGCGAGAGGGGCGAATCGCCTCGCTCATGGGGATGGAAGGCGGCCACTCCATCAACGGCTCGCTGGGAGTGCTGCGCCTCATGCATGAGCTCGGCGTGCGGTACATGACCCTCACGCACAATGACAACGTTCCATGGGCGGATTCGGCGACGGACATCCCGGTGCTCGGTGGGCTGAGCGAATTCGGAATCGACGTCGTCCGCGAGATGAACCGGCTCGGGATGATCGTCGACCTGTCCCATGTCTCCGCGGATGTCATGCGACAGGCGCTTGCGGCCTCGAGCGCCCCGGTGATGTTCAGCCACTCGTCGGCGCGAGCGCTCGTCGACGTGCCGAGGAACGTTCCCGATGATGTTCTGGGCTCGCTCGCCGCCAACGGCGGAATCTGCATGGTGGCGTTCGTGCCGGACTTCATCTCCATGCCCTTCGCCCGATGGTTCGAGCAGCGTGCCGCGGGCGAACGGGTGGGCTCGGCGCCAATCGTGACGGTGCGCGACGCGGCCGACCACATCGATCATGTGCGGGAGGTCGCAGGTATCGACCATGTCGGGATCGGGGGCGACTACGACGGATCGGCATTCATGCCCACCGGACTCGAGGATGTCTCGGGATATCCGCGGGTGTTCGCTGAACTCGCTGCGCGGGGTTGGAGCAGCGACGACCTCGATCGGCTCGGCCATGGGAACGTGCTTCGCGTGCTGCATGACGCACAGTCGACCCGATGATTGTCTGATCAGACAAGGGAACGTGAAGAACTTGATAGAAAGCACCCATGACGAAGGGGGTGAGTGCAGGAAAGCATTGTCCCACTGCACGATTCACGGGTGACACGTCATCCACGTTGAAGGACGGTCTGCCATTTCCTCCTCGCCCATCGACACGTCGCCCCGCATCCTGGGCCTGTTCCCGCCGGGGTCGTCAGTGAGCGCGTCCGGAGAACTGACGATCGGCGGCTGCTCCGCGATTGACCTTGCGGAGCGGTTTGGCACGCCAGCGCTCGTCGTCGATGAGGCGGCCGTTCGACGCAAGGTCCGCCGCTACGCGGATGGGCTTGCCGCTCGGTGGCCCAACTCGCAGATCATCTGGGCATCGAAGTCCCTTCCCTATACCGCGGTCTTCAAGGTCATGGTGGAGGAGGGAATCGGCATCGACGTATCAGGCGGCGGCGAGCTCGTCATGGCTCTCGCAGCAGGCGTCGATCCGGCGCTTGTCGTCCTGCACGGAAACGCCAAGTCTGACGAGGACATCCGAACTGCAGTGGACGCCGGCGTCGGCACCATCGTCATCGACAACTTCGACGACATCGACCGACTCGAGCGAATCGTCACGAGCGAACAAGCGGTGCTGCTCCGCATCATCCCCGGCGTCATGCCCGAGACCCACCCGGCGAACGCGACGGGGCAGGACGACTCGAAATTCGGGCTGTCGGTAGTGGACGCGCATGTCGCGATCGCGCGACTTCGCGGAAGCTCGCGGCTCCGGCTCGACGGGCTCCACGTGCACATCGGCTCGCAGGTGCTCAAGCCCGAGCCATTCGAGCGTGCCGTTGAAGCGGTCAGCGAGCTCGGCGAGTTCGCCGTCTACAACCTCGGGGGCGGCCTGGGAGCGCGGTACACCTACGCGGACGAGCCGCCATCGGTGGAGGACTACCTGGACATCCTCACCCGAAAGGCGCGCCGGTTGCTCCCGCACGATGCCCGACTCCTGATCGAGCCTGGTCGCTCGATTGTCGCGGAAGCCGGAGTCACGCTCTACCGGGTCCTCACGGTCAAGCACGGCCGGCGCACCTTCGTGGCGGTTGACGGGGGAATGGGGGACAACCTGGAGGTGTCCCTCTACGGCACGAGATTCGAGGCGACCGTGGCCGACAGAGTCGGCGGCGGCGAGGAATGCACGATCGTGGGCCGTCACTGCGAATCAGGCGACCTGCTCATCGACGGGGTGAGACTGCAGGAACCGAAGGTCGGCGACCTCATCGCGGTCCCGGTCACCGGCGCCTACTGCCTCACCATGGCCAACAACTACAACGGCTCATGTCGCCCACCGATCGTGTTCGTCCGAGAGGGGGTGCCCCGGTTGGTCCTGCGCCGAGAGGTCTATGACGACTTCCTGCGCCGTGACCTGAACTGAGCGTCACCGTCACTTCCATCTCCATTCATCACGCAGGACATCCAAACCCAGTATCGAAAGGAAACGAATGAAGCTCACATCAAGAAACATGGCATTCGCTGCCAGTGCAGCGATGGTTTTCTCAATAGGACTTGCCGGCTGCGGCTCGAGCAGCAGCGATGCTGCGTCATCCCCGGCGGCAAGTGCCGCTGCGCCAGCGGCCAGCGAGGCCGAAGCAGCACCGGTGACCGGCACCGCGTACAACGCAGCGCTTCACGATGCGCTCCCGGCCGACATCCTCGAGAAGGGCGTCATCACGCTGGCGACCGACCCGACTGATCCGCCCCTGGAGTTCTACGACGAGAACAATGTCATCGTGGGTTCCGAGGTCGACATGGCCGCTGCCCTCGCTGAGATCCTCGGGGTCAAGATCGAGCTCGTGCCCTCCAAGTTCGATGCCATCATCCCGGGCGTCGAGGCTGGTCGCTTCGACGGATCGGTCTCCGGATTCGCCGATCGGAAGAACCGGCAGGAGGTCGTCGACTTCGTCGACTACTTCACCACATCGCGCGCGCTGCTGGTGAAGACCGGCGCGCAGCCTGATCTGGAGACCGCGACCGAGCTGTGCGGAAAGTCGGTCGCCGTCGCCAAGGGCACGACGATGGCTGACTCCATCGTGGAGCTGAGCGCGGCATGCGAGGCCGATGGCAAGGAAGCCATCGACGGCCAGGTGTATCCCGATCAGGCAGCCTGCACGCTGGCTGTCCAGTCCGGGCGAGCAGACGTCACGATCCAGGGCGCTCACGCAGCCCTGTGGATCGCGAAGAACTCGGGCGGCGAGCTTGAGGTGTACCTTCGCCCCAACGAGGGCAATGACATCAACGGAATCCTCCTGAAGAAGGGTGGCCTCGTGGAGCCGTTCCAGAAGGCGATCCAGCAGCTGATGGACTCGGGTGACTTCGAGCGCATCTGGGCTGAGTGGGGCCTGCAGGACGTCATCTTGTCCGAGGCCACCATCAACGGCGGGGTCAACGAGAGCTGAGCCGATGCTGGCGCCCGGGAGAGCCCGGGCGCCAGCGCCGCCAGCATCGTCAAGCCATGGAAACGTCAAGGCAATCGTCGCCATCCGCCGAGGAGGAGCCGAGCGCTGTTCCTGCTCGGCATCCGGGCAGGTGGGCCGCAGCAGTCATCGTCCTCACCCTGTCGGCGCTCATGGCCTATTCGGTGATGACGAACCCACGATTCAAGTGGGGAGTCGTGGGCGAGTACATCTTCAGCGATTCAATCCTGAGCGGTGTTCGCCTCACCCTCATCCTGACGGTCATCGCCCAATCGCTCGGGATCCTGATCGGCGTCGCCCTCGCCATCATGCGACTCTCCCCGAACCCCGTCCTCTCCCGCTGCGCCTGGGTCTACCTGTGGTTCTTCCGCGGCACCCCACTCCTCGTGCAACTGATCTTCTGGTACAACATCTCCGCCCTCTATCCAGAGTTCTCAATCGGGCTGCCGGCGAGCGAGCCGCTCTTCAGCTTCAACGCCAACGCGATCGTGACCCCGTTCGCCGTTGCCATCCTCGGCCTGGGGCTGAATGAGGGCGCATACATGGCCGAGATCGTTCGAGGCGGAATCGTCGGAGTCGACCGCGGTCAGGCAGAGGCGGCGAAAGCCCTTGGCATGACGCACATGCAGACCCTGCGGCGTATCGTCCTGCCGCAGGCCATGAAGCTCATCATTCCCCCGACGGGCAACCAGACGATCCTCATGCTCAAGACCACGTCCCTCGTGAGCGTGCTCGCGCTCGCCGATGTCGTCTACTCGGCGCAGGCGATCTACGCGCGGACGTTTCAGACCATCCCGCTGCTCATCGTGGTGAGCCTTTGGTTCCTCGCGATCACTTCGGTGCTCACGGTTGGCCAGCACTTCCTGGAAAAGCGCTACTCGGGCGGGAGCGCAACCCTGGCACGTCCCGGCATGACCACCTGGCTGCTGGGCAGCCTGCGATCACGACGCCAGGCTCGCGGAGTCGACGGAGAAGGGAGGGCAAACCATGGTTAGGCCCATGCTCGAGGCCGAGTCGGTCCGCAAGGCGTACGGTCCCGTGAAGGTCCTCATGGGCATTGACCTCTCGGTCATGCCGGGCGAGGTGGCCTGCCTTGTCGGTCCATCCGGCTCCGGAAAGTCCACGTTCCTCAGGTGCGTCAATCACCTGGAGAAGATCAACTCCGGACGGCTGAGGGTGGACGGCGAACTCATCGGGTACACCGAGCATGCGGGTCGCCTGCGTGAGATGAAGGATCGGGATGTCTGCCGACAGCGTGCTGGCATCGGCATGGTGTTTCAGAGCTTCAACCTCTTTCAGCACATGACTGTCCTGGAGAACCTCATCGAGGCACCGCTGCGCGTGCTTGGCGAGTCTCGGGAGGTGGCAGAGGCCCGGGCGTCGGAGTTGCTCGCGATGGTGGGCCTGGCCGGGCGGCAGGGAAGCTACCCGAGGCAATTGTCGGGCGGCCAGCAACAGCGGGTGGCCATCGCCCGGTCCCTCGCGATGCAGCCCCGGCTCATGCTCTTCGATGAGCCGACGTCGGCGCTCGACCCGGAACTCGTCGGTGAGGTCCTCGCTGCCATGCGGGCACTCGCCCACTCAGGGATGACGATGGTGGTCGTGACGCACGAGATGGGGTTTGCCCGCGAGGTGGCCGACCAGTTCATCTTCATGGATGCCGGCCGCATCGTCGAGTCGGGGACCCCGGAACAGGTACTCGATCACCCGCAGGAGGAGCGGACGCGCGCCTTCCTGTCAAAGGTCCTGTAGGCGAACGGCCCCGTCACCCATGGATCACCGCGCTGGATATCGTTCCGTCGTGCCCATATTCGATGCTGATAGCCCAGGGGAGTTTCCCGAAGCGGATTTCGCTGACGTGATCGAGGGAAACGAGGAGTACGTCAGGCGGTTCGCGGATCAGGGACTCACGGGAACCGCAGCTTCCGGTCTTGCCGTCATCACGTGCATGGACTCGCGGATCGACCCGCTGGGAGTCCTCGGCAAGAAGCCGGGCGACGTGAAGATCCTGCGAAACGCAGGCGCACGAGTAACCGACGACATGCTGCGAACGCTCATCCTGGCCACCTACCTCCTAGGGGTCACGCGGGTTCTCGTCATGCCGCACACGAACTGCCGCATGGCCGGCGGCTCTGAATCGCAGATCCACGCGGCCATCCTCGCTGAGCACGGAATTGATACCCGCAGCGTCGAGTTCCGCACGGTCGATGACCAGGAGGCGGCACTGCGCACCGACCTCGTCCGGATCCGCTCGCACCCGCTCCTCCCGCCGGGGCTCGTCGTCGGCGGCGTCATCTTCGACGTCCACACCGGGGCCATCCGCCCCGTCGACGCCTGACCGCTCGAATATCCAACCCGACACTCACCACCCGCCACTTCCCACTCACCACCCGCCCGACCCGGACTCAGGGCGAGCTGAACGAAAAGGGCCCTGCGCGGGGGATTTTCATTCAGGTGGCCCGGATTCAGTGCGGGATGGTGGCGGAGACCGGCTGGCCGCCGATGCCCCAGGCGTCTGGGCTCACCTCGTAGATGACGACCCTGATCCGCGCCGGGTCGCCGCCGAGTGCCTCGGCTGTGGCATCGGTGAGCCGCCTTATGAGGTCGTGCTTCTGCTCGATTGTTCGGCCCTCGAGCATGGTGATCTGGACGAACGGCATGTGCGCTCCTTCGTTGGCGTGCGAGGAGAGTAGCGACCGGGAGGCCCTGCGCACCTCGCGGCCGTGGCAGATGAGCGGGGCACTACATTTACGCGGTGTTCCCCCTGATCGACGACTGCTTCCATTACGACACGAGGAGTGACGAATGACGCGTCCGCTGCGCATCGCGGTTATCGGCTCGGGACCATCCGGAATGTACGCGGCGGACGCGCTGGCGAGCCAGTCCGGTGTCGAGGTGTCGGTCGATGTCATCGACCGGCTTCCCGTGCCCTTCGGGCTCGTGCGCTACGGCGTCGCGCCGGACCATGTGAGCATCCGGTCGGTGCGCGACACCCTCGATAAGGTGCTCGACAAGCCGGGCGTGCGCTTCATCGGCAACGTCGAGGTGGGCCGTGACATCTCCCTCGCCGAGCTTCATGACTACTTCGACGGCGTCATCCTCACCTACGGCGCATCGCGCGATCGCCGGCTGGAGATCGAGGGCGAGGATTTCGATGGCAGCGTTGCGGCAACGGATTTCGTTGCCTGGTACTGCGGTCACCCGGATGCGGACCGGGCGACCTTCGAGCGGCTCATCCCGTCGAGCACCTCGGTGGCCGTCGTCGGGGTCGGCAATGTCGCGATCGACGTCACGAGGGTACTCGCCAAGACGGTGGCTGAGCTCGACGACACCGACATGCCTCAGCACGTGCTCGACACCCTCGGAACCTCGCGCATCACGGACATCCACCTGCTCGGCCGCCGCGGCCCGGCCCAGGCCACCTTCACGACGAAGGAATTGCGCGAGCTCGGCGAGCTCCTCGATGCCGACGTCATCGTCGATCCGGCGGACCTCGCCTTCGACGCGGCGAGCGACGAGGCGATCAGGACTGACAAGGCCATCGCGAGGAACGTCGAGGTGATCAAGGAGTGGTCGACCAGGGTGCCGGCCGGACGCAGCCGCCGGGTGCACGTGCACTTCCTCGCGCGCCCGGTCGAATTGCGCGGCGATGATCGGGTGCGCGAGGTGGTCGTCGAGCGGACGGCACTCGACGGGTCCGGGGGAGTCACCGGCACGGGCGAGCTCACGGTCATCCCCACCGACCTCGTCGTTCGCAGCGTCGGCTACCGGGGCACTGGCCTCGGCGACGTGCCTTTCGACGCGAAGCGAGGTGTCATCCCCAACGTCGATGGCCGGGTCGAGCGGGACGGGAAGTCGGTCCCGGGCGAATACGTGGCCGGGTGGATCAAGCGCGGGCCGACCGGCATCATCGGGACGAACAAGAAGGACGCGAACGCGACCGTCGCATCCCTCCTGGCCGATGCCGAGTCAGGAGCCCTGCCGAGTGCGCGTGCGGGTAGCGCAGGTGAGTTCGACGACCTGCTGGCAAGCCGCGGCATCGCTGTCGTCTCGACCGCTGGGTGGAGGTCGATCGATGCGGCGGAGCGAGCCCTCGGCGCAACGGCGGGGCGGGCCCGGACCACCATTCATGAGACCGGTGCGCTGCTGGCGGCCTCGGCGGACTAGGCCCAGCGGGTCGCCTGGCTGACCCCTGCGGTGCGCCAGACGAGGGCGTCGAGCTCCTCGCCTCCGCAGGACTCTGCGCGCCGGGTGGCGAGGGCCTCGCGGCGTACGGTCACCTGCCATGCGCGCCCATCGACGTGGCGGACTTCAAGCTGCAGGGCAGTGGTGTCCGGCAGCGGACCACCTGGCGCGACGGGTATCGCCCGGCCATCGCGGACGAGCAGGACGTCGAGGACGTCGCGGTCAAGGACGCCGGCAATATCGCGGACGGCGATCTCGGCGAGCTGCAGCGGCTGGGGGAAGGCAGACCGGCCGCGGTAGTTGAGGGTGGAGATGATGCGCCGGGCATCGTCCTCGCGGATGCGAAGGGCATCGTCGATGCCGAGCCGGCCGTACACGGCGCCCGAGGGCAGGCTGAGCGCGGTTGGTGCGAACCGATGGCCGCCGATATGGCTTACCTCCCAGACCGTGGCCCGCTCATGACCGGGGATCCGGTCGAGAGTGGCCCCCAGCAGCGCGCGGCCGTGGACAGCGCAGCACTGGTCGCGCCCGCTGTGGGTGCAGATGAACAGGGTGGAGTCCTTCACGGACACGCCGAACGGCGGCAGGCTGCCCCGGGCGATTGCGGACAGGTCCCAGGAGCCGATCTGGGACAGGTCGCCGGTGACCCCGTGGCGCATACGGGTGTCGCCTGGCGCAGTGTGGGCGACCCAGATATTGTGGTCCGCGCCATCGGCGCGGTCGAGTGGCCCACGCCAGTGCAGATCGACTCCTTGCGGATCGGCTCCGTGCAGATCTCGTTCGAGCCGGTCCGGGTGCCGGGCGAGGAGGACGGTGGTGCCAGATTCCGCGGAGGCTGCCCTCAGCGCTGCCCCGAGCTCGGGATCGAGCCGACTGTCGGTGAGCGCCTGCCGGCCCCACGGGCCGGGCTGCTCGATGATGATCCACGAATGGGCCAGCGGAGCGGTGCCGGCCATCGGCTCGGCCGCGGCGAGCGACCCCGCTGAGCAGCTCAGGCTCACAGCCGGCCGCCCACCGAGCTCACCGGACTGGTGAGGGGGATGCCCGCGGCGTCCCTCTTGCCGGTCTCTGACGGGAGTTCGGCAGGCACTCCCGAGGCGCTGGCGGCGCGGACCGGCCCATTGCCGACCCACGCGAGGGTGATGAGATCCTCGCCCGACCGGAAGCGATGGCAGCGCACCCCGCCGGTCGCGCGCCCCTTTGCCGGGTACTCGGCGAGCGGCGTGATCTTCACGCTCCCGCCGTCGATGCCGGGCAGGGCAAAGGAGGAACCGGACAGTGTCAGGACGACGGCGTCGTCGGACGGGGTGAATGCACTGAAGAACACGACTCGGGCCCCGGGATTCAGCTTGATCCCCGCCATCCCCTGAGCGGCGCGGCCCTGAGGTCGCACGGACGCTGCAGGGAAGCGAAGCAGTTGCGCGTCGGACGTGACGAGGATGAGCTCGGCGGACTTCGCAGCGATGTCGTCGAGTCGGGCGGCGCCCACGATGCGGTCGCCATCGTCGAGCCGGATGATCTCCCAGCTGTCCTTGTTTCCGAGGCTGTCGGCGACCACGCGTTTCACGGTCCCGCCTGCCGTGGCGAGCGCGATGCCGCCGGTTTCATCAAGGGTGGTGAGGCATAGGACCTGCTCGTCGCCGGGCAGGTCGAGGAAGGCACCGATGGGGGCCCCGGCGGAGAGGGCCGGGATTCCCATGACGGAGGGCATCGACGGCAGGTCGAGGACCGAGAGGCGAACCACTCGCCCGGCTGTCGTGACGAGGCCGATCTCGCCCCTCGTGGTGGCGGGCGCTGAGCTCACGATCACGTCGTGGGCCGCGCGGGCAACTTCCGCCAGCGGATCAAAGGCGGAATCAGAGCATCGGGCTAGGAGCCCGGTGCTCGACATGAGGACGACGCAGGGCTCGTCGTGCACCTCGAGGGGGACGGCGGCGCTCACCGGAGCCGCATTGCCCTCGAGCAGGAGGGTGCGACGCGGAGTCGCGTGCTGCTGGGCGACGGCGGCGAGCTCGTCGGAGACGACATTGCGAAGGATGCCGTCGTCGTCGAGGATCGCGGTGAGCTCCTCGATCTCGCGCTTGAGGACGTCGGATTCCTTCTCGAGCTCGAGACGGGAGAACTTCGTCAGGCGCCGAAGCGGCATGTCGAGGATGTAGTTGGCCTGCGCATCGCTGAGGTCGAAGATCGTCATGAGACGTTCCTTGGCCGCGGGGGCATCATCGGACTCGCGGATGACCTGGATCACCTCGTCTATGTCGAGGATGGCGATGAGGAGGCCCTCGACGAGGTGCAGACGATCCTGGGCCTTCTGGCGCCTGAAGGTGCTGCGGCGCCGGACGACGTCGAACCGGTGGCCGAGGAACACGTGAAGCATCTGGAGGATGCCGAGGGTCTGCGGTTGGCCGTCGACAAGGGCTACAGCGTTGATGTTCACCTGGTCCTCGAGGGGGGTCAGCTTGAACAGCGACTCGAGCACCGCCTCCGGATGGAATCCGTTCTTCACCTCGATGACGAGGTTGAGCCCTGAGTCGCCGTCGGTGAGATCGATGACGTCGGCGATGCC
>JBMOKH010000230.1:0-3732 GCA_049315365.1 Candidatus Nanopelagicales bacterium
TCGATCTAGACGAGGCGGATGCTCGCGTGCTTCTCACCCTTATGCATGTGCGGGCGCTTGCCCCTGAGTCGTCGAGCAATGTGATTGCCGAGTTGGCGGACCCCAACGATGTCGAGCTCGGCCGTCAGGGCGATAGCTCGGAGTTCATCGTGAGCATGCAGCTCATCAGCCTGCTCCTCGCTCAGCTGAGCGAAAGTCCTCACCTGGCCGACGTGTTCGCTGACTTGTTCGACGGAAGTGGCGCTGCTGTTGCCATGCATCCAGTTGAGCGATACGTGCCGTTAGGTGAATCGGACTTTGAGTCGGTGGTTGCTGCCGCTCGTAACTGGGGCGTGGTAGCGATCGGTTACCGGTCGATGGGATCCGGCACCGAGTCGGCGACCTTGTCCGGTGGTATCAGGATCAACCCGCCAAAGTCCGAGAAGGTCGAGTTTAAAGCGGGCGACGTCGTGGTGGTGATCGTGAACACTGGGCTCTAGCCGGCGGATCGGACTCGCAGGGTGCCTGAGCGTGGGCATGGGTAGACTTCCACGTCGTGTCCTTGATTGTCCAGAAGTTCGGCGGCTCGAGCCTGGCCGACGCCGAGAGTGTGAAGCGCGTTGCCCGTCGGATCGTCGCGACAAAGGCCGAGGGTCATCAGGTTGTCGTCGTCGTATCGGCAATGGGCGATACGACCGATGACCTGCTCGATCTAGCCGAGCAGGTCTCACCGCAGCCCCCCGCGCGCGAACTCGACATGCTCCTGACTTCGGGCGAGCGCATCTCGATGGCGCTCCTCGCCATGGCGATCTCGGATCTCGGCGAGGATGCGCGGTCTTACACCGGCTCGCAGGCTGGTCTCATCACTGACTCGGCGCACGGTGCGGCTCGCATCATCGACGTCACCCCCGGCCGCATAGCGGAGGCCCTCAACGAGGGTGCGATACCGATCGTGGCCGGCTTCCAAGGCGTGGCACAGGACACGAAGGACATCACGACCCTGGGGCGTGGCGGGTCGGACACCACGGCGGTCGCGCTCGCTGCGGCGCTCGAAGCAGCTGTCTGCGAGATCTATACCGATGTCGATGGGGTGTTCAGCGCCGATCCCCGCGTGGTCCCTGCCGCCCGCAAGATGGAGTTCGTCACCTACGAGGAGATGCTCGAACTCGCCGCGGTCGGCGCGAAGGTGCTGCACCTGCGCTGCGTTGAGTACGCGAGGCGCTTCGACCTGCCCATCCACGTCCGTTCATCGTTCTCGCAGCACGAGGGCACCTACGTCCTGTCGCCCGAAGCAATCGAAACCGCTATCGCTGAAGGAAGAGCCATGGAACAGCCGATCATCTCCGGCGTCGCTGCCGACGTGAACGACGCGAAGGTCACGGTGGTCGGGGTTCCCGATGAGCCGGGGCGCGCTGCGGCGATCTTCCGGGCGCTTGCCGACGCCGGCATCAACGTCGACATGATCGTGCAGAACGTCTCAGCGGCCTCGACGGGGCGCACCGATGTCACGTTCACCTGCCCCCAGGGCTCGGCGGTCACGGCCACCGATGCCCTCGAGTCCGGCAGTGGCGCGATCGGCTTCGAATCCCTCGTCGTCGACGATCAGATCGCGAAGGTGTCGCTCGTCGGCGCGGGCATGCGCTCGCACCCGGGCGTCTCGGCGACCTTCTTCGCCGCTCTTGCAGATGCGAGCATCAACGTCGAGATGATCTCGACCTCGGAGATCCGGATCTCCGTGGTGACACGGGTCGACGATGCGAAACGCGCGGTGCAGGCACTTCACACCGCCTTCGGCCTCGATGCCGATGGCGAGGCCGTCGTCTACGGCGGGACCGGGCGATGAGCCGGCTTCCCGTGGTCGCGGTTGTCGGTGCGACGGGCCAGGTGGGCGCGGTGATGCGCAGGCTGCTCGAGGAGCGGGAGTTCCCGATGGCGCAGGTCCGTTTCCTTGCATCCTCGCGGTCGGCCGGCACGACGCTGCCATGGAAGGGCGGGGAGATCACCGTCGAGGATGCCTCGACAGCCGACCTCGCAGGGATCGACATCGCCCTGTTCTCGGCGGGGGGTGCCTCGTCGAAGGAGCTTGCGCCGAAGTACGCGGCGGCGGGCGCTATCGTCATCGACAACTCCTCGGCCTGGCGCATGGACCCCGACGTACCGCTCGTCGTGAGCGAGGTGAACCCCGGCGCGATCGCCGAGGCCCGCAAGGGCATCATCGCCAACCCGAACTGCACGACGATGGCAGCAATGCCCGTCCTGAAGCCCCTGAGCGACGAGGCTGGCCTGCGCCGGCTGATCGTCAGCTCGTACCAAGCAGTGTCCGGCAGCGGGCTGGCGGGCGTCAGTGAGCTCGAGGACCAGATCCGCGCTGCGGTGCCCCAGGACATCGCGGCGCTCACCCACGACGGCTCGGCCTTGTCGCTGCCCGAGCCGCGCAAGTACGTCCGTCCGATTGCCTTCAACGTCATCCCACTCGCTGGGAGCATCGTCGGCGATGGATCGCTCGAGACCGACGAGGAGCAAAAGCTCCGCAATGAGAGCCGCAAGATCCTCGGCCTGCCGGATCTCCTGGTCTCGGGTACCTGCGTGCGCGTGCCGGTCTTCTCTGGCCACTCGCTCTCGATCAATGCCGAGTTCGACCGGCCCATCTCGGTCGAGCGGGCCCTTGAGCTGCTCGGTGTCGCGCCGGGCGTCGAGGTCGTCGATGTGCCGAACCCGCTGCTGGCTGCCGGCGCTGATCCGTCGTTCGTTGGCCGGGTTCGTCAGGACCCTTCTGTGCCAGACGGGCGTGGGCTCTCGCTGTTTGTTAGCAACGACAATCTGCGCAAGGGCGCCGCACTCAATGCCGTGCAGATCGCCGAGCTCGTCGTCGCAACGCTGTAGGCGGGTTCGCCGGGCGCGTCACAGTGACGGCGGCTGGTAGTCGAAGGCGGAGTAGTCGCCCGCGTAGGCGCGCGTGACATTGGCGAGGATCGCCGGCGTGAAGTAGTCGTTTATCCTCGAGCCTGCCTGGGTTGAGTTGCGGCAGTAGAACTGCTCCTGCAGGCCGGCGACGCCGGTGAGCGAGGCGACTCGATCCCACGAGGCATCGAGTTCCTCGAGGTGGATGACGGCGTCGTAGTCGATGATCCCGTACCCGATCTGATCGACCTGCCTACGCCAGTGCGGGTCCTGGTCCCTGGAATCCTGGGCGGAGACGACCTCGATGAAGTCGGCGAAGCTGATGTCCTGCGCGAGCTCTGGCGCGCCGCCGCGCTCGCGAAGGGCGTCGAGGATCGGATCGCTCTGCTGAAGGCCCTGACGGATCTTCTCTAGGTAGCCCGAGAGCAACCTCGACGCAGGTTCGCGCACCACGGTGAACCGGGTCCACTTGCGCCCTCGCAGGGCCTCCTCGAGGAGATCTGGCGGCAACTGGAAGGGCTTGACGAAGGGGGTGGCCTTGCTTCTGTCGTGCGGGTTCTCCTGGACGCGAAGAACAGCAGCCGGGCTCTGCCGGGCGGCCTCCATGCCGCCGAGGGTCGCCTTCATCGTCCCGCAGCCGGCCTTGGGCACCTCGACGTAGACGTAGCGGTTGACGAGGGAGATGTGGGTGTGGAGGTTAACCGAGCGCCAGCCCATGGCCTTGACGTAGGCGCGGGTGGTCTTGCCGAGGTCGCTGGGTGCTGGACGCCGATCGATGCTCACCGCGCAACACCTGCCTTCGTGGTCCGGTCTCGTGCTGCGGGGTCGGGGGCCGATACGTTCATCGGCCCC
>JBMOKH010000029.1:0-16512 GCA_049315365.1 Candidatus Nanopelagicales bacterium
ACCACATGTGGCTGCCGATCAGCCCCGAGCGCCTCGTCCACCTCCTCCTCACCGACCCCGCGACCCTCAAGCAGGCTTCGAACGGCATCCTCACGGCCGCGGAGCGGCGCGCGCTGACCGCGGTGAACGCGTCGGACTGGAGCGTCGACGACGTCCCGCTCCTCGACGAGGCCGCGCACGTGCTCGGCGACTACGCGCCCCCGCGACCGAGGCGGTCGGCCGAGTCCGACGACGGGATGTCGGAACTGTCGGTGAGCGACCCCTTCGCAAACGTCCTCACCACGACCGTCGCAGAGCGGGCCCTCGAGGACCGCGAATGGATCTACGGCCACGTCGTGGTCGATGAGGCGCAGGAGCTCTCGACGATGGCGTGGCACTGCGTCGCGCGGCGCTCGAGCCGTCGATCCATGACGATCGTGGGCGACCTTCAGCAGACGACCCACCCGGCAGGGGCACGGGACTGGGACGAGGCCCTTCGCGGCATCGGCGGGACCGTCGACCTGCACACCCTCACGGTGACCTACCGGATCACGAAGCAGACTGCAGCGACCGCAGTCGAGTGGCTCACCCGGGCCGGCGGTCACGCACCCCTGCTCCAGCCCATTCGCGAGGGCGAGCCGGCCGATCTCATCACCTGCGCCGAGAGCGATCTCGCAGCGAGGATCCTCGCCTTCGTCGGCGATGCCGAGGGCCGGGCATGCGTCGTCCTCCCCGACCTCGCCTACGCGCGGCTGGCGCGGGGCCTCAGGGGCGTGAGCGATGAATTTGGCACCGGGGACGCTGCCTTGGACTCGCCGATCGCCGTGCTGACCGCGCGTGAGACGAAGGGACTCGAGTTCGACACGGTCATCGTCGTCGACCCGGAGGCCATCAGCGCGCAGGCAGCCCGAGGCAGCGACATATATGTCGCCTGCACCCGGGCGACGAAGCGCCTGGCACTCGTGGCGTTCCTGCCACCCGAAGTGGGCTAGCGTGGCAGGTATGACCCCTCGGCCGCGTGCCCTCATGCCAGTGATCGCACTGGCGCTGATCGCCCTTCCACTTTCCGCCTGCTCCTCCGAGCCGCAGGGATCAGGGGGCAATGCCATCGAATCCGCCCAGCCCTCCCCCACTCCGCCACCGGTCGACCCGGTTGTCGCCTGGGCCGATGGCGTCTGCGGAGCGGCATTCGCCATCCGCGACAACGTCCAGGCGATTGGCGAGGACCTCGCCTTCAATCCAGTCTCGGCTGCCACCGCCGGTGACCAGATCCGGGCGAACCTCGACGCTCGGAGCGAGGCCGTCGGGCGGGCGGTCGAGGACCTCGGCACGCAGATCGGCAAGGTTCCAGTCGATTCGACGCAGGCCGTGGCCCTCGCCACCGACTTCGAGGCCGAGTACGCCGCGCTCGAGTTGTCGATAGGCCAGGCTCGCACCGCGATCGAGGCCGTCACCTCTGCGGGCGACGTCGTCACATTCGGCCTCAATGCCGCGGCAGCGATCGCCTCCATCCGCACCGCTTCGGAGGCGACCGGGGCGCTCGCGACCACCATCGGCGACGCCACCTCCGGCGCTCAGGGATCGGCATCCGAGGCGTTCGCGTCCTCGGCGGTCTGCGTGGCGCTCACCAACGGCGACCCCATCCCGGCGGGCTGAACCACCGGCCGATCTGAACCACCTAGCCGATCTGAACCACCTAGCCGATCACGTAGGCGCGGAACACTGCGTAGGCCTTCCACTCCCCTTCGACCGTGGGCGCCGATGCGCGCACATTGCACGAGCCGCTGCGCCCCACGACGAGTCGAGTCGCACCGCTGGCGGTGCGCACGATCTTGCATGAGCCCCTGCCCTTCGTGACCCGCCAGGCGACGGTCTGCCCTGCCGTCGTCACCAGGCCCGGCCTACCGAGCTTCACCCGCGTACCCGGGGTGAGCGAGCCGCTCGCGGGTGCATCCAGGGGCGCGGTCTGCCATCCGGGGGCAAGGAGGATCCGATAGGTATTGGATGCTCCCCCGTAGCCATTGCCGGGCCGGGTCAGTGCCGTGAGGGTGCACGAGCCGGCCCCGGACTGCGCCGTGATGCGGCCCCCGGCTAGGACGCAGGGCCCGGCCACCGCGAGTTGCACCGGCATCTGGGACTCCGATGTCGCGACGAGCGCCATGGACGTCCCGTTCACGAACGTCACCGCCCCGCCGGGCGTCCACGCCCCAGCAGCACCCACCGGGTCGACGATGATCGAGTCGTCGCTCGCTGCTGTCGCTGGACCGGCTGCGAGGATGGTCGTGAGGACGAGCGCGGCGACGACGCACACCCGGCGAAGGCTCAACATGGCGCGCCGCGAGCTCAGCATGAAGGTTGCATCTCGCACGCGAAGATCCCCTCTCGCAGATAAGCGTCCTAGCAAGGACCCCGACTTGGGCGCCGGGCTCCGCACCTCCAATACTAGGTTGCGGTGCAGGTCATGGGGTGTCCTCGGACGTAGCCTGCGAGCAGCGCCGTGGCCACTCCGCCGTTCAAGGGTTCAAGCACCTCCGTTGGCGACTATCGCCCGAAGCGAACTAGTTCGAAGAGTTGTACCGGCCCTGGGCGGCGCGGCTTCCATAGCTGCTCAGGTCGAACAGCAGGCCGAGGACCACGACAGCCCAGCCCACACCGGTCACCCCGCCTGCAGGCGACCATGCGAGGACGTAGCCCAGTGCGGTCCACGGGAGCAACAGGACGCCCAGAAGCGGAAGCCAGAATCCGCCGGCGAATGCCTCGGTGACCCGAGGGGTGAATATCCACGCGTACAGGAACGCTAGACGCGGGCCGAGGAACGCCAGGATGAAGACGAAGCAGCACATGACTGCACACTAAGCGACGACACGGCCGGACGCCACGCTTCTTGCTCAAGGGTGTCGTGAGCGCCGTGGCACCAGTGAGATGATCCGTAGCGTGACCGCAAACGCCTCGCTCGTCGACCTGCCCAATCGCCGCGTTGTTCGGCGGGCACCGAGCACCGTCGGGCTCATCGGCGCCGCCTTCGGCTATGCCGCCGCCCTCACTCCGTCGCTCCTACCCCACGCCCTCACCTTCCTCCTCCTTCTCACAGCGCTCGGCACGCTGGCCGGCTACGCAATCGGGGCCACTGCCAGCTGGGCCGCGAACAAGATCCCGTGGGTGCGCCACCACCATCCGAGGCGCTGGATCCAGTTCGCGATCGTCGCGGTGATCTGGCTGCCCGCACTCGTCTTCACCCCGGTTTCCGTCGGCTGGCAGGCCGAGCAGCAGAGCGCGCTGGACATGCCGTCAACCCTGCCCGGCACCGTGACGGTCGTCGCCGTCACCGCCGTGGTCGCCGCGCTGCTCCTCATCGCTGGACGCTCGATCCGACTCGCGACGAACAAGATCGCTGCCGTCCTCACCCGCCGCGCCCCCTTGCACGGCTGGGTCTCGCGTCGCCAGCCGAGCCATATCCACCGATCGGTACTCGCCGTCCGGGTCGCCGTCGCAGGAGTCCTCATCGTCGCCGGGTTCGTCGCGATCCAGGTGGGCCTCGGCCTGCTCATCTCCTCCTATAACGCAGAGAACGCAGACGCCTCCGGGCAGTCCCCCGCACGCGTGGGTGCCAACAGCGGCAGTCCCGACAGTCTCGCCCCATGGTCGACGCTAGGGCGGGAGGGCCGGTTCTACGTCTCCAATGCCATGACCCCCGCCGCGATCGAGGCAGTGACCGAGGAGTCGGCCGAGGTTCCCGTACGCGTCTATGTCGGCATGCAGCAGGGCCAGACACCCGCCGAGCGCAGCGACCTCGCGGTCGCGGAACTCGATCGCGTTGGCGCCTGGGACCGCGAGTACCTCGCGATCATGGCCGCCACCGGCACCGGATGGATCGACCCCGACGCCATCAACTCCATGGAGATCGTCACCGGGGGCGATGTCACGAGCGTGGCCGTCCAGTACTCGGCCGTTCCGAGCTGGATCGGGTTCGTCGTCGATCCCGAGACGACCCAGGTGCAGAACGACAGCACCGTGAACGCGATCCTGGCCGCCTGGCGAGCGAAGCCGGAGGGCGAGCGGCCCACGCTCATCTTGTTCGGAGAGTCCCTGGGCGCCTTCGGGAGCCAGGCCGCGTGGCCCGAGGGCTCGACCCCGCAGGAGGTCACCGCCGAGATCAAGCACATCGTCTGGATCGGGCCTCCCTCCCAGTCGCGGCTGTGGAAGCAGTGGCAGGCAGACCGCACGGCGGGCCCGATGTGGCAGCCAGTCATCGGTGACGCAGCCATCGCGCGCACGTACATCAGCGATGTCGAACTCGAGCAGGCCATCCCGAGCGAGGGACCCGTCATCACCTTCTCCGCCCACCCGAACGACCCGGTCGTCTACTGGAGCCCCGACCTGCTCCTGCAGAAGCCGGACTGGCTCGATCAACCGCTCGGCCCCGGTGTCGATCCGCACATGCGGTGGTTCCCGGTCATCACCTACCTGCAGGTGGGCATGGACCTCATCAGCGGCGGCGCGCCGCCGGAGGTCGGTCACAACTACGCTGCGGACGCCGGCCCGGCGATCGCCCTCACGGTCAATCCAGCGGGCTGGACGCCGGCCAAGACCCAGTCGCTCGTCAAGGCGCTGCCGTCACTTCACTACGAAACGGGGTGACCGGCGCCGTCTTGGGGTGCGGTACCGATGGACGAGCGAAAACGTCGAAGCCGCAGGCTGTTCGTGACGACGAACACCGAGCTGAAGGCCATCGCCGCCCCTGCAATGAGCGGGTTCAGCAGTCCCGCTGCCGCCAGTGGGATCGCCGCGACGTTGTAGGCGAAGGCCCAGAACAGGTTGCCCTTGATCACGGCAAGGGTTCGCCGGGAGAGCCTGATGGAGTCGGCCGCTGACCGCAGGTCACCCCGGACGAGAGTGATGTCGCTCGCCTCGATCGCGACATCGGCCCCCGTGCCCATGGCCATTCCGAGGTCGGCCTGGGCGAGCGCAGCCGCATCGTTCACGCCGTCGCCGACCATCGCGACGACGCGACCCTGCGCCTGAAGCCTGCGCACGACATCGACTTTCGCAGCCGGGAGCACTCCGGCGATGACGTATGCACCGTCGATTCCCAGTGCCGACGCGACCGCATGGGCAGTCCGCTCGTTGTCACCGGTGAGGAGGTAGGGAGTGAGCGAGAGGGCGCGCAGGGCATCGACGCCCGCCCGGCTCTCGGGCTTCAGGTCATCGGCGACGGCCACGACCGCGCGCACCTCGCCGCTCCAGCCGACCATGACGGCCGTCTGCCCGAGTTGCTGGGCGGCATCCTGCGCCGACCTCATCGGTGCAGTGATCGCGCACCCCTGCTGCTCGACGTAGGACGCCTGCCCGACGCTCACCCGAAGGCCGTCGACCATGCCGGTCGCTCCGAGCCCGGGGGTGCTCTCGAATCCGGTGACGCCTGAAAGCTCGCCGGCCTCGCTCGCCGCGGCGCCGGCGATCGCCTGGGCAACGGGATGCTCAGACGCCGCCTCGACGCCACCCGCGAGGCGCAGTGCAACTTCCCTCGCAACGCCAACTTCGGTGATGACGTCGACGAGGGCCATGCGGCCCACCGTCACCGTGCCGGTCTTGTCCATGATGATCGTGTCGATGCGGCGGGTCGACTCCAGGATCTGGGGGCCCTTGATGAGAATGCCAAGTTGCGCGCCACGCCCGGTTCCGACAAGAAGCGCGGTTGGGGTCGCGAGGCCCAGGGCACATGGGCAAGCGATGATGAGAACCGCAACGGCAGCGGTGAAGGCCTGATCCGCGCCCGCCCCGCTCACCAGCCATCCGGCGAGCGTGGCGAGTGCGAGGACGAGGACGACAGGAACGAATACCGTCGCGATGCGATCGGCGAGCCGCTGGACCGGGGCCTTGCCCGACTGCGCCGCGGTCACGAGCCGGCCGATCTGCGCGAGTGCGGTATCGGCGCCCACTCGAGTCGCTCGGACCACGAGCCGTCCGCCGGCGTTCACGGTGGCGCCGAAGACTTCGTCGCCGGGCCCGACCTCGACCGGGACCGACTCGCCGGTGAGGAGCGACGTGTCGACAGCCGAGGCCCCCTCCTCGACAACGCCATCGGTGGCGACTTTCTCCCCGGGCCGGACGATGAACAGGTCGCCCACGACGAGGTCCCCGATCGGCAGCCGGACCTCGCCTCCGGATCGCAGGACGACCACCTCCTTGGCCCCGAGCTTCAACAGGGCCTCGAGGGCGGCTCCGGACCGCGACTTCGCCCGAGCCTCGAGATAGCGGCCGAGGAGGATGAGGGTCGTGACGCCAGCCGCGACCTCGAGGTAGATCATCGGCCCCGAGGTCGCCGATGACGTCCACTCGAAGGGCATGTGCATGCCGGGTGCACCCGCTCCCCCGAGGAAGAGGGCCCAAAGCGACCAGGCGAATGCCGAGAGGACCCCGACGGAGATGAGCGTGTCCATCGTGACCGCGCCATGGCGGGCATTCATCACGGTGGCGCGATGGATCGGCCAGGCTCCCCACACGACGACGGGCGCGGCAAGGGTGAGCGAGAGCCACTGCCAGAATTCGAACTGGAGCATGGGAACCATCGCGAGCACGACGACGGGCACGGTGAGCGCCGTGCAGATGATCAGCCGGTTCCGCAGTCCTCCCAGGCCGGACGCCTCGGCGAGCTCAGATCCGGGCTTTGGCCCCGTGCCGCCTTGATGGTCATCCGGTTCCGGTAGCCGCGCTGAGTAGCCGGTGGCCTCGACCTGCTCGATGAGTTTCTCGGCGCTCACGGTGTCTGGCTCAAAGTCGACGGTCGCGGTGCCGGTTGCGTAGTTGACCGAGGCGACGACCCCGGGCATGCGATTCAGCTTGCGTTCGATCCTCATCGCGCAGGAGGCACACGTCATTCCACCGACGGCGATGTCGAGGTGTCGCATTCGCCCCTCCCCTTCGTGCTCGCAGGCCGACGTCACACGAGCGCGTAGCCGGCCTCGTCCACCGCGTCTGCCAGGGCCTGCCGAGACGCATCGCCGGTGACCGTTAGCGTCCCTTGCTCCAAGTCGACGATGACGTCGGATATTCCCGGCACCTTGCCCACCTCGATCGTCACCGCCGCGACGCAGTGATCGCAGGTCATGCCCTCGACAGCGAACGTGCGAATCGTCATGTCAGCCATTCTCCTCCCGATCGTTCCCGAAGGCACCCGCGTGCGCACTTCTATGGCACTCGCGTGCCTGAGAGCGGCCGCAGGCCGAGCGCTCCCCACGACGATTCGCCGATGCGCCCGCCCGCAGGCGTGACCGAGGGCAGGTCGAGCATCCCGAGCGCGCTTGCGACCAACACATCGAGCACCGTCTCGCGGGTCCACTCCGGCGATCGGTCGCCGCAGGCCCACCGGTAGATGGCGTGCTCCCTGCCCTCGACGTCGCCGTGTCCCCCACCCGGGACGAGGACCCCGAACACTCCCTCGCGCCGCGGACGCAGCCAGTCGGCGAGGGCTCCTTGACGGTTGCACCGGCTCGGCTCGGCGCAGACATCGAACACCGGCAGGTGCGCCACCTGCGACCAGGCACCCTCAATGAGGCGGGTCGGGGACTCGACGCCATCGGCGTAGACGAGGCCCCGCATGTCGACGCCGGTGCCGATGAGCTCCGCAGTCATCCAGGTCCCGGCCGCAGCGCCGGCCGAGTGCCCGATCACGACCCAGCGCAGCGCGGGGTCAATGCCGATCCGGCGGATCCCGTCGACCGTGACTCCGAGAGCACTGGCCCGGCCCATTACGGTGCGCGGCGACAGTGCCCCGAGCCGCGGCCGGATCACCGTGATCCCTTCAGCGACAAGTCGATCGGTGAGCGCCTGCAGCCGCTCCGGGGAGCGAGTGAATCCGTGCACGAGGAGAACGGCCCCACGCGCGAGGGGCGCGCGGTCGATGATGATCCTCCCGCCTGCAAAGGTGGCCATCACGCTGCGATGGTGCCACACCTGCCCCTTTGCCCCTAGCCTTGACAGATGAGCGAGCCAACCCCAGTGATGCATACGGCCCCGGCGACACCCGCGACGCCCGCAGCCAGCCGCCCCATGACCCTGCCGATCAGCGTTCGCACGACCACCGTGGCCCAGCGCGAGGCAGCCGGGCGCGAGGCGCGCAACCGCCGTTCCAGGACGAGCATCGGGCAGTTCCACATCAGTCCCGACCGCGCCGATCCTGTCGCGCTTCTCGCCGGGCAGGAGGTCATCCGAACCCAGCCGCTCCTGCCGCTGCGCCACGCCAGGATGTCGGTCTCACCGTTCACGTTCTACCGGGGCAGCGCGGTCATCATGACAGCCGACCTCGCGTCGATGCCGAACTCGGGCCTGGTAACCCAGCTCTGCGGCGACGCGCACCTGTCCAACTTCGGCATGTTCGCGGCTCCCGACCGCAGCCTGATCTTCGACATCAACGACTTCGACGAGACGAATCCCGGGCCCTTCGAGTGGGATGTCCTGCGGCTCGCAACCTCCTTCGTACTCGCCGGCCGCGACCTCGATCTCCCGAAGGACACGATCGCAGCGGCAGCCGAGCGCGCCGCTTCCGCCTACCGCACGCAGATGCAGGTCTATGCGGGCATGCCGGACCTCGCCATCTGGTACGACCGGGTGAGCGTCGAAATGCTTTCCGAGTGGGCATCCGCGCAGGGCGATGCGCGCACCCAGCGGATCATCACCCGAAGCGTGACGAAGGCCAGGTCACGCGATGCATGGTCAGCCGTCTCCAAGATGACCGAGATCGTCGACGGCAGGCGACGGTTCAAGGACCTCCCGCCGCTCCTCATGAGGATTCCGCTCGACGACGCGCTCACCGCGCAGATCAACGACCTCTTCGTGCAGTACCGCACGACCCTGCCCCGCGATCGGCAGTCATTGCTTCGCCGATACCAGGTGCGCGACTTCGGGCACAAGGTGGTGGGCGTCGGCAGCGTTGGCCTCCTCGCCTTCGTCATCCTCCTCGAGGGCCGCGACGAGAACGACCTGCTCGTCCTGCAGGTGAAGCAGGCGGTGCCGAGCGTCCTCGAGGCCGTCACCGCGCCCTCTGTGTACACCACAAGCGGCGAGCGGGCCGTCGTGGGGCAGCAGCTCATGCAGGCCGCATCGGATTTGTTCCTCGGGTGGATCACCGGGCCGGGGGGTCGTCAGTTCTACGTGCGCCAGCTACGCGACATGAAGTTCGCCCCGGATCCATCGAGGTTCACGATCGAGACCCTCACCTCCTACGCCGGCCTCTGCGGACGCACCCTCGCGCGTGCCCACGCGAGGGCTGGGGACGCGGTGATGATCGGGTCGTACCTCGGCACGAGCACCAAGTTCGACCGAGCAGTCCGGGACTTCTCGCTCGCCTACGCAGATCAGGTCGCGAGGGACTTCGGCGAGTATCGCGCCGGCATCGACAGCGGGGCCATTCCGGTCGCCGTAGACAGCGACACCTTCGACCACCGATTCGTGACGCAGCCGACGGGCGCCCTTGTCATGACCGGGCCCGTCCATTAATCAAGCCAGCCCACAGAACAGGTCGTGGCATCCCCTGTCGACGAGCATGCAGCGCCCCAGGGGAGCGCTACCTGACCGCCGAAGCCGCTCGGTCAGCGAAGCCCCTCAGCCAGCCCGGGCGATGATCCGCACGTAGTGCTTGGTCCTATCCCGGGCAACGAGCTTGATGCGGAACCGGCCATTGTTCTCGAATCGCAGTGCCGGCGCAGAGACGATCCCCTTGCGGCCGGACCGCACGGAACCAGCCGCGACCCAGCGGCCATTGATCTTGACCAGGACCCGGTAGGAGGTGCGAGGGGTCAGGCTGCGAACACGAGCAGTGACGAGTCGGTTGAGCGGCGCTCGGGCAGTCTGCTTCGCACCGAGCCGCGGCGTCGACGCAGCGCTGGCGAGCATGACCTTCAATCGGGTGTAATCACCCGAGCGGACGAGCCACACACCACCACCGAGGTGAGTGCCATTGGCGGTCGGCGCGGCACCCTGGGGTCGCGTGACGACGACAGAGTATGCCTTCGTGCGCTTGTCCGCGGCCGTGACGAGGACGGTAATGGTCGTGGGGCCGACCGCTAGGGGTATCGCTGCCGAAGTCGTCCCGCCGGCCACCTCGGTGCCATTGACACGCACGGAGGCCGAGGAGGCCGCTGCCGTGGGAGTGACCGTCACTGCGGCGGTTGAGTCCAGCGCGGTTGCCGTGTACTCGGAGACCGCGGGGCTAAAGGCCGGGCTCAGGGTTCCATCGCTGAGGCGAAGGCCGATGAGCTCAACCTCCGATGCGCGACGGACGGTGAGTGCGTACCGCTTGAAGGAGAGGTCCTGGGCCTTGACCACGATTGAAATCTCATTGTCACCCACCGCGAGGACGACGGCATCGGATGCACCCCCGGGCGTGACCGACTGTCCATTGACCTTCACCGTCGAGGACTCCGCGGAGGCGGTGGGCGTGATCGTGATCCGCTCGGTCGTGAACGGGACCTCCGCCGTGTAGGCAACGACCGCCTTGTCGAAGGCCGGGCTCACCTGACCGGGGCTGAGCTTCAATGCCGACAGATCCCTGTCGGCGGGCATCGACCTTTGCACGGTGACCGTATACGTCCGCTGCGTCACGCCGTTTCCAGCGGTCACGACCGTAGTGAGGGTGTTCGTCCCCACGGTCAGCGCGACCGGGGCGGAGGCGGACCCCGAGACGACGGCCGCGCCGTTTACCGTGACCGTTGCCCCCGGGGCAGGGGTCGGGGTCAACGTGACGGTCGCAGTCGTGTTCGTGACGACTGCCGTGTAGTTCATGATTCCTGAGTCGAACGTGGGAGCGAGGGTGCCGGAGGAGATGGCGAGGAGATCGAGAGAGGCATCGGAGGACGCGGCATGAGCCGGAGTCGGCGGGACCACCAGGATCGCGGCGAGCGCAACGGCCGTGAACGCGAACATGCCGGATCGGCTCACGCGCAACACCTCCCCCATGACACCCACGCGTAGCAACCTAAGCGTGGGTGTGTGACGCTCGGGCCCTCCAACACACCCTTCATCGGTTTTTTGTCATTCTCACCGTTTCCCCTCGCCGTGAGTCCTGCATCTGCAACCATCGTCGGCACGCCTTCGTGCGCCCCTCCCGTGAGCACCCAGCCGAAATCCGAAAGGGCCCGCCATGTTCAGCAGTCCACTCGCCGACGTCGACATCCCGGACGTACCGCTCACCGACTACGTGCTCGCCCGCGCCGATGAGCTCGGCGATAAGCCGGCCCTCGTCGACGGCGCCTCGGGGCGCACGCTCACCTATGCCGGACTCGCGGGAGCCGTGCGATCCCTCGCCGGCGGACTCATCGCGAGCGGGTTCCAAAAGGGCGACGTCGTTGCCCTCATGTCCCCGAACATCCCCGAGTTCGCGATCATCTTCCATGGCGTCGCCGCCGCCGGCGGCATCATCACGACCGTCAACCCGACCTACACCGAGCCCGAGATCCGCAAGCAGCTCGTCGACTCCGGCGCGACGATCTTCGTGACGGTCGGCCCGCTCCTTCCCCTTGCCACCGCAGCCGCGGCCGGCACCGCAGTTCGCGGGATCTACGTGCTGGGCGAGGCTG
Source organism: Candidatus Nanopelagicales bacterium (assembly GCA_049315365.1). Lineage (GTDB taxonomy): Bacteria > Actinomycetota > Actinomycetes > S36-B12 > S36-B12 > WLND01. The sequence goes on from JBMOKH010000029.1 coordinate 11,553, forward strand.
AGGGCGCCACGCCGGTCACGGCGCTGTTCGGCGCACCGATCACTGCCCATGTGCCGGTTTCGTCCGGCGACCTCGTGGTGCTTCCGTATTCGTCGGGCACGACCGGCCTCAACAAGGGCGTCATGCTCACCCACCGCAATCTCATCGCGAATGTCGCTCAGGTGCTCTCGGCAGCGAATGTGCGAGAGGACGAGACCTTCATCGCCGTGCTCCCCTTCTTCCACATCTACGGGATGCAGGTGCTCATGAACACCGGCCTGCGGGCCGGCACGACCATCATCACGATGCCCAGGTTCGATCTCGAGGAATTCCTGCGCCTTCACCAGGAGTACGGCGTGACGCGGTCCTTCGTCGCGCCGCCGATCGTCGTCGCTCTCGCCAAACACCCGATCGTCGACAACTACGACCTGTCCAAGCTCGAGCAGGTGTTCTCCGGCGCTGCGCCGCTCTCAGCCGAGCTGTCGCTCGAGGCGGGCGCCCGCCTCGGTTGCGACATCGTGCAAGGATTCGGGATGACCGAGCTCTCACCGGTCTCCCACCTCACGCCACCTGGGATGTTCAAGCCGGGCTCGTGCGGCGTCACCGCCCCGAACACGCAAAGCCGCATCATCGATCCGGAGACCGGAGCCGATCTCGGGGTGGATCAAAGCGGCGAGCTGCTCGTTCGCGGCCCGCAGGTGATGATCGGCTACCTGAACAACCCCGAGGCGACCGAGAGCACGATCGACGCCGACGGCTGGCTCCGCACCGGGGACATCGGCTACATCGACTCGGACGGTCACCTGTTCATCGTCGACCGGCTCAAGGAACTCATCAAGTACAACGGTTTCCAGGTTCCTCCGGCCGAGCTCGAGGCGCTCCTCCTCACCCATCCCGCCGTCGCCGATGCCGCGGTCGTCGGGCGACCCGACGAGCAGTCCGGCGAGATCCCCATCGCCTACGTCGTGCTCCGTCAGGAGGGCCAGGCCAGCGGCCAGGAGATCCAGGACTACGTGGCCGGGCAGGTCGCCCATTACAAGCAGATCCGAGAGGTCATCTTCATCGACGCGATTCCCAAGTCCGCATCCGGGAAGATTCTGCGCCGCCTGCTGCCGCGCTGAGACGGCCCCGGTAAGAATGGGCCCATGACCATTCGAGTTGGGATCATCGGCACTGGCAACATCGGCACCTCGCACGCCGTAAATCTTGCGCGCGTCGTCTCAGGCTCCTCTGTCAGCGTCGTCTTCGACGCCGACGCCGGCCGGGCTCGCGAGGTGGCGGGTGATCTCGGCGCACGCGTTGCGCCGACCGTCGCCGGGCTCATCGAAGCCGATGATGTCGATGCAGTGCTCATCGCCTCGCCCGATGCAATGCATGCCGAGCAGGCACTCATCTCGATCGCGGCCGGCAAGCCGATGCTGTGCGAGAAGCCCCTCGCCGTCGGCGACGTCAATGCGAGGAGCGTCGTGGATGCCGAGCTCGCATTGGGCCGCCGGCTCATCCAGGTGGGCTTCATGCGGCGCTTCGACCCCGGATACAACCGTCTCAAAGCCGAACTCACGGCCTCCGGTATCGGTGAGCCGCTCATCGTTCACAACGTCCACCGCAACACGTCGGCACCCTATGGCCTGCGAACCGAGCAGACCCTCACGAACATGGTCACCCATGAATTCGACATCAATCGCTGGCTCATCGGCGAGGAGCTCACCTCGGTCATGGTGCTCCCCGGGAAGCGCGGCCCGCTCACCCCTGAGGGGCAGAGCGATCCGATCCTCGTCGTCCTGCAGTCGCAGACCGGTGTCCTCGTCGAGGTCGAGGCCTTCTGCAACGCCCAGTATGGGTACGAGGTGCAGTGCCGCGTCACCGGATCCCGCGGACAGGCCGTTATGGGCGATGGCGCCTGGGTAACGCGGTCCGCCGATTTCGTCCGGGGGACCGAGGTCCCCGAGTTGTGGCTCGGCAGGTTCGCTGAGGCATATCGGCTGCAATTGCAGTCGTGGATCGACTCCCTGAGAACTGGAGGGCCGATGCTCGGCGCCAGCGCCTGGGATGGCTACGCCGCGGCCGTCATCTCAGACCGCGCAATCGAAGCCCACCGCACCGGCAGTCGGGTCGACATCGCGCTTCCGGCGAAACCGGGGCTGTATCGCTGACGAGAACCCGGCAGAAATCTCCAAGGACAGCGGCGGCGACCTCTACTCGACGATCGGCAGGGTGGCAAGATCCGCCTCGATGACGCCACGATCGTCATCGTCAAGGTCGATTGCGGCGCCATAGGAGAGATTGCGCTCGGCCCGGGCGGCGTCCATGTCGCCACGCACGGCATGGGCCCGTGCCAGTGCCTCATGCGCAGAGGCCGGCACGAATGAGCCGATCTCGTACTCCTCGCAGACCGCCAGGCAGCGCTGCGCGTGATACAGCGACTGGTCCCCGCGACCGAGGACCGCGTAGACCCTGCTGCAGAGCCAGTCGCCGATGGCCCACTGCTCGGCCCCGCCGACCTTGCCCCAGTGCCAGCGACTGGCATGGGCGGCGTGGATCATCAGGTCGTCCTGCGCCGGGGTGCGTGACTGCATCCCGAGGTAGTCCCACGTGATGTTGAACAGCTCACCGGCCAGCTTGCGCTCCCCCAGCATCTCGAGCATCCCATTGTCGTCGGCTGCCGGAAGAGCATCACTAAACATGGCTGGAATATACGGCCGCCCCGGTCACGAGTGCGAATAGACCGAAGGCGGCAAGCACTCCGCCGGAGATGCGGTTCACGATGACCATCGCCCGGTCGCTGACGGCATGCCGCACCGCCCACACGCCCGTTGAGAGCGCCAGCCACCACGCCAGGGAGCCGCTGGCAACACCGGCCGTAACGACGACCGCGCCACCCGGCCCCGGCTGGGCGGCGAGTCCGGCGCCGGCGAAGATCGCGGCGAACGCCATGATCGTCATCGGATTGGTGAGGGTCAGGCCCACCGCGCTGGCAAATAGCGTGGTCAGTCGAGTCGAGTCTCGCGCCTTGGCTGCGGCGACGGCCGGCGGGGTCCTCATGGCCCGCCAGCCGAGCCACAGCAGCGCGAGACCGCCAACGATCCGAAGCTGCGCCTGATAGTCGATCATCGCCCGGGCCACGGCCGACAGCCCGAAAGCCGCCAGCGCGGCGAACAGGGCGTCGGCAAATGCGATGCCGGCGCCGGTTGCGAGCCCCGCCCGCCATCCGTGCGCCAGAACCCTCTGGATGCACAGGATGCCCATGGCACCCACCGGCGCTGCCACGACGACCCCGATGATGAAGGTCCGGGCGAAGAGGTCTGGGCTGGCACCCATGATCAGGAGGAACCCCGGGGGGTCCATCGGAATACGAGCATGGCGAGGATGAATCCGCCGATCGTCCACCCGATGAGGACCAGCGCGCACAGCCCGAGCTGCCACGACCCGGAAACTTCGATCGCGGAGGCTCCTTCCGGCAGGAAGACGTAGCGCATCGCCTGGGTGAGCCACTTGAGCGGGAAGATGGATGCGAAGTTCTGCATCCACGACGGGAGCTGGTTGAACACGAAGAAGACACCGGACGTGAACTGCAGCACGAGCACGATCGGGGCGACGATCGCCGAGGCCCCCCGGCCCTGCTTGGGCACTACGGAGAATGCAAGGCCCAGCAGCGTGCAGGAAAGCAGGCCGAGGATGCTCACCCAGGCGAAGGTCAGCCACTTCTCCGCACTGGACGGCAGGTCGATCCCGTAGAACAGGACTCCGACGGTCAGGAGCACGATGACCTGAGCGATGTACGCGACGAACACCAGCCCGACCTTGCCCAGGAAATAGGAGGCCTTCGGCATTGGCAGGCCCTGCAGGCGCTTGAGCGTGCCGTCCTCCCGCTCCATGGGAATGGCGATCGCGAGATTCTGGAAGGACGTGTAGAGAACTCCTGAAGCGATCATCCCTGCGAGGAAGTACTGCGAGAACGTCACGTCACCGAAGCCCACGCTCTGCTCAGCGAAGACCGAGCCGAAGATCACGAGCAGGATCATGGGGAGCGCGAAGTTGAAGATCGCGGACTCTCGGTCCCTGAAGAACTGGCGCAGTTCAATTCCGACGCGCTTGCGACCGAGGTGCAGGGTGCGGCTCACGACTCATCCCCCGGCAGCTCGGCGATGAGGGAGAGGTAAGTGTCCTCGAGGGTTGGACGATGCACCGAGAGCTGCGGCACCTCTCCACCGAGCCGCTGGGCCAGGTCCACGACGTATGCAGTCGGCGTACCGGTGCTGGCCTGCCGCTCACGACCCTCCTCGATCCACGTGACGAGGGCGATTCCGTCGGAGCGATCCCCGAGCTGCGAGGGCCGATCGCACGCGATGATCCGGCCGCCCGCGATCACCGCGACCCGGTCGGCGAGCCGCTCTGCCTCGTCGAGGTAGTGCGTAGTGAGGAGGATCGTCGTGCCCTCGGCCTTGAGCGATTCGATGAGGGCCCAGAACTCCCTGCGTGCCGCCGGATCGAATCCCGTCGTCGGCTCGTCGAGAAAGAGAACCTCCGGACGACCGATGATGCCCAGTGCGACGTCGAGCCGACGGCGCTGGCCACCGGAGAGCCGGTCATTGCGCGACTTCGCCTTGCTGCCCAGGCCGACCGCCTCGATGACCTCCTGCGGGTCCCGCGGCGACGGGAAGTAGGCGGCGAAATGCTGCACCGCCTCGCGGACGGTCAGGTCCCCCAGGTCGCGATCGGCCTGCAGGACGATGCCGATCCGAGACTTCCAGTCCAGGCCGCCATGGCGGGGGTCCACGCCAAGGACGCGCACCTCGCCAGAGTCCGCGTGACGGAAGCCCTCGAGGACTTCGGTTGTCGTTGTCTTGCCTGCGCCATTCGGCCCCAGCAGGGCCAGGCACTCGCCCGGCTGAACCTCGAAGCTGATGTCGTTTACTGCCACGAGGTCGCCGTACCGCTTCGTCAGCCCGCGCACGGTGATTGCGCTCATGGTTGTTCCATG
>JBMOKH010000231.1:0-3684 GCA_049315365.1 Candidatus Nanopelagicales bacterium
AGTCGCTGCCGGGCTCCTGATGGGCGAACTGATCGCACGGAAAGCCGAGCACGACCAGGCCGAGCGGGCCGAACTCCTCATGGAGGCGCTGCAGGCCGTCATACTGCGGGGTGAAGCCGCACTTGCTCGCCGTGTTGACGATGAGAACCGGCTTGCCCGCGTAGTCGGCCAGCGAGACGGTGCTGCCGTGGTTGTCGACGAAGGAGAGGTCCTGCAGGCGCGCGGCGGGGGCGGATTCGGTGGAGGTCATGGCCCAAGTCTGCCCCAGATCCGGGGCTTGCGCCGCTGGCGGGACGGATAGGGTCCGGGGATGAGCGAAGCCGCCTCGATCGAGGCCTACGTCCGGGGCCTTCCGAAGGCCGAGTTGCACGTGCACCTCCAGGGCGCCGCGTCGGTCCCGACGGTGCTGGAACTAGCGCGCCGCTACCCGGAGGCCGGGGTGCCGACGGAGTTGCAGGGCCTGCGTGACTTCTACCAGTTCACCGACTTCGCCCATTTCATCGAGGTCTACATCAGCGTGAACCGCCTCGTGCGCACCGCCGACGACGTCCGCGACCTTGTCGTCGGCCTTGGCCGGGATCTCGCCGACTCGAACGTGCGGTACGCCGAGGTGACGGTGACTCCTGACAGTCACCTGCTCATGGGCATCGCGCCTGATGCGCTCGCCGAGGCACTTACCTCCGGGCGCGTTCGCGTGCTCGAGGCGTACGGAATCGAGCTCGGCTGGGTCTTCGACATTCCCGGCGAGCTCGGGGTCCCGTCCGGCATCCGAACCATCGAGTGGGCCGAGTCGCACCTGCCGGAACACAGCGTCGGCTTCGGCCTCGGTGGGCCAGAGGAGGGGGTTCCGCGCGACATGTTCGACGATGTCTTCCGCCGAGCCCGCGATCTTGGCCTGAAAAGCGTCCCGCATGCCGGTGAGACGACCGGGCCGCAGAGCATCCGCGACAGCATCGATGTTCTGGGCGCTGTCCGGATCGGCCACGGCATTGCCGCGGCGACCGACCCGGCGCTCATGGACGACCTCGTCGCCCGTGACATCGTCCTGGAGGTTTGCCCGACGTCGAATATCTGCACGCGCGCGGTTGCGGAGATGAAGGATCATCCGTTCAATGTCCTCACGGGTGCCGGCGTCCGTGTGACCCTCAACAGCGACGACCCGGGGATGTTCGACACCGACCTGAATCGGGAGTACCTCGTCGCCAACGAGGTCTTCGGGCTCGACGGCCCGGCGCTCACCGAGCTCGCCCGCGAGTCGGTACGCGCTTCTTTCGCGCCTGGTGACGTGAGATCGCGGATCCTTGCCGAGATCGACGACTACGAGCGGTCAGCGGAGTCGAGCGGCTGAAGTCCGCGTCTCGTCAGGCTCGCTCGGACCACGACCTCGGCTGGGTCAGGGCGATGGGGTTGCCGCTCAGCCGCAGGCCGTCCTGCATCTGACGTTCGCGGTACTCGAGCACCCTGGTGCCGTTGCCCGTCCAGTCCTTGATGCGCGTGCGAAGGGTGTCGACCTGCCGTCGCCATTGAGGGTCCGACTCATCGACGACGTCTGGTCGAACGACGAACACGTCGATGTCAGCCTTGCCGCCCATCGAGCGCCGGGTGGCCGCACCGAAAAGTGCCGCGTAGGCGCAGGGCTGCTCCCACGCACCGAGGTGAGCTGAGAGCCGGTCGACGAACGTGTCGCGCAATTCCGCAATCGCGATGACCGCATCGGCCGCGACATGCTCTCGATTCAGCAGGTAGACATCGGCGTGGCCGACTCGGCGCTGCAGGACGATGCCCTGCGCGCTCAGGCGCGCGCAGGCCTTTCGGACGCCCGATTCCGAGAACTCGCCGATGAGGGAGTGGATCCGCGGCGCGGTGCACTCATCGGTCGTGCGGACGAGGACCGCGAGGATCTCGCCGTCGAGCGACGGGGTCACCGTCCGAAAGGGATGCCCGAGCTCCACGTCACGAGGCTAGGCCCTTCCCCATGATCCATGCTGGACAAAAGTGAGGTGTCCCGGAAAAAAGTATTGATTGATCGAAGGGCCGGCGCCGAAGCTCAGCCCGCAATACCCTTCGGTTATCGCCGTGATCCTGCGGCGGATTCGACAACATCCCCCACAACGGATCGTCCGGCACGTTCCTGCCGGTGAAGGGATTGGCATCGCCATGACCAAGCACGTTCGCTATGAAGACGTATCGCTCGTCTACCCCGGCAGCACACTGCCTGCCGTCAGCCACCTCGACCTCATGATTGCGGAAGGCGAGTTCCTTGTCCTTGTCGGCCCATCCGGGTGCGGCAAGTCCACCAGCCTGCGAATGCTCGCCGGGCTCGAACCCATCAACTCCGGGGCCATCTACATTGGCGATCGCGACGTCACCAATGTGTCCGCGAAGGATCGGGACATCGCGATGGTGTTCCAGAACTACGCGCTGTACCCCCACATGTCGGTGGCCGAGAACATGGGATTCGCGCTGAAGATCCAGAAGGTCTCGAAGGACGAGATCAGCCGTCGGGTGCAGGAGGCGGCTAAGCTTCTTGATCTCACCGACTACCTCGATCGCAAGCCGAAGGCGCTCTCGGGCGGCCAGCGCCAGCGGGTCGCGATGGGTCGTGCCATCGTCCGCGAACCCGAGGTCTTCTTGATGGACGAGCCGCTTTCGAATCTTGACGCCAAACTGCGAGTGCAGACCCGCACCCAGATCGCCGCACTCCAGCGGCGATTGGGCACGACCACCGTCTACGTCACGCACGACCAGGTCGAGGCAATGACGATGGGTGATCGAGTCGCGGTCCTCAAGGATGGCGTCCTCCAGCAGGTCGACACTCCTCGCGCGCTGTACGACGCACCGGCGAATGCGTTCGTTGCAGCGTTCATCGGGTCGCCCTCCATGAATATCGTGAGCGCACGCATCGTCGAGGCCGGAGTCGAAGTCAATGGGGCGACCATTCAGGTGGAGCGGACCACTCTTGCGAGGGCGAGTGGCGACTCCGTGCTCCTCGGCTTTCGCCCTGAGGATCTCGAGCTTGGCGATATCGGCATTCCGATGACTGTTTCGCTCGTGGAGGAGCTCGGCGCCGACACCTTCGTCTATGGCACGGCACCCGGGCTGGACGGCACGGATGTCGACCTCGTCGCTCGTTCGCGAGGATTCCAGTCGCCCGCCATCGGTGCGTGCGTCCACGTCAACCCGACGAAGACCTACGTGTTCGATCCGGCAGGGGAGCAGTCGCGGCTTTCATAGTCGCCGACAGGAATCGACACGGGTCACGGTGCACTATTGGCCTATGACACGTCGAACCTTGCCAGCACTTGCCCTGATCCTCGCCGGAGCGGTTGCACTCCTCTCCGCCTGCGCGCCGACGACCACCGTCACGGCGCCGGGCGGAGCGGCGGCACGGACGGTGAGCGTCGCGGCGACGGGCACGGCCGAGGCCACGCCTGACGCAGCCCGCGCATCGATCACCGTCGAGTCGAGCGACCCCTCGTCGGCGCAGGTTGCGCAGGCCGCCGCCGCTGAGGCCACCACGCTGGCGCTCGACGAGCTCAAGGCCGCCGGGGTGGACGAGAAGGACATAGCCACGCAGGCGATCAATGTCGGTCCGTTCTACGACTACACGTCCGAGGGCGGCCAGACGCTCATCGGCTATCGCGCCTCGCAGACGCTGACGGTCACCCTGCGGGATCTTGCGAC
>JBMOKH010000232.1:0-3670 GCA_049315365.1 Candidatus Nanopelagicales bacterium
ATCACCCTCGCCGGGGCGCAGCGATGAGCGCCCGGGTTCCGCAGTCCGGCGGCCGGCCCTGGGTCGCGGTGCATACCTGGATGCTGAACGACCCGGATGCCCTGCTCGCCGGCGCACCCGGCGACGCGAACCGCTCCTGGCTCGGCCTCATGAAGTACAACGACGCGACGATGATCCGGGGGGCTCGGAGGCCAGACCCCGGCCATCGACGCCGTTTCGATTGAGTTGTCGGTCCCCGACACGGCGGTATATCCCCAGTAGTCGCCGGGGCGAGCGTGCCGGGGCTTGTCGGCCCGCGGCGTCGACTCGAGAGGCAACTGGCTTGCTCGCCATCGCTGTCACCTTCCTGATCGGCGAGCAATCGCACACGTCGCATCTCGTGTGGATCCTCGGTACATGGGGTACTGGCCCCCCACTTTTCTCTTGAAGGCCGGATTCGAGACCCATGGCTTGCCGAATCACACCGTGCCAGCAAAGGTGCGTCTGCATATCGATGCGTGTACTCGTTTGGTGGACTCGGATGCGATTGCCGGTCGAGCCGCCTTCTTCGAAGGAAGGTTCGGCCGTGGAGATTTCGAAGTCCATGACAATGCTCATCGCGTCAGTAGCCATGGCGGCTCCGCTCGCCGCATGCTCCGCCAGTCCCGGCGCGAGCACTGCCACCTCGGCAGGTTCTGGCGCCGGCCCAGCGAGCCCGGCCACCGCTTCTCCCTCCGTTGCGGGAGGCAGCCCGAGTGCGACCCCGTCGTCAACGGGGGCTCGTGCTCTCGGTGCCAAAGGCGCCGGTCAGGTTTTTTCTGCCGATAAGGAGAAGTGCTACGGCATAGCCAAGGTCGGCCAGAATGACTGCGCCTTGGCCTCTGGCGTTCATTCGTGTGCCGGTCAGGCAAAAGCCGAAGCTGACCCGGGCGATTGGAAGTACGTTGCCAAGGGAACGTGCGTGGGGTTGGGCGGCAAGAATCGGTTCACGCCAGGTGCCACGGGGAAGTCCAAGTAGTCCCGCCGGCCCTGCGCAGATCCCGATCAGTGCCAACAGTTGATATGCCGGCGGCGGCGCCCCAGCTCGGCTTCGGCATCGGCCTGCGGGCGCTCCACTACCGCGAATTCATCGAGTATCGACCGCACGTCGACTGGCTCGAAGTCCATACCGAGAACTACCTTGACCAGGCGGGCTGGGACTGGCACGTGCTGGAGGAGCTGAGTGCGGACTATCCGTTCAGCCTGCACGGTGTCGGCTTGGGCCTCGGGTCGGCGCGCGGATTCTCCGAGGAGCACCTGGAGCGGGTGCGAAGCCTCGTTCACCGCGTTGAGCCGGCGCTCGTCTCGGAGCACCTGTCGTGGGGTGCCATCAGCGGACGACAGCTCAACGACCTGCTCCCGCTCGTCTTGGACGATGCGGCCCTGAGCCTCATGTGCGAGCGCGTCCAACGGGTGCAGGAGCGCCTCAACCGCCAACTGCTCATCGAGAACGTGTCGACGTACGTCCGTTTTCATCAGGACTCGATGAGCGAGGCGCAGTTCATGGCCACACTCGCGGCGCGGAGCGGATGCGGCCTGCTGCTGGACGTGAACAACCTCTACGTCAACCAGTGCAATCACGGAGAGGATGCCCTCACCGCACTTCAGCAGATGGCCGTTGGCAGTGTCGGCGAGATTCACCTCGGCGGACACTTCGTCACACCGCAAGCGGTCATCGACCATCACGGCGATACCGTCGCCGATCCCGTCTGGCAGCTGTACGAGGCGGCAATTCGACGGTTCGGACAGCTGCCCACCCTCGTCGAATGGGACACCGATCTGCCGCCGCTCGAGGTGCTGCTCGGCGAGGCCGAACGTGCGCGCCGCGTGGCTGAGGGATTGAGTCCCCAGGAGCGCGTCGAATCCGAGGCGTCGTCGTCGAACGCGCGCATCGCCCCGGTCGGTGTCGATGGCCCCGCGATCGCCGGTCTCGCCGCGGCCCAGGAGGACTTCGCCGCAGCCCTCTTTGACGGCAGCCAATCGAATCGAGCACTCCGCCAGTTCAATGGTGAGCATGGCGAACATCGACTCGCCCTCTACCGAGGCAATCAGTTCGCCATGTGGGAGAGGGCGCTGGCGGCCGCATACCCGGTCATGCAGATGCTCGTCGGCGACGAATTCTTCGGAGGGCTTAGCCGGGCATTCGGCACCGCCGTACCCTCGGGCAGCGCGGACTTGAACGAGTTCGGTGCAGGTTTCGCCGACTTCCTTGCGGGCTTTCCTCACGTGGCCGACTACCCGTATTTTCCTGACATGGCGCGCCTTGAGTGGGCGCTCCACCGCGCCCACTACGCCAACTCAGCCAGGCCCGTTTCATCGACCGCCGTGATCGAACTGCCACCTGAGCGCATGGCGATTGCTCGGTTGCGGTTTCACCCAGCCTGCATCCTCTTCGAATCGGAATGGTCCGTGGTGCAGGTATGGCGTGCCCATCAGGAAGACGATGACGTCGGCTTTCCGGAGCGCTTGGACGAGGCAAGTCACGCGCTCATCCTGCGGCCGCGCTGGAAGGCATCGGTCTTGCCGCTTTCACCTGCCAACCATGCTGCCTTGGCCCAGCTGGCTGAAGGCGGGGACCTTGGCTCGGCGCTGCGAACTGCCGTGGAGATAGACAAGGATTTCGACGTGCACGGCCAGTTGCGGCAGTGGCTCGACGATGGCCTGTTCACCCAGGTGGACGTCTTGTGTCTCGCGTCATTAGTTGCTTCAAAGTAGCGTTTCTTGCTGGGCTGATGTGTCATGTCCCTGATGATGCATTCACTGCGGGTGTCCGATGAGGATCGCGCGACGCTGACGGCGTGGTCGCGGTCGACTGCGATCCGCGCGGGGCTGGTGATGCGGGCGCGGATCCTGCTGGCGTCGGCGGACGGGGATGGCACGAGCGAGGTGTCCCGCAGGGTCGGGGTGTCGCGGCCGACGGTGATCCAGTGGCGGGATCGCTACGCGGCGGAGGGGCTTGCTGGCCTGGAGGACGTGGCCCGGTCTGGACGGCCTGCGTACGTGGACGAGGACGCGATCGTCGCCGCGACCCTGAGCCCACCGCCGGATTCCGTGGGCGTGACCCACTGGTCGACGAGGCTGCTGGCGGTGCACCTGGGCGTCGGCGACGCGACCGTTTCACCCTGCACGCTCTGCGCGACCGCTATGCCAACACGACAATCCACTAGTGCAAGTACCCAGAAGACGTTCTCTTGCGGCAGGGTTCGTGGGAGGACTCCGAGACTGTCCGGCGGTTCTACGCCGGTGTTACGGATGAGTCCCAGTCAATCGCCATGAGAATCCACGGTTGGGCTGGCGGACCGAGTCGGGATCACGCGCTTTCCTAGGAGTCGGAACGAACCATGACCTCGTGCGCATACGCGAGAAGGGATGCAGCTGTGGTTGTTGCGAGGTCGGCCTGGGCCCTGCCGATGGGTGCAGCTGCGTAGCGCAGTTGGTTTCTGGTGTTGCGCAGCCGATCGAATCTTTTCGCTGCTTCGACTGCATCGGTTCCCTTGCAGACGGCTTCGAGGAACAGGCCCACAGCCGCGTGCTGTCCCGCACCGGATGAGGTGCGGTAGCCGAGGGCAGCCAGAAGGGATTCGCCGATGTCGTGGGCGGCGTTGTAGGCAATGTCGTAGCGCACGGACTGATTGCTGAGGTTGGCGATCTC
>JBMOKH010000233.1:0-3665 GCA_049315365.1 Candidatus Nanopelagicales bacterium
CCAGATTCCCAGCGGGGGACGACTACGGGATCGACGTGGAATGCATGTGGTGGAAGGCGCCGGCTCCGCGGGCTCGGGCGTTGCGGTCGCGTGCTTCGGAGTGAGGGAAAGCACAATGGCCCCGCTCGCGCCGGCAGGATTCCTGCAGGCCACCCGGTACTCGTCGATCGTGCCCGGGCTCAGCCTCCAGCCCCGCGATCGCACGGGATGATCCCGGCCAAGCGGACCCACCGACCGCTGGGGGTGCGGTCGATTCACGGCGTGATGGCTTGTGCACTTCCATTGCGCGGCCCGCGCCGTGTGCGGCTCGAAGGCAGGCCAGCACCGTCGGAGCAATGATCACCACCCTCGAGGAAGCGCTCAATCGAACTGAATGGATGCTGAGCGCGGGATACGTCACGCAGAATCCGGGCCGACTAGCGGCGGTCCGGCTGCTGAGGGAATACCGATACGAAGGCACGCCCGGCGGACTCCTTACCACGCTGCTGGACCCCGCCGAGGCCACCGCGACCGACCTCGCCGCGGCCTACGCACAACGCTGGGAGATCGAGTCGACCTTCGACGAACTGAAGACCCACCAGCGCGGACCGCGGACCGTGCTGCGCTCGAAGTCGCCCGACCTCGTCCTGCAGGAGATCTGGGGACACCTGTGCTGCCACTACGCGATCCGGTCCCTCATGGCCCAGGCCGCCGCCCACTCCGGCCACGACCCCGACCGCGTCAGCTTCGTCGCCGCGCTGCGGATCACCAGGCAGACCCTCGCCCACCCGGGTGCTCTTCCCCCCCTAACCCCCACGACCGCGACAGCCCCGGCTGGCCGTTCTTCCTCCAACGCCTCCTCGGACGCCTCAACCCCGCCCGACGGCAACGCTCCGCACCACGAGTGATCAAGCGCAAGATGCCCCGATGGAACGTCAAGCGCGCTCACCACGCCACCTGGCCCCAACCCCAGCACCCACCCGGATACCACATTCACCCCTCTAACTGAACGGCATTGGGGCTAGGCGCGGTCAGTTCTGTGCTGGGCGATGAAGTCCTCGTCCAACACCCAGCCGAACCCTGGCTCCTTCGGCAAGACGAACTCGCCGTCCTGCAGACTCGGCCGGTTGGCGAGCAGACCCCAGAAGATCGGGTCGCGAGTGGGCGAGAATGCCTCCACATAGGTCCCATGAGGAACAGACGCCAGCAGATGCGACGCGACCTGAGCCTCTTCGTGGTGTCCGAGCTGAACCTCGAACGCGCCGGCGAGGGCGGCCACCCGCCTCCACTCTGTCGGACCTCCCCCCCATGACGCGTCGTAGTTGCAGACATCAACTGCACCGTTCACGAACATTTCGCGCATGCCGACCCGGGAGATCTCGCTCTGGCCAGCTGCCACATTGACGTTGCCTCTGAGTCGAACATCGCGGAGCCCACGCCAGTCAGCGTGCCATCGCGTCGGCTCCTCGAACCATCGCAGGGCAATGTCGTCATCCAGCGCAACGAGGAAGGCCAGAGCCTCGTCGACTCGATACCCCTGGTTGGCATCGACCACGAAGAGGAAGTCGGGGCCAACGATGTCCTTCGCCTGCCGCAGTCTGGCCGCATCCTCGGCGGGCGGCTTGGCACCGATCTTGAACTTCATCCCGACCATGCCCTGCTCGTCCTTGAAGAAGCCGAGTTCTCTCTCCAGGTCTTGCTCACTCGACCCGTAATAGCCTCCGATGCCAATCATCGGTATTCGGTCTCGATACCCTCCCCACAGCCGCCAGAGTGGCTCCCCAGCCAGTTTGCCGACGGCGTCCCAGATCGCACTGTCCACGCAGGCAATGGCCTGCATCGGCAGGCGACGATCCCTCAGCTGATCGAACGTCACGGGGAGCATGGCCTCCCAGCAGCGCTCGACCTGCCGGACGTCCAGTCCGTGGACTCTGGGGGCGATCTCCTCGTGGATGATGCTTAGGATCTCCGCCTGCTCCTCGTCCGAATCGGCGTTATAGGCCTCGCCGACTACACCGTCCGACGTGTAGATCCTGGTGATGATCGTGCACCTATTGCGCATCTTGTAGTAGCTGCCCTTGTAGAGGTGCTTGAGGGGCACCGTCAGGGGGATCGTCTCGATGCGCTCGATGGTCGACATGGGTTCTCCGTTCTCACAACGTTACTGGTATCGTTTCCATATTCTGTCGCATGAGCACGCTGAGCACAAGGGGAGTCCTCGCATGAGACCGGTCCTTCAGGATGTCCGCATAGTCTCCCTCGAGCAGTACGGGGCCGGTCCCTTCGCCACACTGCACCTCGCCGAACTCGGAGCCGAGGTGATCAAGGTGGAGCAGTGGCCAGACGGTGACATCGGCCGGCATGTGCCGCCGTACAGGACCGACGGCGACAGCCTGTTCTTCCAGTCGCTCAACCGGAGCAAGAGATCCATCTGCTTGGACCTTCGTCGGCCGGAAGGCCGAGAGGTGTTCGAGGACCTGGTACGGACCAGCGATGCCGTCTTCTCGAACCTGCGGGGTGACGTGCCTACCCGCCTCGGAATCACCTATTCCGATCTCTCAGAAGTCAACCCGGCCATCGTGTGCTGCTCCCTCAGCGGGTACGGCATGACCGGCCCGATGGCAGCGCACCCCGGCTTCGACTACATGGTCCAGGGACTAACCGGTTGGATGAGCATCACCGGTGAGCCAGAGGGCCCCCCGTCCAAGACCGGCCTCTCCGCGGTCGACTTCGCCGCCGGGTACGCCGCCGCCTTGGCGCTCATGACGGGCCTCCATCAGGCGAGAAGAGACGGCGTCGGCTGCGACTGCGACATCTCGCTGCTGGAGGCAGCCCTCTCGATGCTCAACTACCTTGTCGCGTGGGCCGGAACGGAAGGCTACGAGCCTCAGCGGGTTGAGCGCTCAGGGCACCCAACGATGGTTCCATTCCAGAACTTCCCGACAGCCGATGGCTGGATCGTTGCGGGGGGCTCGAAGGAGAAGTTCTGGACACGCATGGCCGATGCGCTCGGAAGGAGCGACCTCACCAATGATCCACGGTACGCGACCTTCGATGACCGCCTCGCAAACAAGGCGAGCCTGATCCGCGAACTCGATGCTGCCTTTGCCCAGGAGTCCACACAGCACTGGCTGACGGTCCTTGCCGATGCGGGTGTCCCCTGCGCGCCGATCAACTCGATCGGAGAAGCCCTGCACGACCCTCAGGTCGTGGCGCGCGAGTCGATCTTCACCCTCACCCACCCTGCCTTTGGAGACGTCACGCACGCTGCCTCGCCGTTGCGCGTCGGAGATGAGCCACAAGTACGCCTTCCGGCGCCAGCCCTTGGCGCCGACACACGAACCGTACTCACGGATCTTCTCGGATATGACGCCAGCCGCATTGCGCAACTCGCCAAGGACGGCGTGATCAGTGGACCCAACCTCCAATGACGGCCCGACTACACCGCGCCCTCGCGACGGGAGGCCTACGACCGCGGGGAGCCTTTCGCTAGCCGCAATACCGTTCAGTTAGTACGACATGGGTGGAGTTTGGTGCCATGCCTCGTGCTGGGTGGCGGAAGCCGGAGTCCGATCGTCGCCTGTCCGACCTGGTGTCGGTGGGGGTGCTGACGCGGGTGTTCCCGCCGGACCTTGTCGATGAGGTGATCGCCGGGACCGGTCGGACCGAGCAGCGTCATCGGGCGC
>JBMOKH010000234.1:0-3654 GCA_049315365.1 Candidatus Nanopelagicales bacterium
CAGTTCGCTGGGATGAAGTTCAAGGTTGGGGGTCTCAGCCCCGAGGAGGACGCCGTCCGCCTTCGGGAGGCCCGACGCGCTGCGGGCGACGACTTCGCCCTGGCTGTTGACGCCAATCAAGGCTGGACGCCGGCCCAGGCCATTCGCTTCGCACAACTGGTCGAGGACTGCAACCTCTTGTGGTTCGAGGAGCCCTGCCAGTGGCAGAACGATCGGCGGGCCATGCGGGACGTGCGGCTCGGGGGCGGCGTGCCCGTATGCGCTGGTCAGAGCGAGTTCTCCGCCGCCGGTTGCCGTGACCTGATGGAGACCGGCTCGGTTGACTTCTGCAACTTCGACAGCTCCTGGTCAGGTGGACCCACGGAGTGGCGCCGGGTGGCCGGATTGGCGACCGTCTACGACGTGCGGATGGCCCATCATGAGGAGGCCCACGTCGCCGCGCATCTGCTGGCGTCGATTCCCCACGGCACGTACCTCGAGTACTTCCATCCGCAGCGCGACCCCATCTGGCACAACCTGATCGCGAACCGGCCGGCACTGAAGGACGGGCGCATCACGTTGACCGATCGTCCCGGACTCGGATGGGATCTCGACGAGGATTACATCGCGAATTATCGGATCTCGTTCGACTGACCTACCCAGTTGGGGGGGGTGGGCCAGTCGAACGTCACACGAAGAAGGAAGGCCAGCACGTGGCGAAAATGAGGATGAACCAGGCCATCACCGCGGCCTTGGCGGACGAGATGCGGGCGGACGACTCCGTGATGATCATGGGGGAGGACATCGCCGCCGCGGGTGGCCCGTTCAAGACCTCCGATGGCCTTCTTGCGGAGTTCGGTCCCAAGCGCGTCCGGGATACGCCCATCTCTGAGATGGGGTTCACGGGCGCAGCAGTAGGTGCGTCCGCACTGGGCCTGCGTCCGGTGGTGGAGATCATGTTCGTGGAGTTTCTCGGAGTCGCCTTGGACGCGCTGGTGACTGAGGCAGCCAAGTTCAGGTATCTCAGCAACGGGCAGGTGACCTGTCCGATGGTTGTTCGGGCCTCCGTGGGAAGCGGCTTGGGATTCGGATGCCAGCACAGCCAGACCCTCGAGAACTGGGTGAGCGCCACTCCGGGCCTGAAAGTCGTCTCACCGAGCGACCCGCAGACGGCATACGGGCTGATGCGCGCCGCTGTTCGCGATCCCGACCCGGTCATCGTGTTGGAGCCGCGGCCTCTCTACGCACAGCGTGGTGAGGTCGTGACCGGGGAGGAGGGAATCCTCGAGATCGGCAAGGCGCGCGTTGTTCGCACTGGCTCGGCCGCGACGCTGGTGACGCTCGGACAGACGACGGGGACGGCCCTGGCAGCAGCGGAGGCGGCGGACCTTGACGTCGAGATCGTCGATCTGCTGACGCTGGTGCCCTGGGACGTTCAGGCAGTACTCGACTCGGTGCTGAAGACCGGGCGGCTTGTGGTTGTCGAGGAGTCGCCGGCGGCTGGAGGATGGGGCAGCGAAATCCTGGCTACGGTGACGAGCCGTGCATTCGGCTCGCTCAAGGCCGCTCCATTCCGAATCACTGCGCCAGATGTCCCCGTGCCGTACGCCAAGGATCTTGAGGCCCGATACCTGCCGGGACCCGCTGAGATCTCGACTCAAGTGACCGAATATCTCCGCACAGGGCTGGTTCCCGAGCCCTGGTGGATCCGTGAGGGGATTGCCCGATGACCTTTGACACCCGAACCGCACTCGAGCGGCGGCTTGCCCTGGCGGGGGATCCCGTTGAGCAGTACGCCCGCATGGTCGAGATCCGTGATCTCGAGGAACGCGTCAATGGCCTGTTCGCGGCCGGCACGATCCACGGCACAACACACCTGTGCATCGGGCAGGAGGCTCTCGCCGTCGGTCTGGCAACGGTGCTGCGCCCAACGGACGCCGTGACGGCCACCTACCGCGGTCATGGGGTTGCCCTCGCTCTTGGGATGACGCCTCGAACCGTCCTGGCGGAGATCATGGGCCGTGCCGAGGGTTGCACGGGAGGCGTCGGCGGGTCGATGCACCTGTGTGACATGTCGGTAGGACTCCTCCCCACTTTCGCCATCATCGGCGCAGGCATGCCCGTCGCCGCCGGCGCAGCGCTCGCGTACCAGAACAGGGACGAAGACTCCGTGGCGGTCGCTGTATTCGGCGACGGCGCCACCAACATCGGGGCCTTCCACGAGGCCCTCAACCTCGCGGCAGTGTGGAAGCTACCGGTCGTGTTCGTGCTGGACAATAACGTCTACGGCGAGTACTCACGCATCAACCTGACCACGCCGATCGAGGACCTGTATGTGCGGGCCACCTCCTACGGGATCCCCGGCGAGGTCGTCGACGGGATGGACATCGGTGCCGTGCAGGCCACGATCGGCGCGGCGGTCGCGCGGGCGCGCGCCGGAGGTGGACCGAGCCTGATCGAGGCCAAGACCTACCGCTTCGCGGGCCACTCGCGCGCGGATACGGCCCCGTACCGACCTGAGGGCGAACTGGACCACTGGCGTACCCGGGATCCTCTTCTCGTCACCCGCAACTCCATCCTGGCTGCGGGCACGGCGGATGCCGCGCGGCTCGACGCCCTGGAGTCTGAGGTTCGCGAGCACCTGGGTAGCGTCGTTGCCGAAGTAGAACTGCTACCCGCCCCCGGTGTCGAAGCCATGTTCAACAACATCTACGCCCCCTCGGGAACCCAGTCATGAGGATGACGGTGAAGATGCCGCGCGCCGCGGACACCGTTGATGAGTTCGTGGTGTCCGAATGGGTGGTTGAGCCGGGAGCCGTGGTTGCCGCGGGCGATCCCATCATGCGGGTCGAGACCGACAAGGCCGTCGTCGAGGTCCCAACACCCGTGGCCGGGACCTTCGTGGAGCAGTTGGTCGCGGTCGACGACGAGATCTCCACGGGAGCGCCAATAGCAGTAATCGAATCGGCCTAAAGGAGGAAGACCATGTCCCGCGATCCCATCATCGACACCCACGTGCACTTCTGGAACATGAGGAATCCGGATCCGGGCCTCGACTGGGTATGGCTTGCCAAGGACGCCGATCACCCCGTCCTCGGCAACATCGACGCTATCAAGATGCTCGGCTACGACATCGAATCCTTGTGGGCTGAGGCGCGCTTTGCCGACATCAGCGGCTTCGTCCATGTACAGGCTGCCATCGGATCAGATGACCCTGTCAAGGAGACCGTGTGGCTCACCCGGATGCGGGAAACTGCTCCGGTTCCCTTCACCATCATCGGTGACGCGGATCTGGGCAGCGATAACGCCATGCGCCAGCTTGACGGCCACTGCGAGTCACCGTACTTCGTCGGGATCCGGGACTTCCGATCGGAGCCGATGCTCGCGTCAGGTGAGATGATTCCGCAGTTCGAGGCGTCGCTCGATGTACTCGCCGAGCGCGGTCTGGTCTTCGACCTCGACTGCGAGTGGCCCAACATGGCCGCCGCGCGGGATATGGCGATGCGACATCCTGACTTGACGGTAGTACTGCAGCACATCGGCTTCCCGCGCAGCCGCGACGATGTGTACTTCGGCAACTGGGCAGCGGGGATGCGGACCCTTGCGGAGGCGCCGAACGTGACGTGCAAGGTATCGGGGCTGGCAATGACCGATCCACGGTTCACGGCCGAGTCC
>JBMOKH010000235.1:0-3596 GCA_049315365.1 Candidatus Nanopelagicales bacterium
CATCGAGGAGGGCGATCCCCTCGTAGTCGTGATAGCCGATCGACGCGAGCGCGACCGTCGCCTGCTGCGAGGTGGGGAGGAGCCCGCCGGCCTGGGCGCTGACGGCCACGCCGGCGGAAGTGTGGCTGTGCAGAACGCACGAGACGTCCTCGCGGGCGGCGTGGATCGCGCTGTGGATGACGAATCCGGCGGGATTCACCGGGTAGTCGCTCGGCTCGAGCTTCGTGCCGTCGCCGTCGACCTTGATGAGGCTGCTCGCCGTGATCTCCTCGAACAGCATCCCGTAGGGATTGATGAGGAAGGCGTGGTCAGGGCCCGGCACCCGGACGGAGATGTGCGTGAAGACGAGGTCATCCCAGCCGTAGAGGGCCATGAGCCGATAGCAGGCGGCAAGGTTGGTGCGCAGGGCGAGTTCCGTCGGGTCCGTGGCCATGGGATGGAGTATCACAGGGCAACGGCGGATCCGTCCGCGGAAGCATGAAGGGATCATCGAATTCTCGGCACTCCTCGCGCGCGGGCTCCAACGATGACAAAGTAGGGCCCGGCGGTAGCCAAGATGGCGCCCCTACATCCTGAGAGGCTGGACGAATCGTGGGCAGGTTGAACGGAAAGGTCGCGATCGTCACCGGGGCCAGTCGTGGCATCGGGCTGGCAATCGCGGAGCGGCTCGTCGACGAGGGTGCGCGGGTGACGATCACCGCGCGCAAGCCCGAGGCCCTCGCGGAGGCCGTGTCCTCGCTGGGCGGCGCCGCCCATGCCCTGGCGGTCGCCGGGAAGAGCGACGACGAGGCCCACCAGGACGAGACGATCCGCGCGACCCTCGATGCGTTCGGGAGCATCGACCTGCTCGTGAACAACACCGGGATCAACCCGG
This sequence comes from Candidatus Nanopelagicales bacterium, assembly GCA_049315365.1. Classification (GTDB taxonomy): domain Bacteria; phylum Actinomycetota; class Actinomycetes; order S36-B12; family S36-B12; genus WLND01. The sequence continues at coordinate 875 of JBMOKH010000235.1, forward strand.
TCTTCGGCCGGATGATCGATCTCGACCTCGCAGCCGCCCGCAAGATCGTCGAGGTGAACTGCCTCGCGGCGCTGTCATGGATCCAGCGGGCCCACCGGGCGTGGATGGCCGAGCACGGCGGGGCCGTCGTCAATGTCTCGTCTGTCGCAGGGCTGAGACCCGCGCCCGGCATCGGGTTCTACGGGGCGAGCAAGTCGATGCTCTGCCACATCACCGAGGAGCTCGCCGTCGAGCTCGCACCCGGCGTGCGGGTCAATGCCGTGGCGCCAGCCGTCGTGAAGACCGCGTTCGCGGCCCCGCTCTTCGAAGGCCGAGAGGATGACGTCGCCGCCGGCTATCCGCTGAAGAGGCTCGGCGAGCCGCAGGACATCGGATCCGTCGTCGCCTTCCTCCTCTCGCCGGATGCCGCGTGGATCACCGGCCAGACGATCGTCATCGATGGTGGGCTCACGCTGACCGGGGGCCTGTGACGGTGGCCCTTCTCGATGTTCGCGATCAGGGTGTCGTCGTCACCGGTGCCGGGCGGGGCATCGGCCTTGCCATTGCTGTGAAGCTCGCCGAGGAAGGCGCGCGCGTCGTCGTCAACGATCTTGACGCCGACGAGGCCCATGAGGCTGCCGCTGCCGTGGGCGGATTCGCGATCCCGGGCGATGCCGCGAGCGAGGAGGGGGTCGAGGCACTCATCGCTGCGGCCCAAGCGCACCTCGGTGACATCGACATCTTCTTCGCGAACGCCGGCACGGCCATCGGCGTCGGGCTCGACAGCACCGAGGAGGCGTGGGCGACCGCGCTCGAGGTGAACGTCATGGCGCATGTCCGGGCAGCCCGCCTGCTTGTGCCCTCGTGGCTAGAGAAGGGGGGCGGCCGCTTCGTCGTCACGGCGTCGGCCGCCGGGCTCCTCGCCACGGTGGGCAATGCCCCCTACTCGGTGAGCAAGCACGCGGCCGTGGGCTTCGCCGAGTGGCTCTCGATCACCTACGGTCATCGCGGCATTACCGTGCAGGCCATCTGCCCGCAGGGAGTCACGACCCGGATGCTCGACGGGGCCGGGATGTTCAAGGAGCTCCTCACCCGCGACGGCGCGCTGAGCCCCGAGCAGGTTGCCGAGTCGGTCTGGCAGGGCTTGCAGGAGGGCGAATTTCTCATCCTTCCCCACCCGGAGGTCCGCGAGTACTACGTGAGCAGGGCCGCCCACACTGATCGCTGGCTCGGATCCATGCGGCGCATCCAGCGCAAGGTCGATGAGGGGAGCGTGGGCTGATGCTGGCCTGGCAAGTTCTTGAGCTCGGTGAGCCGATCGACGTGCTGCAGTTGCGTGAGGCGCCGGACCCCGTGCCTAACCCGGGGCAGATCCTCGTGCGGGTACGGGCCTCGGCCGCGAACTTCCCCGATGTCCTCATGTGCCGCGGGATGTACCAGGTGCGCCCTGCGATGCCCTTCACCCCCGGCGTCGAGCTGTGCGGCGAGGTGATCGCCCTCGGTGAGGCAGTGAGCCGGTTTGCCATCGGCGACCGGGTCATTGGCGCCTCCGTCCTGCCCCACGGCGGCTTCGCCGAACTCGCGATCATGAACGAGGCGACCACCTACGCGGCGCCCTCCTCGCTCGATGACGCCGAGGCGGCAGCCTTCTACCTCGGCTACCAGACCGGCTGGTTCGCCCTCCATCGCCGTGCGAACCTGCAGCCGGGCGAGACTCTGCTCGTCCATGCCGCGGCAGGCGGGGTCGGCAGCGCGGCCGTGCAGCTCGGCAAGGCCGCGGGTGCCCGGGTGATCGGGGTCGTCGGAGGCCAGGAGAAGGCGGAGGTGGCCCGCTCGCTCGGAGCCGATCTGGTGATCGACCGGCTGAGCGAGGATTTCGTCGCGTCCGTGAAGGAGTTCACGGACGGACGCGGCGCCGATGTGGTGTTCGACCCGGTCGGTGGGGATTCATACCAGCGCTCGACCAAGTGCATTGCCTTCGAGGGCCGGATCATCGTCGTCGGATTCGCGGGCGGCGAGGTCCAGAGCGCGGCCCTGAACCACGCGCTCGTGAAGAACTACGCGATCCTCGGCCTGCACTGGGGCTACTACAACGAGAAGGACCCGGCCGCCGTCGATGCCTGCCAGGTGATCTTGACCGCGATGGCTGACGCCGGCACCCTTCGCCCGCTCGTGAGCGAGCGGCTCGCGCTCGGCGACGTCGCCGGGGGAATCCAGCGATTGGCCGACGGCTCGACGACCGGACGCGTCGTCTACGTTTCTGATGAGTAGTTTCAGGGCCGACGAGCAGTTTCAGGGCCAACAGTCAGACGGAGGAGCGAGATGAGTGACACCCCCCGCACGGTCATCGTGACTGGCGCAGCACGCGGGATCGGCGCCAGCGTCGCCCGTCGCCTGAGCCGCGAGGGCCACGCCGTGGCGATCATCGACCTCGAGGCAAATGCCTGCCGGGCCGTCGTCGACGAGATCGTGGCCGAGGGTGGCACCGCGCAGGGATTCGCCGCCGACGTCTCCGACGAGGCGAGCGTCGAGGCGGCCGTGCAGGCGATCTCGCGGGAGATGGGCCCGCCTCTCGTCCTCGTGAACAATGCCGGCATCCTGCGAGACAATCTCCTGTTCAAGATGACGGTCGATGACTGGGACGCGGTGATGGGCGTCCATCTGCGGGGGGCCTTCCTCATGAGCCGGGCGGCCCAGCGTCACATGATCGAGTCTGGCTGGGGCCGGATCGTCAACCTCTCGA
>JBMOKH010000236.1:0-3577 GCA_049315365.1 Candidatus Nanopelagicales bacterium
ACAATCATATTACTCATTGTAGATTTCGAGGCCCAATTGGATCCAAAATCTGCTAGTAAACGTGGGTACCCCAAACCAGAAGGTGGAGGATTATGATATCGGGCCTGAACTGGGGCGGGAAGATTGGCTGTCGGGAACGCAAAAGCGGGCGGGAAAAAATGATTGGTGTTTTCAAAATTGTGAAGCCCCAGACCGATCTGCTTCAAATTATTGATACACGAAGCTCGACGGGCTGATTCCCTGGCCGACTGAACAGCAGGCAGTAGCAACGCAATCAATACAGAAATAATCGAGATGACGACAAGAAGTTCGATCAATGTGAAAGCCTTGCGCTTTGTCTGCAACATGCGTTAAGGCCCCCACCTTTAATTGCATACTGGTTTTTGATGCTGTAACAACTCTATACCAAAGCAATAATGATTTCAAGATGTGTATCCGCATTTCGGTCTTAAGAGCTCAGTAATGATGTCTCCCGGACGAATCTGGTATGATCCAGTTTGTGATCCAACTCCCTAACTCAACACCATTCATGGAGAATGTCCCATGGCGATCAAACGCCGCGAACTTTTTCGCCAATCAGCCAGTTCAATCACTGCTGGAGGATTCCTCCATCTAGTTTCCGATCACTTGCAAGCCACCCCACTCGACAATTCACCTCCCTCGTTCCGCTTCGTTCACCTGACCGATATGCATGTCCAGCCTGAACTTGGAGCAGTTGATGGTTTTAAACAGTGCATAGAGGCGGTGAACAGGCTCTCTCCAAAGCCTGATTTTGTGATCACCGGTGGAGACCTGATCATGGACGCCCTGGCTGTGGACGAGCCCAGAATGAACCTTCAGTGGAGCCTTTTTGATGAGTGCATGAAGGGCCTGGAACTGCCGGTGCATCACACGATCGGGAATCACGATGTGGTCGGCTGGTCAAAAAACCAGCAGATCAAGCCGACCCACGCCCAATACGGAAAGCGTTTATTTGCAGAACGTTATGGTCATGGGCAGACCTATCGCAGCTTCGATCACCGTGGATGGCACTTCATCTTGCTCGACTCCATCGGCCAGGCCAGCGATTCACCCGACTATATTGGTCTCATCGACGAAGCGCAAAAGGATTGGCTGAGGCGCGACCTGGAAGCGACCGGTAAATCAAAGCCCATTATCATTGTCACTCATATTCCATTTTTCTCGACCTGGCATCAAGTGGTCGGAAGCCCCCAGAAAGCTGTTTCAGCAGGTGCTTTGATCTCTAATGGATTCGATCTGCGAAAATTATTCGAGCCCTACAATATTAAACTCGTACTTTCAGGGCACGGTCATGTACGCGAACGGATAGACGTGAATCATATCACGCATATTCAGTCGGGTGCCGTCAGTGGGATGTGGTGGAAGGGGCCAGTCTTTGGAGATGCTGAGGCATTTGGGGTGGTGACCTGCCATGCGGACCGGTTTGATTATCAGTATGAGACGTTCGGCTGGAAGGCTCGCAAAGCCTAGTTCTCTGACGGTCCCAGCCTTTTTACAAGCATGGGGGTCACCGATTGCCTGAACCTGCCTATAATGGAGAAATCTTTGGAACTTCCCTATCTCACCTGAAACGATGGTCAATCCGATGATGCCAGACTCGACAAACCAAGCGTCCCAAACGACTGCCCTTTTGCTGATGGCTCACGGCAGTCGCCGGGCTGAAGCCAATCGGGAACTGGTGGATCTGGCGGAGCGGCTTTTGAAGCGTAACGAGTATTCAATCATCGAACCGTGCTATCTGGAACTGGCTGAGCCTGATATCGTAACCAGTGGCTCCACATGCGTTTCCAAAGGGGCCACACGTGTTCTGATGGTGCCCTATTTCCTGTCGGCTGGCGTGCACATCCAGAGGGATCTGGCAGAGGCCCGCGACCAGCTGATGGAGAAGCATCCCGAAATTGAGTTCCGCCTTGGTCCACCATTGGGGCCTCACGAATTTTTGGACAGACTGGTTCAGGAACGTGTCCGCGAGCTTGACATAACCAGTGAATGAGTCAGTGGTTCGCGGTATTCAAGGTTCTCGATGGCTGGTCATACAACCAGAACTTTTGAAAAATTCCGCAAAAAATTGTAAAAATGGAAACTCGTCTTGACGATTTTTCAAAGATGGAATACTAAGTCTGACAGAAGAAACGTTAGGGCAAGGACCGCCCAACATGAAGGCCGATGGATTTTGCGGAATCTACTTCGCATGAATCTAAAAGGCCTGCACAAAGGAGTGTGCCAGCGATGTCGGAAGCCACATTGAGCATGGAATGGCCGGAATCATGGGGCGATCGCCCGGTTCCCGCATTGGACTTAAAGGCCCAGTACGAGACCATTCGCGACGAGGTTGAACCCATCGTTCTGCGAATGATGCGTGAACAAACCTTCGTGATGGGCCCTGAAGTCAGCGGCCTCGAAGCTGAAATGGCCGCCTATTGCCAAGCCCCTTTTGCTGTGGGCTGTGCGTCAGGATCAGATGCCCTTTTGATCCCCCTGATGGCTTGGGAAGTTGGCCCTGGCGATGAAGTGGTCACCACTCCATACTCGTTTTTCGCCACCGCCGGTGCCATCTGGCGAACCGGTGCAAAGCCTGTCTTTGTCGATATCGACCCAGTCACGTTCAACATCAATCCTGACCTGATCGAAGCGGCCATCAGCAATCGCACCCGCGTTCTCCTGCCAGTCCACCTCTATGGTCAAACCTCAGAGATGGAGCCGATCCGCCGCCTGGCAGCCCAATACGGCCTGCCAGTTCTGGAAGACTCCGCTCAGGCGATTGGCTCGGAATACCACGGCCTTCGCAGTGGTAATCTGGGCGAAGTGGCCGCCTTCAGCTTCTATCCATCGAAAAATCTGGGTGGATTTGGAGATGGCGGGATGATCACCACACACGATGAAGAACTCGCCAAACGCATGGCCAGAATTCGCGTGCATGGGATGGAGCCACGCTATTACCACCACGAAGTCGGGTTCAACTCACGTCTGGACGCTCTTCAAGCATCCGTTCTGAGAGTGAAACTCCGCCACCTCGACAACTGGGCCAACGGCCGTCGGGAAGTGGCTCAGCGATATCATGAACTCTTTGCCAAGTATGTGAGCGACGACGTTATTGTCCTCCCTTACGAGCTTGAAGGCCGCCACCACGTCTTCAACCAGTTCGTGGTAAGGGTCAAAGATGGCCAGCGCGATGCCCTGAAAGAGACTTTGGGTCGTCAGAAAATCGGTTCTGAAATCTATTATCCTGTGCCGCTGCACCTGCAGAAATGCTTTGCAAGTCTGGGCCACGGGCCAGGAGATTTCCCGATCGCTGAGGCCGCATCCAGAGAAACACTGGCTTTGCCGATGTATCCGGAACTAGGTGCTGAAGCTCAGGAACATGTGGTGCGATCCATCGCCCGCTTCTTCCGCGAACAGCGTTCCTCTCGGGCTGCCTGATATTCGTCAGACATTTTATATCTGAAAACGAGGCGCGAAATCATTCGCACCTCGTTTTTTTTTATCACTGATGATTCAGAATCGCACCTGCATCATCCCTGATTAGGGGCAGTTCTTACAGGGAATCCCGGATCCG